>CAZJUE010000168.1:0-2102 GCA_964549025.1 uncultured Anaerolineaceae bacterium | reverse complement strand
GTTCCTCACCTCTTTCGCGCCGGCCAGGCCATCCTGGACTGGACCTCCACGCTTCAGGCCGCAATCACCGAGCGAATGCAGCTGGCACCGACGGAACTCGAGTCGATCCGGCGCGCCGCCAAGGTCCTGCAGACCATCGTGTTCACCGCCGGGGTCACCGCCCCGCCCGATCTATGGGTGCTCAGACACGTCCTCTCCGCCCACCGTGAACTCGGCATCCTGGATTGGCTACGGTCGGGCAGGATACTGGATCCGGTGGTGTACGCCGAACAGCATCGGCTCGACGAGCATCAGCTGTGCACCGATCTGCGGCTGCTGCATGCGCGCGGATACCTGAGCGCCGGCGATGGCGACTTCCGGATTTCTCCGGAACCTGGGATCGCAGCGGTCATCAATGGCATTTCAGAGATCCCTGCCGCGCTTCGCCGCAATCTGGTCCCTGACCTGGCCGACTGGCTGTCCACCGCCGGTGCCGCCAACTCGGAGCTCGAGGCATGGCTTGCTCAGATACCGGAGCAGCGGCCCACCGGCGGCTGGGTGGCCAGCCAGCACGAAATCGAACTCGGCTACCGGGTGCTTCCGGCGGTTCTCGGCCTGCGCGTACTGGGGATTACGCAGCGGCTACAAAAGGGGACCCGGCCGGAGGAACAGATTCCGAACTTCGCCCCTGAGCTCAATATACTGCTCGAGTCCGCCGGCTATCTGGCTGACGGCCGGGTGACCGAATTGGGAGGCCGGGTTTTCGCCCGCGGCCCGGGAGCCTTCGGAATCATCGGCGCCTACCATACTTACCTCGATCAGCTCCCGGAGCTGCTTCGGTCGGGAGCCCACAGCGTATGGGTCCACCGTGGCCAGAACGTCTCCGCCAGCCAGGACGCCAATCGAAAGACCTTTTCGATCGCCAACGACAACCTTGATCGTTTCTGCGCGGACCACGGCTTTGCATACACGGTGTTCATAGAGCACGCCGTAGGGCGAGGTGAGGCGGTCCGTCAGCGGTACGCGCGGGACGGCGAAGCGCGTTTGCACTACTTCGGGGCGGACCTCGAAGACGCGGCCATCGACCAGGCCCTGGAGCAGCAGCGGGCGGGTGTGCTCCCCAGCAATTTGCAATTCATTCGCTCGGCCGACATCGGCGAGCCCCACATCGTCACGGAGTACCTGGCAGTTCAGGGGCTGGCCAGCGAGCCCACGGTCATGATGGTTGGAAACGGATTCCATGAGATCCGTGAACAGACCAACCAGAAGATGGTCGAGGTGTTTCGTCAGTACGCCGAGGCGGGCTACCTCCTGATCTTTACCGAGGAATCTGCCCTGGACGACGAGGCGCTCATCCAGACCGCCTGGAACACCTATCATGCCGGTTTCCGCTACGTGCATGAGATGTCCGGTCAAGGCTTGCGACCGGCGATTGAGCGGGAGCATGCAGGCAATCGCTGGAGCTGGAGGACCTGCGCCGAGCATGCCGGTTATCGGGTACTCGACAAGTACGGATATCGGAGCCGGACAATCTACCCGTTCCGGCTCCCTCAGCACAAGAATCCGGCGATCAGCGTCACCTACTTTTGCGTGCCAGGGAGGCTGGCCAGGCAATTGGGAATCGGTTAGCCGATCCGCTGCTTCGGATCCAGATACTTCCGGGCCAGCTGCCGGTAGTACGCTCCAGCGGCGTCGACCCACTCCTTGGACCGGCCGCTCAACTCCTTCTTGACCTCGGCGGGAACGCCCGCCACCAACATGCCGGGCGGAATCGTCATTCCCTCGCTGACCACTGCACCGGCTGCGACCATGCATCGCTGACCGATCACCGCTCCAAAAGAAACCACTGCATTGGCGCCGATGACCGTGTGATCTCCCAGCGTGCAGCCTTCCAGAACTGCGCCGTGGCCGATGGTCACCTCTTCACCGATAACCGTCTTCCCGTCATTCGGGGCATGGATCATCACGTTGTCTTGCACATTGCTGCCGCGACCAACAATGATCTTTCCGTAGTCGCCGCGCAATACGGCGCCGAACCAGATGCTGACCTCCTCGGCAATTTCGAGATCCCCAATAAGGACCGCGGTTGGGGCGATAAACGATCGTGTTTCGATCTTCGGGGT
>CAZJUE010000167.1:0-6201 GCA_964549025.1 uncultured Anaerolineaceae bacterium | reverse complement strand
ACGGTGTCAACGACGCGCCGGCGCTGAAGCGGGCCGACATCGGAATCGCCATGGGAATCACCGGCACCGACGTGGCGAAAGAGACCGCCGACATGGTGCTGACCGACGACAACTACGCCAGCATCATCGACGCCATCGAGCAAGGGCGGGTGATCTACGCCAACATCCGCAAGTTTGTGTTCTACCTGCTCTCGTGCAATGTGGCCGAGATCCTCAGCATCCTGGTTGCCATCGTGGCCGGACTGCCCTCGCCACTGACCGCCATCCAGCTTCTGACGCTGAACCTGATCACCGACGGCGCTCCGGCGTTGGCGCTCGGCTTGGAGGCTGGGGAGCCGAACATCATGCGACAGCCGCCGCGGCCGGCTCAGGAACCGATCATCAACCGCAGCATGTGGACCCGCATTGGGGTGCAGACCATCGCCATTGCCGGCGTCACGCTGGCCGCCTTCGCAATCGGGCTACGCATGTATCCTGAGTTCGCCGGGACCATGGCGTTCGCTACCCTGTCATTCTCCGAACTGCTGCGGGCATTTACCTCTCGATCGGAACACTACTTGCTGTTTCGCATCGGCGTGTTCTCCAACCGGGCGATGCTGTATGCGGTGGCCTCCTCGACATTGCTGCTGCTGGTGGTGATCTACCTGCCGGTGCTGCGCCCGGTCTTCGACACCGTTCCGTTGGGGTTGGAGCAGTGGCAATTTGTGTTGCCGCTGCTGCTGATTCCGGCTGCGGTGGCCGAGCTTTCGAAACTGTTAATTGCCCGTCGCTATAATCCCGTCACGTAAGTTTTCTGGGTTCGGTGAGTCTAAAACGTAGCGCCGGCGTGGAAATTGGTGTTTGCCGCGCCCGTCAATCGGAGGGTAGACGCCCCGTGATCACTAATTCGTTGCGAATCCGAGTCCTGCTCCCATTCAGCGCGCTATTGGTGTTGCTGACGGCCTGTGCCGGCGCGGCTGCTCCAAGCGGCGTGCTGCGGGTGGCGATGCAGCCGATGGTGCAAACCGACCCGGCTTTCATTTCTTCCGATAGCGAGGTGTTGTTCGCCAACCACGTCTATGACTACCTGGTGGACATCAATCCTCAGAACCAGGTCGTGCCGCGGCTGGCGACCGACTGGGAGATCAGCGACGACGGGCTGGTGTACACACTGACCCTCGCCGATGGGGTGAGCTTCCACAACGGCGATCCATTCGGCGCCGACGACGTGGTTTGGACCTTTGAACGGCTGACGGACCCTGAGCTGGGAAGCGCCGCAGCGGACGTCTATCAGGAACTGAGGTCGGTCACCGCCGACGGTGAGCTGCAGGTTACATTCACGTTGAGCCAACCCAATCCATTCTTCTTGTACGATTTGTCCGACAACCGAGCTCTGATCTTGCAGGCCGACACGGCCGATCCCGCCACCGAGTTCAACGGCACCGGCCCATTCCGGGTCGAGAGCTACATCCCGGAAGACCGGGTGGTGCTGAGCGCCAATGAGGACTATTTCGAGAGCGCGGCCCCGGGGTTGGCGGGGGTCGAGATCATCTTCTTCAACGACGAGAATGCCATGGCCGATGCGCTGCGTGGGGGGCAGGTCGACTTGATGCTGCGCATGAGCACCTCGATTTACGAAAGCTTGCAAGCTGCGCCCGACGTCCAGACCTACGAGATTCCGACCAACGGCTTTGATCTGGTTCGACTGCGGTCGGATCGCACCCCTGGCGACGACCCGCGGGTGATCGAGGCGCTCAAGCTGGCCACCGACCGGCAGGAGATCCTGGAGTTGGTGCAGGGCGGCCACGGGGCCATCGGCCGCGACAGCCCGATCGGCCCGCTCTATGTCGACTACTATTCCGAATCGGTCTCACTCCCGGAGCGCGATCCACAGGCCGCCCGCGAGTTGCTGGCACAGGCCGGATACGAAGACGGCTTGCAGCTTGAACTGCATACCCCTGACACTGGCGGTCGGCCGGACCTGGCCGCGGTGTTGAAGCAGCAGTGGGGAGAGGCCGGAATCGAGCTGGATATCTTGGTGGAACCGGAAAGCGTGTACTACGGTGAAGACGGCTGGCTTGAAGTCAATTTGGGGATCACCGGTTGGGGCTCGCGTCCGGTCGCCCAGCAGTACCTGGACCTGATGCTGATCTGTGGGGCCCGCTGGAACGAATCCCACTTTTGCGACGCGGAGTTCGACCAGCTGGCGGCACTGGCCGGGTCGACAATGGACGAAGTCGAGCGGGCCGAGGCCTACCAGCAGATTCAGCGCATCCTGATCGAGCGTGGTCCGGTTATCATTCCCTACTACTTCGCACAGTTCGCTGCCATCCGCGAAGGATTCGAGGACTTCGAGCTGAAGGCGTTCGCCGGACGAACCGATCTCAGTCAAGTGACCAGTTCCAGGTAACCTATCTGGTGACAACGCAAGCCATGACTGCGGGCGTCACCCCGGTGCGGGGCTGGCGCCCGTTTGCGGTCCTAGCAGAGCTCTATCGCAAGCCGGCCTCGGCGTTGGGCACCAGCATCGTGCTGGTCTTTCTGGTGGTCGCCTTGCTCGGGCCGCTGATCGCCCCCTACGGCGCCAATGAGCAGCTGGCGGCCGAAGCCCAACAGCCTCCCTCCAGCCAACACTGGTTTGGGACCGATCACCTGGGGCGGGACGTATTTAGCCGGGTGGCGCTTGGGGCGCGAGAGATTCTGGTTTTCGCCGGCAGCGGAACCCTGCTGGCGGTGGTATTGGGGGCCACGCTGGGACTGCTCAGCGGCTACTCGGGCGGCTGGTTCGATGAGCTGTTGATGCGGCTGTTCGACGGGCTGCTGGCCATCCCGGCCCTGCTGCTGGCCTTGTTGCTGCTGGGGACCATCGGCCCCGGTCAGCTCGGTGTGTTGCTGGTGATCGCGGTGGTGTATACCCCCATCGTGGCTCGGGTAGTGCGCAGCGTGGTGCTGGCGGTGAAGCCGAGCGACTTCGTACAAGTGGCGCGTTTGCAGGGCGAGTCGCTTGGCTGGATTCTGCTGGGCGAGCTGCTGCCCTCCGCCTTGCCGGCGCTGGCGGTCGAGGCTGCACTGCGGTTCTCGTACTCGATCTTTCTGATCGCCTCGCTGGGCTTCCTCGGCATCGGCGTCCAGCCGCCCAATCCAAACTGGGGACTGATGGTCAGTGAGGCCCGTGATCACGTCTTTCAAACTCCATGGGCGCTCTACCTGCCGGCGCTGGCCATCTCTGGCTTGGTAATCGGCGTCAACCTCACCGCCGATGGATTGCGCCGGGCGCTGCGCGCGCCCAGCCTGGGCGAGCATGGCGTCTGAAACCCAACCGCCGGTGACGTCCTTCAGCCCGACGCTGGCGATACGCGACCTTACCGTCGCCTATCGCAGTCCGCGTGCTGAGCAGCTGGCGCTGCGAGGGGTCGATCTGACCATCGAGCCCGGCCAGGTTCACGGGTTGGTCGGCGAAAGCGGCTCCGGCAAATCCACCCTGACACTGGCTGCCATGCGCTACCTGGCCCGCCAGGCAGTAATCCGGCGCGGCCGGATCTTGCTCAATGGTCGGGAGCTGATCGGGATGCCCAGATCCGAGCTGCGCCAGGTTTGGCGAAGGCAGCTGGCGCTGGTTCCGCAAGATCCGGGATCGGCATTGAATCCGGCGATGCGCATCGAACGTCAGCTGCATGAAGCCCAGCTGTCGCAGCAGGATTCAGGAGCCGAGCTGCTGCGCATGGTCCGCATTGCCGATCCGGAGCGGGTGGCGCGCAGCTACCCACACGAGCTCAGCGGCGGGATGCAGCAGCGGGTGTTGATCGCTATGGCGCTGAGCAAACAGCCCGACTTGCTGGTTTTGGACGAGCCGACCACCGGGCTGGATTCCACTACCGAAGCGGTGGTATTGGATCTAATTCGCGATTTGATGGCCGAGCGGCACACCGCAACGCTGTATGTCTCGCACAGCCTAGGCGTGATGGCGCAGTTTGCCGATCGGCTCGCGGTGCTCTACGCCGGCGAGCTGGTGGAGGACGCGCCCAAGCCGCAGCTGTTCGCCCAACCGCTGCACCCCTACACCCAAGGTCTGTTGGACAGCGTGCCGCGGCTGGGGGAATCCAAGCGCCGCATTCAGCTGCGATCGATCCCCGGCACGCTCCCTGCGCCGGGCGAGCTTCCCGAGGCCTGCGTGTTCGCTCCGCGCTGCCCGGTGGCGATCGATCGCTGCTGGGAAGAACGTCCGGCGCTCGAGACTGCCGGGGAGGGACGACGGGTGCGCTGCCACCGCTGGCAAGAGATCCACAGCGGCGAGCTCGATGCGCGCCAGCTGCCTTCGAGGGGGGCAACTCAGGGCGCCAAGACCGCGCGCGATCCCGAGGCGCCAAATCTGCCGATCGACAGCCCCCGGTCGCTTCTTCAAGTGGCCGATCTGGAAGTGCGTTACCGCCCTGGAGGCAAGCTGCGCGAGTGGCTAAGCGGTGAGGCGGCCGGTGGAGTGCGAGCGGTGAACGACGTGAGCTTTGATCTGCAAGCCGGCGAGACGCTGGGGCTGGTCGGCGAAAGCGGGAGCGGTAAGAGTTCGCTGGCCAGGGCGATCGTCGGCCTGGTCGAGCCGCGCCGCGGTTCGATCGAGCTGCTGGGTAGGCTGCTGCCCTCTGGCATAAGGGGGCGCAAGCTGGAGGTGCTGCGCGCCCTGCAAATGGTTTCGCAGCAACCCGACCAAAGCCTGAACCCGTACCTTACCGTCGGCCAGAGCCTGGAACGGCCGCTGGTGCGCCTGCGCGGCGGCGCCGGCGCGGGGCAGGTCGCCGAGCTGCTGGCCGCGGTACGCCTGCCCCCCAAATATGCCGAACGCTACCCCTCGCAGCTGAGCGGTGGAGAGAAACAACGGGTGGCAATTGCCCGGGCGTTCGCTGCGCTGCCCGAGCTGGTGTTGGCCGATGAGCCGGTTTCTTCGCTGGATGTCTCGGTACAGGCGACGATCCTCAATTTGCTGAATCAGCTGCAATCCGACCACGACAACAGCATGTTGTTCATCTCCCACGACATCGCAGTGGTCGGCTATGTCTCCGACCGGGTGGGTGTGCTGTACCTTGGCCAATTGATGGAACTTACTCCTGGTGACCAGCTCTTCGATCCGCCCTATCATCCGTACACCGAGGCCTTGCTGGCAGCAATTCCGCTGCTTGATCCGCAGGCCACCCAGCAGCCAATCCGGCTGCAGGGTGAGCCGCCCAGCCCCACTGAAATCCCGACCGGTTGTCCGTTCCACACTCGCTGCCCGCGTTTCCTGGGTGACCTGTGCATCGAACGTACACCTCCCTGGCACGAAGATCCGAGCGGGAAGCGAGTGTTCTGCCACATCCCGCTGGACGAGCTACGGAGCCAGCAACGGCGGGCCTTTGAGATGCAAGCGCGGGTGGACTAGATGGGCGGCTACCTGGCGCGGCGGGCGGCCTTTCTGCTGCTGACGCTGCTGCTCAGTTCGGCGATCATCTTCACCATCACCCAGGTGCTGCCGGGCGATGTGGCGCGGGTGATCCTCGGCCGGGAGGCCGGCGCGTCCGCGCTGGAAGCGCTGCGCGAGCAGTTAGGCCTGGATCAGCCAGCGCCGGTGCAGTACTTCCGATGGCTGAGCGGTTTCGTGCGCGGCGACTGGGGCACTTCCTTCGGTACCCGAGCGGAAGTGCTTCCGTTGGTTCTGCAGCGCGCTGGCAACTCTCTGATGCTGGCGCTGACTACTCTGGTTCTGGCTGTGCCGGTGGCCATTGGTTTGGGCGTGATCGCTGGCTACCAGGAAAACAAGCCGGTGGACAACTTGATCAACCTGGGGGCGCTTTCGGTCGTCGGACTGCCGGAGTTCGTCACTGGCATCTTGCTGATCCAGCTGTTCGCCTTTCGATTAGGGTGGCTGCCGGCCAACTCCTCGATTCGGGTGGGCACCGGGTACTTCCAGGCTTTGCCGATGCTGATCCTGCCAGCGCTGACCGCCTCCCTGGTTTTGCTGGCCTACCTGGCGCGGCTGACTCGGACCGGCGTAATTGAGGAACGACGGAAGACCTACGTACGTACCGCGGCGCTGAAGGGGCTGAGTCGCCCGCAGATCATTGTCAACCATGTGCTGCGCAACGCGCTGCTCCCCACCATTACGGTCGTGGCAATCAGCGTGGGCTGGCTAATCAGCGGGTTGATCGTGATTGAAAACGTGTTCAACTATCCTGGACTGGGGCGATTGATGAT
>CAZJUE010000166.1:0-6257 GCA_964549025.1 uncultured Anaerolineaceae bacterium | reverse complement strand
CCGCGCGCCTCCAGCAGCATCTCCAGCACCGGAGGGAAGTCGGCCAGCAGGCTGACCCGATGGGTATCGATCAGCTGCGCCGAAAGCGCCGGATCGAAAGCCGGGGTGACCACGTTGGCGCCGCCGGCGGCCAGCACCGCCAGCGACAAGCTTAGGCCGGTGATGTGAAAAAGCGGCAAAGCTGCCAGATGGCGATCGGCTTCGGTGAGCTCCAGCATTCCCATAGCTACCTGGCTGGCGGCAGCCAGGTTGGCGTGAGACAGCACCGCGCCGCGCGGCACGCCGGCGACCGCGGCGGTGGAGAGGACGACGAACGGCTGATCTGCCGAAGCGGGTGTCTGCTGGCTGCCCGCCTGGCTGTACAGCTCATTGAAGCTGCGATAGCCGCCCGGTGCATCTTTGGCCAGCGCAATTCGGTGTTCGATCGGATCCAGGTCGATCCCTTCCAGCTGCGCCAAGTGCTCCTCGCCTACCACCAGCATGCTGGGCTCGGCCAGCGACAGCACCGCCGCGACTTCCTCGCTGGACAATCGCCAATTGATCGGATAGACGATGGCGCCCGATTTGGCGCAGGCGCCGTACAGCTCCAGGTACTCGATCGAGTTCTGCGCCAGCACCGCGACCCGCTGACCGGGCTTGATCCCGGCCTCGTCGATCCCGGCCGCCAACCGATCGACCTGCGCCAACAGTTCGGCGTGCGTGAGGGTGCGCTCGGGGGAGATCGCCCCCGGCTGACCCGGTCGCTGGCTGGCATTGTGCTGCAAAACCTGATGTAGAGTCAGCGGTTCACCGTTCATCTAGGCCCCCCAGACTGTAAGGGCCGGAGCCTGACTGTGCTCCGCCTTCATCCCAGCCACCGTTTGCGCCGCCGGTAGTGCTTGACCTGCCGATAGCTCTTGCGTTCGCCCAGCTGAGTGAGGCCCAGGTAGAACTCCTTGATATCTTCGTTTTCGGATAGTTCGTCGGCCGGGCCGTCCAGCACCACCCGTCCAGTTTCCATCACGTAAGCGTAGTCGGCGACGTCCAGCGCCACCCGAGCGTTTTGCTCGACCAGCAGCATCGGAACCCCAGCCTCCTGGTTGATGGCTCGAATCACCTCGAAGATCTCCTGTACCAGCAGCGGCGCCAGACCCATCGAAGGTTCGTCCAGCATCAGCAGCTTCGGCCGAGCCATAAGCCCACGGCCGATTACCAGCATCTGCTGCTCGCCGCCGGACAGGTATCCGCTGGTGTTTCTATGCAGCTTTTTCAGCCGCGGGAAGTAGCCGTATACCCGTTCGAGATCGTCGTCGATCGCCGCCCCATTGCTCTGGCCGCGCCGCGGCAGCGCTCCGGAGATCAGGTTCTCCTGCACTGTCAGATGCTCGAACACGCGGCGACCTTCCAGCACCTGCACGATACCCATCCGCACGATATCCTCGGCCGGCAGGCGATCGATGCGCCGCCCCTCGAACTCAATGCCGCCGCGGGTGACCTCACCCTCCTGGCTGCGCAGCAACCCGGAGATAGCCTTCAACGTGGTGGTCTTGCCGGCGCCGTTAGCGCCGAGCAGCGCCACGATCTTGCCCGGCGGCACCTGCAGCGAGACCCCGCGCAGCACCAGGATCACGTTGCTGTAGATGACTTCGATGTTGTTAAGTTGCAGCACGATCCGCTCCAGCGGTTCGATACAAGAGGAGGAGCGCGGCACGCCGCGGCGCTCCTCCTGCTGTGTTGCGCAGATTCGTTCTTTGCACTACGGCCGCATGTCGGGCAGCTCGAAGAAGTCCTCCACGACGACGAAGTCGATGGTGCCCTCGGCGGTGGCTTGGGCCTGCCGGATCTGGGCCATATTGGGTGCCCGGTTCCCGTTCTGCACGTCGAACAGGAACGGCGAACCCGGCCCGGCGACCGAACCCATCTCCTGCAGAGCGGCGAAGAAGGCGTCTCCGTCAAGGTTCTCCAGTACGACGTTGTCGATGGCCCGCTCCACGATATCGGCGATGGCGAAGATCGCGCCGTAGCTGATCAGGTAGCCAACCTGCTTGTCGGTTTCTGGATAGCCGCGCGATTCGAAGGCCTCGATCATTCGCTGCACGCCCGGATCGTCGGTGTCGTTCCACCACAGGAACGGGAACGGAGCGTAGTACCCGTTCATGGCGGCGGCGCTCTCGCCCAGGATGTTGACCACGTCCTGGTTCATGGTCCAGTTCACGCCACCGACCACAAAGTCATCCCACACGCCCAGGGCGCGGATGGTGCCGATGACCTGCGCGGTGCCGAATCCGAGGTTCTGGATGTAGAGCACGTTGGCTCCGGCCAGCTGCAGGTTTTGCACTGCCCCGGTCGGGTCGGCCTCCGGGCTGATCGGGATGGTTTCCAAGGGCAGCACCTCAACTCCGATCGATTCGGCGTAGGCCAGCGCATTGGGGGTCGTAGCTCCGGCGCCGAAGCTGCCCTCCCAGCCGATTACGCCGACAACGATCTCATCGCCGGCCGCTTCGGGCTTGACGTCGGCCCAGTTGTCGTTGACCCACTGCAGGAAACCGGCGAACTGGTCGGAGTAGATCGGTGCGATCAACACGGTATAGCCATCCGCCGGATCGTAGGCCGCGGCGGCGTTCAGGCCGGCGGCGATATTGACGATATGGTCTTCCGCCACCCGGTCCTTGAGCGCGATGGTGGCCGGGCTAGCGTAGGTGAGAATGAACATCGGCGCGGGATCAGCAGCCCGGTTGACTTCGTAGGCGGCGATCTCCTGCTCGGCGTCGTACTGAGTGTCGGTCAGGTTCAACTCGACCGTTGCCCCGCATACGCCGCCGGCCGCGTTCAAATCATCGATGGCGTCATTGGTTCCGTTGATGAACGCCGAACCCAGGATGGTCGACAGCGCACCGGTCAGTCCGGCTTGCGAGTACCACACCATGGTCTCGCCTTCATAGCCAGCCTCGCAGTTGCCCATCTCCTCCATCGGTTCCTCGGTCGGCTCCTCCATCGGCTCCTCGGTCGGTTCGGGGGCCGTGGTAGGGGGCACCGGAGTGGGCTCCTCGGTGGCTTGGGCACAGGCTCCAAGCACCAGCGCTCCCACCAGCAACAGCGGCAGCACGGTTTTCTTGATCATCTGCTTCTCCTCACTCTTAGTTTCGTTGTGGCAAATCACGCCAATCTGGTGGCTCTGCTTTCTCGAATCGGAGTCTGGTTGACCACCTCCTCTTAATTCGGGTGGAGCGAATTGCCTTCTCCAGATACGCTCCGGCGAAGAACCGGCGGGATTCTGTCGATTGCCCCGGGCCAGCACAGGTGGAGCCTACCCCCCACGCTCAATACGAGAACGGCCGCAGCCGCCAGGAGGCCTTGAACAGCCTCCAGCGATGGGCCAGGCCGCGCGGTTCAAGGATCAGGAACAACATCAGCACCAGGCCAAAGAACAGCGGTCGGAACGAGGTCAGCAGCCCGGAGGCCGATGCACGCGGGAAGATTTCCACTGCCAGAGATCCGGTCAGATTGGCCAGGTCTTCGAGCAGCACCACGGTGGTCGCGCCGAGGAAAGGCCCAATCCCGCTGCCCAGGCCGCCAACCACCAGCATGCCGAGCAGGAAAATCGACTCCACCAGGTCATAGCCGAACTCGGGCCCGATGGCCCGCTGGCTGTGTGCCCGCAGCGCGCCGGCCAGCCCGGCAAACAGCGCCGAAATGAAGAAGGCCCGCAGCTTATATCCGAACAGGTTCACTCCCAGCAGCTCGGCTGCCAGATCGTTGTCACGAATGGCCACGAAGGCCCGGCCCAGGCGCGAGCGCTCCAGGTTGTGGGCCACGATGGTGGTCAGCAGCAGCACCGCAAGTGAAATCAGCACGTAGCGACTGGGCTCGTCGAAGGCGAATGCGCCCAAGCGTGGCACCGGAGAATCGATCCGACCTCCGGAGCCGCCGAGCAGATCGGGGAAGGCGTGGCGAGCGAACCAGGGAATGATGAATTGGGCCGCTAGAGTGGCCATTGCCAGGTAGAAGCCCTTCACCCGCAGGGACGGTAAGCCAAACAGGATTCCTACCAGTCCGGCTCCCAAGGCACCGATAGGGATCGAGAGGAACACGCTTAACCCGAGCTGGGCGGCGACCAGGGTCGAGACGTAACCACCCACCAGCATAAACGCCGCCTGGCCCAGCGAGATCTGCCCGGCGAAACCAGTCAGGATATTCAGCCCCTGCACCGCAATCACGGTGTAGGCGATCTGGTTCACGGTCGAGACCAGGTAGGCGCTGCCCCACAGAGGCAGGCTGGCCATCAGTGCCAGGAAGCCGACCAGCAGCGCCCACTGCCACGGCCGCCGGATGGTGGCCATGTCCTGAGCGTAGCTGGTATCGAACTCGCCGGCGGGTCGCAGCATTTAGATCCGCTCGATCCGTTTCTGGCCGAACAGGCCTTCGGGCCGCAAGATCAGCACGATCAGCAGCAGCAAGTAGGGCGCGATCTCGGCCGAGCTGCGCACGATGGGAGCCTTGGCAGCCTGCACCAATGCCTGGGAAAGTCCGACCCCGATCCCGCCGACGATAGCGCCGGGAAGCGATTCCAGTCCGCCCAGCAGGATGGCTGGAAAGGCGATCAGCACCACGGTGGTCATGCTCAGACTGGCCCCGCTGAGCATCGCCAGCAGGATGCCGCCAAAGGTGGCGATCACCCCGGCGATCGCCCACGAAGCGCCAAAGACCCGCGGCACCCGGATGCCAATACTGCGGGCCAGCTCGTGATCTTCGGCGGTGGCTCGCATTGAGAGCCCGAACCTGGTGAAGCGGAAGACCAAGGCGAAGGCGATCGAAGCCAACATCGCGGCGGCGAACCCCGCTACCAGGGTCTTCTTTAGAATGATCACCTCGTTAAATGCGCCTGGGAATGGGATGCGGTAGACGTCGCTGGAGGGAAACGGTGCCGGAAAATTGCTCTTCGGCTGCACCCCGAAGAACACGCTGGCAATCCCTTCCAGGAACTGTGACAGGCCGAGCGTCATCAGGATGATGGCGATCAGCGGCTGCCCGGTCATCGGCCGCAGCGCCAACCGCTCGATGGCAAAGCCCAGGCCCGCCGAAGCTGCCAATGCCAGGATCAGCGCCGCGCCAAAGGGCAAGTTGAAAAGCTCGTTGCCGTTCTCGTTGGCCCCGGCGAACCACCAGGTCAGCAACGCCCCGATCAGCAGCATGTGGCCTTGGGCGAAGTTGAACACTTCCGACGACTTGTAGATCAGCACGATGCCAACTGCTACCAGCGCGATGATGCCGCCGTTTAGCACGCCGGACATCAACTGCTGAGGCACCAGCGGCCAATTCATAGCTGCTGATCTTGGGAAGCTACCAGCCGTGGCGGCAATGTCGGACGGCTCACGCTGGCTCCGACTCGCGGTCCAGAATCTCGACGTTCAAAGTAGAGCGAATGTGACCTTCGCGCCCGTCCTGGTACTGCACTACATCGTCGATCTCAAGCCGCTGGCGGTCCGAGTACAGCAGATCGATCACCTGCGCATAGCGGTCATACAGGAAGGCTCGCCGCAGCTTGCGGGTACGGGTCATCTCGCCTTCGTCGGCGTCGAACTCTTTGTGCAGCAGAACGAATTTGCGCACCTGGCCAGAGGGTGGCAGGGTGCGGTTGACCTGCTCGACGTCCTTGCGGATCAACTCGTAGACTTCTGGCTTCTGCGAGAGGTCGCTCAATGTGGTGTAGGGGATGCCCTTCTTTTCCGCCCAACGACCGACGTTGTCGAAGTCGACGGTGATGATAGCCGCGACGAAGTCGTTGCTGGAGTCGCCTAGGGTCAGGGCATGGCTGATGAACGGGCTGAACTTGAGCCGGCCCTCGATGAATTGGGGTGAGTAGCGATCGCCGCTGGCTAACTCGATCATGTCCTTCACCCGGTCGAGGTAGATCAGCTGCCCATCCTGATCGATGTGGCCCGCGTCGCCGGTGCGGAACCACAATACGCCTTCCTCGTCCTCGTACAGGCAGGCTTCGGTCTCCTCCGGATTCTTATGGTAGCCGAGGAATAAGCCCGGCCCGCTGAGCAGGATCTCGCCCTCCTCCGAGATGCTGGCCCGCGCACCGGGAATCGGCTCGCCGACCGAGGCGAACTTCAACGCTTGGCGACGGTGCATCAGCGTGCCGCCGGTGAGCTCGGTCGAACCGTAGATCTGGCGCAGCGGTAGGCCCAATGCGCCGAAGAAGCGCAGTACGTCCGGACTGAGCGCCGATCCGGCGGTGTAGGCATCGCGGGCGCGATGCAGGCCGAACTGGC
>CAZJUE010000165.1:0-6325 GCA_964549025.1 uncultured Anaerolineaceae bacterium | reverse complement strand
GGAAACCTGGACAGCGGCTCCGGGATGCGAATCATGGAAGTGCTGTCCCAGCTCAATCAACAGGGGCGCACGGTGGTGGTCGTCAGCCACGACCCGCGCATCACCAGTTTTGCCAGCGACACGCTGTTTCTGATGGACGGCCGGCGGGTCAGCGAGGCCGAGTATTCGCAGGCCGTCTCTCTCAATCTCACGGAGTGAATGCTCCATACGGAGTGCACTGACATGAACAAACGCTTCCCGATCACCGCTCTTCCCGTGCTGGCGCTGGTGCTGGTTCCGGGTTTGTTGGTTCGCAGTTCGTCGGCGAGTAGCGTCGCGCTGCAGGACGACCCGAGCCCCACACCAACCGCGACGGCCACCGCCACCGCAACCGCCACCGCGAGCGCGGTTCCTCCAACCGAGGATCCGACCACCCCACCGCCGCAAAGCGGCCGCCCGATCGTAATCGTTGAGTCCTACAGCGTGGGCGGCTCAGCGCCCAGAGCGGGTAAGGAATTCACGCTGCATTTCCGCCTGGCCAATACCGGTTCGTCCAAGGCGCGCAGCGTGGTGGCCAGCTTCGCCGCAGGTGACTTCATCCCAGGCGGAAACGGTGGGGTAGTCTCAGCCGGCACATTGGCGCCCGGCGCCTCCACCAGCTTTTCCCAATCGATGTACGCCGGGACTGCGCTCAGCAACGGCGCGGTGGGGCTGATCAGTCTGACTGTGAGCTACCTGGATGAGGCTGGCGACTCGTACTCGGAGAGCTTCAGCCTGGGAGTGGTGATCGGAGCGCCGAGCAGCAGCTCGGGCAGCGGCAGCCGGGCTACTCCCACCCCCACGCCGACCCCAGTGCCCAGACCGCTGCTGATCGTGGTCGGGCACCAGAGTGAGCCGGCCCAGCTGCGCCCGGGCGCGGAGTTTGAGCTTCAGCTGGAGGTACACAACTTCGGCGGCGGCCGCGCCGAACGCATCTCGATGGTGCTGGGCGGCGGCAGCGGACCGAGCAGCGGCCAGACCAATGCCGACGGTTCCAGCTCCGGCGGGGACTTCACAGTGTTCGCCCCGCTGGGCAACTCCAACGTGCAGTTTCTGGGCGATCTGGAGGCGGCCGAGAGCTTCCGGCCCTCACAGCAAATGATCGTCAACGGTGCCACCAGGCCAGGGGTGTACATCGTCAAGCTCACTTTCAGCTACTCGGACGACAAAGGCAAGAGCTTCAGCGATGAACAGGTGATCAGCTTGATCGTACGCTCGTCGCCGCTGCTGGACGTCAGCTTCTATCGGCCGTTGGAGCCGCTGTTTGCCGGCCAGCCAGTCAGCCTTCCGATTCAGGTGGTCAACATGGACCGGATCAGCGCCCAACTTGGCCGCTTGCAGGTCAGCTACAACGGATCGACGCTGGAAAACGGCACCGCCATGATTGGCTATCTGGATCCGGGCGGCTACTTTACGCTGGATCCGATGCTGTTTCCCGATATGCCGGGCGAGATCCCGGTGCGGGTAAGCGTGGGATACGTGGACGACTTCAACCAGCTGTTGAGCTTCGAACAGGAGCTGCTGCTGATGGTCGAGCCGATGCCCGAAATGCCCGAAGAGTTTCCACCGATGGAGGATGGCGGCATGATCGATGGCGGCGGTGCGGCGGCCGAACCGAGCGGGTTCTGGCAGACGCTGTGGCGGGCAATTCTGGGTCTGTTGGGCCTGGATAGCGGGGAGCCGTCCGAGCCCGGGATGGTGGAAGGTGAAGGCGAGTTCTTCCCGCCCCAGGAATACATCGGGCCCCCGGGCTAAGGAGGGGCGATGAAGCTGCTCGACCTGCTCTCGTTCACGCTGGACAACCTGGCCCGCAATAAGGGCCGGGTGGCGATGACCGCCGTGGGGGTGGTGATCGGAACCGCCTCGGTGGTGGTGCTGGTGTCGCTGGGCATCGGCATGCAGCGCAACGCCACGCAGAACCTGTGGGGCATCAACGAACTCAGCCAGGTGCAGGTGTATCCTGGCTACGGCCAGGTCGGATTCGAGACGGCCGTCATGTCCAGCGGGCCGGTTGGCCCGGGCGTTGATCCCAACCTCAATCTAATCACCGACAACACGCTGGTCGAGCTGGCCGGCTTGCCCAGCGTCTTGCGGGTCTATCCACGCGAGTACCTGCAAGCCCAGTTCTACATGCGCTACGGCGTGTTGGAAGGCTGGGGTTCAATCCTGGGCATCGAGCCAGACATGCTCGAGCAGTTGGGCTACCGGCTGACCAGTGGCACGGCGGTTCCGGGCCGCGGTGAGGTGGTGATCGGCTCGCGGGTGCCGCAGAACTTCTACAACCCGCACCAACAGCCGGGCCAGGAGCCGCCTCCACCCCCCGATCTGCAGGACCAGGTGCTGCGACTGACCTTGAGCAAGTGGAACAACGAGGGCGTCGAGATCCGCCGCTCGGTTCAGCTTAAGGTCGTGGGCGTCCTGACCCAAACCCAGGGGGAGGTCGACTACAACATGTTCATGGGCCTGGAGGAGGTCGAGTCCTACAATCAGTGGTTCTTCGGCCGAAGGATCAACCGCGCCCGCGACGGCTATCCGATGGCGATCGTGGAGGTTGACGATCCGGCCAACGCGCGCGACGTGGTCGACGACATCAAGTCCCTGGGCTACGAAGCGTACACGCCGGCCGATATCATCGAAGGCCTGCAGGGCTTCTTCAAGCTGCTGCAGATCGGCTTTGGCGGGGTGGGTGCCATCGCGCTGATCGTGGCCGCCATCGGAATCGCCAACACCATGACCATGGCCATCCTGGAGCGCACCAAAGAGATCGGCCTGCTAAAGGCGGTCGGGGCGCGCAACCGCGACATCCTGGCCGCCTTCCTGGGCGAAGCGGCCGGGATCGGCATGTTGGGCGGGCTGCTGGGAGTCGGGCTGGGCTGGCTGGCCGGCCGGGTGATCAGCGTATTAGCGCTGGTGAACTCCCTGCGGCAGGCAGCGCAGACCGGCGTGCCGCCGGCGGCGGTCGACATCATCCCGCCGCCCTGGCTGCTCGGCCTGGCGCTGGCCTTTGCGGCGGTGATGGGGCTGGTTTCCGGCGTGTATCCGGCGCTGCGAGCCGCCACGCTGCTTCCGGTGCAGGCCCTACGCACCGAGTAGTGGGCGCTGCGCAGCCCGCCCAGCGCCCGGCGGCCCACCGAGTTCTCCCGGCACCGAGCTGCTCGCGCTGGTGCGCAGCGGCCTGCTTTACAATGACCCGTGCTCGTGGGCGGGCCTGAGATGACCACCCGGCGTGGTGCGGCGGCGCGGCCACTGAGCAGCCTGGCGGAGGCTGCCGTGGATGCAACGGAGCGAATCAGCGTGCTGCTTGTCGATGACCACGCCGTCCTGCGGCAGGGCACCGCCGAGTTGCTGCGGCGCGAGCCCGACCTGGAGGTAGTCGGCGAAGCCGCCGACGGGCAGCAGGCGATCGAGCTTACCGCATCGCTGCAGCCCGACGTGGTGGTGATGGACGTGCGCATGCCGGTGCTTTCCGGGATCGAGGCTACCCGCCAGATCCGCGAGTCGGTGCCGCGCTCCCGGGTGCTGGTGTTGACCGCCCACGACAACGATGAGTACGTGTTCTCATTGCTCAAAGCCGGCGCCAGCGGCTATCTGCTGAAAACCTCTCCGGCCCACGAACTGATCGCCGCCATCCGACTGGTCCACCGAGGCCAGTCCCCGCTCGATCCAGCCATCGCCCAGAAGCTGGTGACGCGAGTGTCACAGGATGCGGCGGAGCTGCCGGTACCCGATGCCGCGGACGCCGCGCTCACGCCGCGTGAAATGCAAGTTCTCGAGCTGGCGGCACAGGGCCTGATCAACCGCGCCATTGCCCGGCAGCTCTCGATCAGCGATCGTACGGTGCAGGCCCACCTCACCAATATCTTCGCCAAGATGAAGGTCAGTTCGCGGGTTGAAGCGGTGCTCTCGGCCATTCGCCTGGGCTGGCTGGTGCTGGACAACTAACTCGAGCCGCAGATGGCCCGAAATTCCACCACCCGCAAGCTGCTCGTGCAGTCGGTGTTGTGGATCGCGCTGCCGATGGGCCTGGTTCTGACCGGCGCCATTGTCGCCGGCCTGCTCGCTTATCAACAGGTGGTTTCGTCGCTGCTGATCGATCGCGACCGCCAGCTTGCGGCGATTTCCGCCAGTCAGATCGGGCGGACGCTGGGCGACCAGGCGCTGGTGCTGCAGACCGCGCTGGAGGCCGGCTGGGCGCGCTTGGGGACCTCCCCGGGGGTGCTCAACCTGGAACCAGAAATCGCCGAACGCTTTTCTTGCTGCATGGTGATCACCGATCCAGGTGGGATGCCGCTGGCGGCCCAGCCGGCAGGCTGGCAGCCCAGCAGCCGACCGATCTCCGAAATCGCCCCGTTTCAGGCCGCTCTGGAGGCGGACCAACCGGTCTTCAGCGACGTGCTTGAGAATCCGGCCAGCGGCCGCGAGATCGTCGTGCTGGCGGTTGGACTGTACGACAGCGACGGCCGGTTTGCGGGCGTTGCGCTGGCTGGAATGCCGCTCGACGACCTGCCGTTCAGCGAATCAGTCCGCGGGCTGACCGAGAGCGACGAAGAGTTTGCCTACCTGGTGGATTCAAGCGGTCGCGCCATTTACCATCCGGATCCACAGCTGCTGGGGCAAGACCTCAGCGACCGGCCTTTCGTCGAGCGTGTGATCGCCGGCGAAACGGGCGGGATGGTGTGGACCGCCGCCTCGGGCGAGCGATTGGTGCAGGGCTACGCGCCGGTCCCCGGCACCGACTGGGGGCTGATCGTGCGAGAGCCGTGGGAGGTGGTGGTCGAGCCCATCCGCACCTTGGGAGCAGGCATGGCTGTGGCTTCGCTGCTCGTGCTCGGCACCGTGGCGCTGTTCCTCGGCTTGGGGGTGCGCCGGATCTTGCAGCCGATCACCCAGCTGGCGCGGCAGATCCCACGGCTGGCCAGCGGCGCAAGCATTCTGGCGCCTCCGGCAAGCGGAGTGCAGGAGATCGATCTGCTGACTCGCACCTTCGAGCGTTTGGCCGAGCAGGTGGAGGCTTATCGGGCCGGCCTGCGCCGCTATCTGGAGGCGGTAACCAGCTCCCAGGAGAATGAGCGCAGCCGCATCTCGCGTGAGCTGCACGACGACACCGTGCAGGGCCTGCTGGCCATCCAGCGCGCCATTGAGCTCGAGCAGGCCCGCACGCAGGATCCAGCGTTGAGCGAGGCGCTGGCTCGGCTCCAGGGCATGCTGGATCAGACCATGCAGGGGGTGCGCGAGATCAGCCGTGACTTGCGGCCGATGATCCTCGAAGATCTGGGGTTGGTGCCCGCGCTGCGTACGTTGCTGGAGCGGCGCAACAGCGACGCCGATTTCACTGTCCAGATGCGGGTGGACGGTGCGCCGGTCGCGCTGCCGGCCGAGCACGAGCTGGCGCTGTACCGCATCACCCAGGAAGCGCTGTCAAACGTACGCAAGCACGCGGAGGCGCAGAAGGTGCAGGTCCGGCTGCGCTTCGGCGCGGACAGCGTCGGCCTCTCCATCGAAGACAACGGACAGGGCTTCGAGCCGCCGGCCTCGCTGGCGCACCTGGCGCAAGCCGGGAACTTCGGCCTGATGGGGATACAGGAACGGGCGCGGGCGATCGGCGGCGAGCTGGAGATCGACACCCGCCCTGGGCGCGGCACCCGCCTCGAAGTTACGATTCCAAACCTCAGCCAGTAGGGCCGCCACAGCCCACCGAGCGTTCGGGATGCTGCGTCCGGGCTGCCGGATCGGAACGGTTGCACTGCTCTGGTTGGCGCTAAGGCGCGGAGTATTCCTGCAGCCGGGTTGATTCCAGACGCTGCAGCAGGTCGTCCAGGTTGGATTGGCTGGCGATGAAACTGCCGAAGCTGCTGAACGCCAGGCGGGTCATCTTGCCGGAGCTCATGCTGACCTCGAACAGCGGCACCAGCCCGTCCGCCTCGGCCACGAATTCGATCCCCCGCTGATAGACCTCGGGATAAGCGCTTGAGTCGACGGTCAGGTTGGTGCCCACCCGGCCAAGCTCGTCCCAGCTGCTGGCGTGCACCGCGGCGCTGCCGAGGTGGCTCAGCAGCGACCGGGCCAGCTCCGGATGCGCCGCTCCGGCCGGCATGAACGCGCCGAACAGGTGCACCAGCTGGACTGTCGGAGCCTCCGGGTCCAGCGGCGGCACCGGGAAGAAGTCGATCGTTTCCGGAAATCCCCCGGAATACGACTCCGACAGCCACTCTCCCAGCAGGTACATTACCGCTTCGCCGTCCTCCAGCTGCTGGGCGGCTTCGCTGTAGGAGGTCCGGCTGGCGCTCGAAGCAAAGCACTGATGGTC
>CAZJUE010000164.1:2821-6343 GCA_964549025.1 uncultured Anaerolineaceae bacterium | reverse complement strand
CCCCAACAAACTGCTGACGGTTCTCAACCGGGCCGGGATTCGAGGCGGCATCAAGGTCAAAGAGATCGAGAGCGCCCTGCATCAGAGGCTGTTTGCTCGCATTTCGGAAGACGACGCAAGAGTGATGCGCAGCCTGAACCGTGGCGTTCCGTTGATCTACAGCGCCGGGCGCAGCTCGGCAAGCAAGGATATTCGGGCCTTGGCGTCCAAACTCAGCGCTATGCGAGGCAAGGTAGGCCCGCGGGACGGCGTACTGGACAGCCGGGCGAACCAGCCAAGCCCAAATGGGCGTGAACGCCGGGCCCGAGCGCGGCGGCAAGCCGCCGAGATGAAGTCGGTGAATCGCTAGATGTCTGCTCCAGCATTGCTTGCCGCGGGGCTGATCGCGTTGCTGGGCACCGGGTTGTTGATCCTGGCGGCAGTCAGCTTTTTCTCGACGAACGACGTCGAGAAACAGCGAGTGATGTCCTACGCCGCTCTGCCGGATCTCAGCTCGGACGGCGATCGCAAGCGCTCGCGCCTGGATCGTTGGCGGGTGCGCATCAACGCCATGCTTTCGGGAGTCGGTTCCCGAAGACTAGATCTGCAGCTGCTACGCGCAAACTGGCGGTTGAGCACCATGGAGTTTTTGGCCATCCGACTGGGGCTGACGCTGGGCAGCTTCCTGCTGGGATGGGCGGTGACCGGTTCTCTGCTGCCGGGATTGGGGTTGGCCGTCATAGCCTTTCTGGTGCCGGGTCTGGTACTACGGAGCAAGATCAGCCGTCGTCAGATCGGCTTCGAGAAGCAATTGGTAGACGTGCTGGTGCTGCTGACCGGTGCAGTGCGGTCGGGATTCAGCTTGCTGCAATCCATCGAGGTGGTCGTGGGTGAGATCAAGCCCCCGGCGGCCGACGAGTTTCGGCGGGTGCTGCGTGAGACCGCGTTGGGGGTGTCGCTGCCCCAGGCGCTGAAGAATCTGGCCGCCCGTATGGAGAACGATGACCTGAACCTGGCGGTTACCGCCATTGAGATCCAATATCAGGTGGGCGGCAATCTGGCGACCATGCTGACCGCGGTCACCGAGACGATTCGCGAGCGGGTGCGGCTGTTCGGTGAGGTGCGTGTGCAGACCACTCAGCAGCGCTACACCGGCTACCTGCTGTCGGTGCTGCCGTTCTTCATCGGGGGATTGCTGTTCGTCATGAATCCGGAATACATTGGGAAGCTCTTCGTTCCCGGTCCCATGCTGTGTGTACCGCTGGGGGCATTGGCCGGCATCGTTCTGGGACACTTCCTGATTCGGCGCATCGCCCGGATCGATGTGTGAGGCGAAGGCACTGTGATTGAGCTGTTGACGTACTCGCTGTGCGGTCTCAGCATCGCCGCGTTGGGGAGTTTGCTGTTGCTGGCCGGTTGGCGTGGGGCGCGGAGCAGCGCGCTGAACAGCCGCTTGCGCGATTACGTTGATCAGGGGGCGCCCGCAGGGTCGACGGCGCAAGACCTGCTGCTTTCCCGGTCGCGCGAGCTCTCCGGGACCTTCCGAGCCCGGATCGTGATGCCGGTGTTTCGCACAATTACCGGCATGCTCGGAGCCCTAACGCCATCGCGCACTTTGCAGACACTGCAGGAACAGCTGGCGGTTGCGGGCAATCCGCTCGGCCTGCGGGCGCGCGAATTCTACGGGCTGCAGTTCGCCTTCACCGCCGTGGGCGCCTGGTTCGCCTACACTTTGATGCGCAACGGGTTGGGCTCCAGCGGCGGCTCGTCGACGTTGGTCATGGGGTTGACGGCCATGCCGGCGATGCTGACCTGCTACTACATGCCCAAGAGCTGGCTGCGTATGCTTGCCCGGAAGCGCCGAGAAGCGGTTGCTAAAGGGCTGCCGGACGCGCTAGATATGCTGAGCGTGTGCGTCGAAGCAGGCCTGGGGTTCGAGCAGGCGCTGCAGCGGGTGAGCGAAACGTGGGATACGCCGCTGGGGGCCGAACTTGGCCGTGTGGTGGCAGAGGTCGGGATGGGAATCCCGCGGCGCCAGGCGATGCGCAACCTGGCCGATCGGATCGGGGTGCAGGAGCTGGCCAGCTTTGTCGCCGTCATTCTCCAATCAGACCAGCTGGGCATGAGCATTAAGAGCACTTTGCGAGCTCAGGCCGAGCAAATGCGGGTTGAGCGGCGCTTCCGGGCCCAGGAGCAGGCCCGCAAGATGCCTTTGAAGATGCTGTTTCCGCTCACCTTTCTGATCTTTCCCGCCATGTTTGCCGTGATTCTGGGTCCGTCGATCCCGATCCTGGTGGATTTCTTCCGGACGCTGAATTCAGGCGGATAGGGGGATCCAGGAGGCGCGATGTCTGTAGAGGTTTTCACCCAACACCCGCTGTATCGGGCGGCTGCCCACGATTTTCAGCAGGGTGAGTGGCGGGCTGGCCTGGGGAAGGTGGAAGAGCTGATCGAGCTCTTTCCATTTGACCAGGAGCTGCGCTCGCTGCGCAACGAGCTGATGTTCAAGGAACGGCTGGACAGCGAGGAAATCACCGATCGGGCAATCGAGGGGCGCGATCGAGTGCGCCGCATCATATTGCGAGCCCTGGCGGCGGTGGCGGTAGCGGCGCTTGCCTTCCTGGCGCTGCGCACCTATTCCAGTTGGGTCGCAAGCCAGGTCACCGCGGCCAACCAGCGGGTGCAAGTGGAGATTCAAAACGCCAGCCTGGCGGCTAAGCGTCTGGAGGCCGAGTCGCTGCTGCGGGTCGGCAGATTGGACGAAGCCGAAGCGTCGCTGAACGAGATCGCGGTGGTGAATCCGGCCTTTGGGGGTTTGGCCGAATTGCAGGGCCAGCTGGCCCGCGAACGTGAGCTGGCCAGCCTGTATGAGATTGCCATGGAGCAGATTGAGGCCGGGGAATGGCTGGGAGCCCGAGCCAGCCTGGAGCAGCTCGATGCGCAGGATCCGAACTACCGTGATGTCCACATCCAATTGGTCTACATTGAACGCCAGACTTTGATTGGGAACCTGCTGAACGAGGGCGAAGCTGCGATCGCCAGGGGCGATTGGCCGGAGGCGATTCGGGCGTTTGTCACTACCCGGACGCTGCACCCGGACCACCAGCCGGAATACGTTGAAGCGCGGCTGTTCGAGAGCTACGTCAACGCTGGCCGGGCGGTGCTGGTAGGGCAGGAGAACTCCCTGGAGGCGCTGGAGCAGGCGGAAACCTACCTTCGCGAGGCCCTGGCGCTCCGCCCGCAAAACGTCGACGTCAAGCGCGAGCGCGAGCTGGCCGGTTTATTTCTGCAGGCCCAACAAGCGTTCGACGCAGGCAACTGGAGCGGGGTGATCGAAGCGCTGGAATTTGTGATCGACGCCGACCCGGAGTACGCGCAGGGCACCGCCCGGCAAACGCTCTATGACGGCTACATCGCCCGCGGCTCGCTGTCGGGCCGCCTCGAGGTGGAGAACTCGCGGATCTTCCGGGTCGACGCCCGGGACCCGGATAACGCCCGGATCCACTTCCCGCCCGGATCGGGGGCGCTGCAGCAGGGCGGCGA
>CAZJUE010000164.1:422-2811 GCA_964549025.1 uncultured Anaerolineaceae bacterium | reverse complement strand
GCGGTCTCACTGGCGGAGCAGGATGAGCAGGCGGCGCTGCGTCTGTATGAGGGAGAGTTGCAGCTTGCGGAAGCCTACGCCGTGAGCGGAAATTTCGAGGCCGCAGTGGTGCACTATCGCTCGGCGGCCGCGTGGGGGAGGTTGCTGACTCGAGCCGCTGACAACCCGGCGCTGATCAGTGCGCTGCAGCAAGCAGAGGCCTTTGCTGCCCAGGGCAACTTTGGAGTGGCCTACGAGCGCTACCGCCAGGCGGTACGGCTGGCCGATGACAACCAGACCATACGCGTACACGTTGTGGCGCCCGGTGAATACTTGACCTTGATCGCAGCTCGCTACGGCTCAACGGTGCGGGCGATCGTCGCGATCAACGGCATCGAAAACCAGAACCTGATTTTCCCGGGGCAGCAGCTGGAAATCCCGGTCCTGCCATGATCCGGAAAGAGGTGCGCTGATGTTTACCAACCGCCCAGCCCTGAACGGACCCGAGCAGCCAATCGCGCGTCCAGGTCGAAAACGCTCAGAGCGCGGCCCACACGCCGATGTGTATCACATTCGCGATCGAGTGCAGCGTTTGCTGCTGGCCGAAACAGAGGGTGAGCCCAATTCCGACGATCAGCCGCGCATGGCGCGCTCAATTGAGACCTACTTCAACCAGGTGCTTTCGGACGATGGTTTGATCTACACCCGGACGGAGCGTGGACGACTGCTGGAATGGGTGATCAGTGACATCTTGGGCTATGGCCCGCTCGAACCGCTGCTGCAGGACGAGAGCGTCACCGAGGTGATGGTAAACGGGCCGAAGTGGGTGTACGTCGAGCGGCGAGGATTGATCGAGCCGACCGATGTGCAGTTCGAAGACGACGACCACGTACGCAGGATCATCGATCGAATCGTGTCGCCGCTGGGGCGGCGGGTGGACGAATCTTCGCCGATGGTGGACGCCCGGCTGCCCAACGGCTATCGAGTGAACGCCACCATTCCACCGCTGGCCATCGACGGTCCGTCGCTCACCATCCGAAAGTTTGCACAGACACCGTACACCGTGCAGGACCTGATTGCCAACGGGACGCTGACCCCTGAGCTGGTCGGTTTCCTTAAGGCCTGCGTCGAGGCGCGGGTAAACATGATCATTTCCGGCGGTACCGGCACCGGCAAGACCACCCTGCTGAACGTGGTCTCGGCCTTTATCCCCGGGCATGAACGAATCGTGACCATTGAGGACACGGCCGAGCTGCAGCTCAAGCGTCAGCACATCGTGCGGCTGGAGTACCGGCCGCCCAACGTGGAAGGCGAGGGTGAGGTCACCATCCGTCAACTGGTGATCAACGCCTTGCGCATGCGTCCGGATCGCATCGTAGTCGGCGAGGCCCGCGGCGGGGAGGCGCTGGACATGCTGCAGGCGATGAATACCGGCCACGACGGATCGCTGACCACCATTCACTCCAACAGCCCGCGGGATACGCTGCGCCGTATCGAGACCATGGTGATGATGGCCGGCATGGAGCTGCCGTTGCGGGCCATTCGGGAGCAGCTGGCTTCGGCGGTCGAGCTGGTGGTGCACCTGGAACGGCTGCGCGATGGCACCCGACGGGTGGTCAAGGTGTCGGAGGTGCAGGGGATGGAAGGCGACAGCGTCGTAATGCAAGACCTGTTCGAGTACATCCAGGAGGGCTACCAGGGCGGCCGGGTGATCGGCAGATTGGAGCCGACCGGACTGCGGCCGAAGTTCGCCGATAAATTCGGCGTCAACAGCATTGAGCTGCCAGAGGAGATCTTCGCCAACGCTGCAGGGGACTGACCGTTTGCTGCCCGCTTTGCAGGGCCGGCTTCGAGGGGGTCACTGGAGTGTCGGGATGTTGAAAATCAGCTACCTAATACTGATAATCGCAATCGTCGCCGGTTTGCTGTTGTGGCCTCAATCTTTGGGGGGAGAGACGGCCTACGTGACCTACAACCAGGGCGACATCGGGTCTTCACTGCAGCTTGGCGACCTGGCGGTTATGCGCCGGGCGCGCGACTACACCGTCGGCGATCTGGTTGCCGTTCAGACCAGTGACGGACCAGCAGTATTTGGCTGGATCGCCGGCAAGCTGGAGCCCGGCTACTGGGTTAGCCTTGATCCCAAGAAAGGGCCGGTCGTCATCAGCGAGCAGTACGTTCTGGGACGGCTGTGGTTTAACCTGGGCGATGTGAGCCGGGGCCTCACTGGCTCGATCTTGAACTCTGTCGGCATTCAGGTGGCGACTAGCCGTTGAGCGTCAGCGAAATCCTTTAGGGCTGAGCGCTAGCGGCGTCCTTCTCCACCATTCCGCATGAAACGTTAACCTGCTGGATACCCGCCAGTCACCTTGCCGCGCTACGGTAGGGTCGCCGGAGGGCGGATCGGTGG
>CAZJUE010000164.1:0-412 GCA_964549025.1 uncultured Anaerolineaceae bacterium | reverse complement strand
TCCAACGCCCTCCCTTGTCGACCAAGGGGGGGCGTTTTGATTCCAATCATCTGTATCCTACACCGAGACTTGACCGGGCGGTTACCTTGCGTTGACATTCGAGCGCTAAGGTAAAGCCGCCGGAGGGAGGATCGGTGGGGAAAACAGGCTAGGGAAAGTCCTCTTCCCACCGTTCCTCCCAATCTAGCAGCCAGGGCTCGCTTGAGCCCGGGCCCCGCCCGAGGGAAGCGAGGCCAGATCTTTGGGGGATGGTTCGACCACATCCATTGGACATCGCGGGGAAGGGCGGGGCAATGCGAAGGCCCGCTGCTGGGGGAACACGTTGAAACCGGCCATCGAGGCCGGTTGCTGTTTTTGCGCAAGTTGGCCGCATTGGGGATTGGCCCAATTGGGAAGGGCGGAGGTGGATGGA
>CAZJUE010000163.1:0-6491 GCA_964549025.1 uncultured Anaerolineaceae bacterium | reverse complement strand
GCGTCGTCGAGCTCCAGGTAGATCTCATCGGTTCGGTTGGCGAGTGCGCCGACCGCGCCGCCGATGCTCTGATAAGCTTCGCTGGTGAGCGTGTGGTTGGTCCGCTCTTCGAACAGCTCCGTAAGCGCGTACTGCATCAGCGGCAGCGCGCTCGGCTGGTAGTGCACGTCCTGGATGATCGAAGCGACCAACCCCTGCTCGAACTTGACCCCCACATCGGCGGCCGGCCGGGCGATCGCCCGTTCGAGCTCTTCGGCCGACAGCGGCAGCACGGTCTCGATGCGGCGTTGCATCAATTGGCCGAACTGCGGATGCTGCAGCGGGCGGTCGTAGAAGTCGGCCCGCAGGGTGATGACCACCCGCACCCGGCTGCGCTCATCGCTGACCGCATTGACAATCAGCTCCAGAAAGTGCGCCCGCCGGTCCCGATCCTCCACCAGCGTGAACAGTTCCTCGAACTGGTCGATCACCAGCAGCAATTCGCTGTCGTCGTCGGGCAGAATCAATTGGGCAGCGCGGTGCAGTCCATGGGCATCTCGCTCAAGTTGTCCCATCAGGTCTGCCGGCTGCTCGGAGGCGAGTTTCAGCAGCGCAATCTCGAGCTCGTCCAGCGGCCGCGCTCCGGGAACCATGTGCCCGATGAACCAACGCTCGGAGCCCTCGATCCCGCCGCGCCACAGGGCGGGGATCAGCCCGGCGTGTACCAGGCTGGATTTGCCGCTGCCGCTCGGCCCGACGATCGCCAGGAAGCGAGCGTACTCCGTATCCTCCCGAATCCGGTTCAGCAGCTTCTGGATCAGTTTCTCTCGCCCGTGGAAGCGGTGCTCGTCGGCAATCTGGAAGGCCTTGAGGCCCTTATATGGGTTCTCCGGTTCGGGCAGAGTGCTGACAGCTCCGGTGGTGGCGGTGGTTGCTATCCGGCCGTCAACGATCAGGTTGAGCTCGCGGGCTCGTACGATGGCCTGCACCCGGCTGCGCACGCTGAGCTTCTTATAGATGCGGGTGACGTACCATTTGACGGTCGTGAGCTCGATGGTCAGCGCCTCGGCGATCTCGCGATTGGACTTCCCGTTGACGATCAGCTTGAGCACCTCCTGCTCGCGCGGGGTGAGCAGTTCGACCAGCTGGCGGGCAGACTGGGTGGGGCTCAGGCCGGCCGCTTCGCGGAAGGCGGCGGCGAGGGTGCGGGCGTCGTCGTAGCGCTGGGCGGGGTCCTTGGCGGTGGCTCTCTGCACGACCTGGTTGATCGCGGCGGCGACATCCCCGTCCAGTTCTTCGATCTTGGGTACCGGTTCGTTGATGTGCTTGAAGAGCCGTTCGACCGGCGAGAGGTCGGGGAACGGGTGCTTGGCGGTGAGCATCTCGTAGAGCACGACGCCCAGGCTGTAGATGTCGGTCTTGGGGGTGACCGGCTCGCTGCGAGCCTGCTCGGGCGCCAGATAGTCGGGCGAGCCAACGATGGCGTTGTCTTCGGTCAGCGCGGTGGCCCGAATGCCGAACTCCTTGGCGATGCCGAAGTCGGCCAGGTAGGCGTTGCCGTCCTCGTCAAGCAGGATGTTCTCGGGCTTGATGTCCCGGTGGACGACGTCGTTGCTGTGGGCGATGCTCAGGGCGGAGGTGACCTGGTCGAGCAGCGTGGCCGCTTCCTCGAGGCTGTATGGGCCCTGCTGGAGGGCGTTGCGCAGGCTGCCGCCGCGCAGGTAGCGCATGACCAGGTAGGCTCCGCTGGGATCACGCCAGTAGTCGTAGAGTGGGGCGATGTGTAGGTGCTCGAGCCGGGCGACCAGCTGAGCCTCGGTCTCAAAGCGGCGGATGAACTCCGGATGGCTGGTGAATCCGGGGAGGATGATCTTGACCGCCACTTCGCGGCCGACGGTGGACTGGTAGGCGCGATACACGGCGCCGAAACCCCCGGCGCCGATGCGCTCCCTGAGCTCGTAGCCCTTGATCGATTGGCCGACCAGGCCTTCCAAGTCTGCCTCCTTGGCGAAGGATGCCTGACGGCATTATAGACAGGCCCGGTCGGGATGCGGTCGAATCCCCTACCTTTTCCCGACCCCCTCACGGCGGAGGATTATTCCCGGTTCGGCCAGCCCGCAGCAAGCTTGGCGGCCCCGGTGCTGCCGCTAGAGCTCGGCGATCATTCGGAAAGCCAGCGGGCGAGTGGCCGTCCGGCTGGAAGCTAACCCTGGATGGCCAGCTCCTGCACGACCGTCCGGATCGAGAACTCCGGCGGATCTTCCAGATGCTTCTTCACCGCGCACAGCTCGACCGACCGGATCAGCGGTTCCCGGTAGCGCTCGGGGAAGTCGGGAGGCAGTGCGATCTCTAGCTCGACCTCGCTGACCATGCCGGTTTGCCGATCATAGTGCGACGACTGTCGGAGCGAGATTCCATCGGTCGGTAGTCCCCGATTGCGGCAGAAGCCCAGCACGTAGATTCCGGCGCAGGTCCCGATCGAGGCCAGGAAGTGTACGAAGGGAGACGGAGCGCTGTCCTGCCCGCCGCCTTGCGGAGGCTGGTCGGTGTGCACCGTGTGCCCGTTGACATGCGCGTCAACTCGGACGCCTCCAGGAAAGTCGATCAGCATTTCCATTGTTTGGCTAGCTCCTCTTCAATGACAGTTGAATAAGTGCTTGGTGGGCGCCGTAGTCTGCGTGAACTGGCGCCCACCCGTATGTTGCGGCCGTACTCAAACGCGGGCGCGAATTTCAGGGCCCTTGAACGGGCCGCCGAACAGCGGCGAGAACACGCACACATCGAACGTGCCAGCCAGCAATGGCACCAGGCCGACGACGGCAATAACGATGCCGAGCGTCCCGCCCAAACCGAGCACACCCCAGGCGACCAGGGCGGCTCCGGCGACGATGCGGGTGATGCGGCCGGTTGGCGAGGCCATAAAGCGGACAAACGGATTCATCGGTCGATCTCCTTCATTGGTCGAATCGAAACTGGACCCAGTCTATGAGATCGGTGCCGAGCCGTCAGTGACAAAGTCACGTTTTCGGCCGTGCGAGAAGATCGCAGTCGTGCTGGATGGTGAGCGCTGCGGCGGGGCCTGCGAGGCGAAATGCAGATCAAGTGGGTCGGACACGTGGCGCACGGCCGGTCCAGGCGGAGGTGCTAGGCGATCGGTCAATTGCCACACTGTCGGCGCGCAGGCTGCGTCGGTGAAACGATGGCCGACCGGCGTTACGCGTCTGAGCGGGCTTTCAGCCCATCGAAGTTCATAATCTCGATGCTGCCCCGCTCGGTGCGGACCAGGCTGGCCTGAGAGAAATCCTCCAACAGCCGGCTGATCACCTCGCGCGAGCTACCCAGTTCGTCGGCGATCTCCTGGTGGGTGATGCGGATCGGGTTGTCCGCCCGGCCGCGCTCCAGCAGCAGCACGGCCACCCGAGTGTCCAGCCGGCCAAAGGCCACCTCGTCCACGATCGTCATCACGCTGGCCAGGCGCTGCGAAACCAACTCAAACACGAATTCACGCCATACGTCGGATTCGCGCACCCAGCGGTCGAAATCCTCGGCGGGGACCATCAGGGCTTCGGCGTCTTCTTCGACGCTGGCGATGGCCGGATACAGCTGGGAGCTCAAGATCGAGTTTGCCGTAAGGATGCAAGATTCGCCGGGACGGAATCGATACAATGTGACCTCCCGGCCGGTCTTGCCGATCTGATAGACCCGGACCACTCCGGAGATCAGCAGCGGGATCGATCCGACCGTGTCGCCGGAATGGAATACGTCTTGGCCGGCTGGAAGGCGCCGGAGTGTGGCACTCTCTCTGATCTCGCGCGCCAGCTCTGGACCCACCCTCTGCAAGATCGGCAATACCTGCGCGATTCGGTCGAACTGTTGTTCGTCGATCAATGGAGGTAATGCACCCAAGTCTCTGGACAGGCTGAGTGTATCGCAGTTATGAATCGGAAGCGCCGAGGAGTTGGGGACCAACTCGTGCCCGGACCGTACGGCTGATCAGGCGCAGGTCGTCCTTCGGTCCGCGGGACCTCCGCCGCCGTCGTGCTCAGCGGCTAGGCTGGCTGGGGGTTCTTCTCGGTACGCCCATCCTTCAGGCCGAGCAGGTCCAACACCTCGTCGCCGGAAAGCGTCTCGCGCTCTAACAGCCTATCGGCCAGCTCTTCCAGCTGATCGCTGCGTTGGCGTAGTTCGTTGGTTGCCCGCTTGTAGGCGTCGTCGAGAATACCGCGCACTTCGCGGTCCACCTGCTGTGCGGTGGCTTCGCTGTACTCCCGCGGCCGACCGATCTCCTCGCCCAGGAACACATGGCTGCCATCGACTCCCAGCGCCAACGGGCCAAGTTCCTCGCTCATGCCCCAATCGAGCACCATCTTGCGCGCCAGGTGGGTGGCTTGCTTGAGGTCGTTCTCGGCGCCGTTGGTGGCCGAGTCGAACACCAATTGCTCTGCGGCCCGGCCGCCCATCATCACCGCCAAGCGGTCAAGCAGGTAATCGCGGGCGTAGATGTACTTGTCGCGCTCCGGCAGCTGCAGCGTGACGCCCATGGCTCGCCCGCGCGGCACGATCGAAACCTTATGCAGCGGGTCGGCGTGCGGCAGTGCAGCCGCAACCAGCGCGTGGCCGCCTTCATGGTAGGCCAGCACCTTCAGCTCTTGTTTGTCCAGGCTCAAGCCTTCGCGCTCCAGACCGAGCACTACTTTGTCGCGGGCTTCTTCGATGTCGCCAGCCTGGATGGCCTCGCGCCCCAGGCGGGCCGCCAGCAGCGCGGCTTCATTGAGCAGGTTTTCCAGATCGGCGCCGCTGAAGCCTGGCGTGCTGCGTGCGACCTCTTCCAGGTCGACGTCATCGGCCAGCGGTTTATTGCGGGCGTGCAATTCCAGGATCGCCTGCCGGTCGCGCTTGGTCGGCGCATCGATTGCCACCCGCCGGTCGAATCGGCCCGGCCGCAGCAGCGCCGGATCGAGGATGTCGGGTCGATTGGTGGCGGCCATCACGATCACTCCCAGATTGGGGTGGAATCCGTCCAGTTCGGAGAGCATTTGGTTGAGAGTCTGTTCGCGCTCGTCGTGGCCCCCGCCCAATCCGGCGCCGCGACGTCGACCGATCGAATCGATCTCGTCGATAAAAATGATGCTGGGGGCTACTTCCTTGGCTGCCTTGAACAGGTCACGGACCCGCGAGGCTCCGACGCCAACAAAGAGCTCCATGAAATCCGATCCGGTGATGCTGAAGAATGGGACATCGGCTTCACCCGCCACCGCCCGGGCCAGCAAAGTCTTGCCGGTGCCCGGCGGACCGACCAACAGCACGCCCTTAGGCATCTCACCGCCCAGGCTGTGGAAGCGGTCGGGGTCCTTGAGGAACTCGATCACTTCTTGCAGTTCGCGCTTGGCGGCGGTCAATCCAGCAACGTCCTCGAAGGTGGTGTCGGTTTCGGAGCCGTCCAACGAGCGTGCCCGACTGCGCCCGATCGAGAACAATCCCTGGCCCTGCGTGCGCATGCGGCGCAGCGATGGAAGCAGCAACAGGAACAGCAGTGCGAATGGCAGCAGGTTGATCAAGATTGACAGCCACGAAATTCCAGTCTGGGGGTTGGCCTCGATGCTGACATCGTGCTGCTCGAGCAAGCTGAGCAGCTGGTCGTCGCCGATCGAAGGGACAAAGGTCAAGAAGTGTGGATACTCAACCGTTTCACCTTCGATCTCTTGCGACTGTGGCGAGACGAACTCACCCTGGATCTGCTGGGCTTCGATGGTCACCGCGGCCACTTTGCCGTCGCGCACCTGCTGGCGGAATTCGCTATAGCTGATCTCGAGCTGCGGTTCAGAAAACGGACCAATCGAGCTACGGGAAAACAGCAGGTAGCTGGCGCCGGCGGCCAGCAGGATCAGCAGCCAGGTCAGCCACTTGGGAGCGCTGTTGCCCAGCTTCTGAGCCGGCTGGGATTGCTGGCGCGATTCATCAAGCCGGTCTTGCGGCAGCCTCATTTTCTCCGCAGCCAGCGCAAGCCTACAAAGAGAGCCGACAATCCGCCGACGATCCAGCTGGTCCAGTAGTCGAGCAAGCCGGGCAAGCGGCGCGCGGAGCGTGCCTGCTGCTTGCGCTCCTGAAGCTCGCGGACGAAATCGTCGGCAGCGGCCTGGTTGTCGACCCGGTCCCATTTCAACTTGACCGGGGCCAATCGCAGACCTCCAGCGCGCAGCCAAACCTGGACCGCCAGGTCCGAATCGGTCCGCTTCGCATAGACGTCCGACAGCGCAATGCGCTCATCCCCGTCCCCGAGCAGGGTTAACCCCATCGGCTTCACCCAGGGGCGGCCGTGGGCCTGGTCGTCGATGACCGAGGCGATCTGCTCGGCCGGCGGACCCATGCCGATGGCCAGAGCGTCGCCGTTCAGTGTGAAAGTAGCGACCTTCAGCGGCGACTCAGCGCTGCGGGCAGTGTAAGTATAGGTTTCCGTCACAGTGGCCTCCCACTTGTTGAAGATGCGTTTTCATCACCTTCACCCTAAGCGG
>CAZJUE010000162.1:0-6522 GCA_964549025.1 uncultured Anaerolineaceae bacterium | reverse complement strand
ACCGCTTGATAGCGGCCACCGCGCGCTTCCGGCAGCCCCAAAACGTTGACCGCGGGCGCGTTGGTGAGGCGATCCCGGTAGTTGGCGGATTCAACCGCGCCGCGCAGCTCTTCCAGGAACTCCGAGTAGCTCAGTTGCTGGTCGCCGGTCACCACCTCCCCCAGCACCAGAGCCCGCAGCGTCTCGCGCAGGCGTTCGAACGGTGGGTGCTCTCCCTCGGGACCACTCGGCTGACCCTCAGCGGTCACACCGGCCAGCTCCGGGAAGCTCAACTCGTCCAGCAGGTTTTCAAGCCATTCGACCCACTCGGACGTGCGGTAGGGGCCGGCCGGCGATAGCCGTCGGGCCAGCGCGCCGATCGCTTGCCACAGCCGCTTCGCCGCCTGGCCGTGCGGTGCTGCGTAGGTCGGAAGGTCATCGAACGCTTCTTCTACATCGGCTTCCGGCTCGGTGGACGCCAACTGCTCGAGGGTCTGCTCCCACTGATCGAGGCCCTCGATCACCTGACCGACCTGGCTGGCAGCGTCCAGCGCCAGCACGTCGCCGGGTTCGAAACCGTGCACCGCCATATCGAAGAAAGGCGAGCGTACAGTCTGGAGCATCAGCCGGCGCGGCCAGTTCGACCGGCTAAGCTCCAGCAGATCGAACAGTGCTGCCACCGCCGGGGCCTGGATCAGCGGCCGGCCGTGGCTGAAGCGCAGCTGCACGCCGAATTCAGCACCGGCACGGCGCAACGGAGGGCCGTAGCGAGCCGGGTCGGGCGCGATCACTGCGCAATCCTCCAGGCTGACGCCATCGCGCAGCAAGCGAGCCTTGACCCAGCGCAACGCCTCGCGGGCCTCCTCCGCCGGACTGCGGGCTTCGATCAACTCGATCGCGCCGGCCGTTTCAAACGGCTCCGGATCTGACTCGAACAGAGCCGCCTCCAGCTGAGTAAGCCAGGCCTGCTGGTAATCGGAGGGGAATCCAGGTCCGAGTTCTTCGATTTCTGCCTGCGGCAGGGCCTCCCGCAGGCCATTCAAACATTTGGCGAAACGCCGGTACGCCGGCCGCTGCATCTTCAGACTGCCAGGAAGAGTCACGATCAGCTGCTCCACCTGGCGGGAAATTGCGCCCATTGCCCCCAGCTGTGCGGGCTCGAACGAGTCGAAACCATCCACCACGATCAGGGGCATATCCGCCAGCAGGCTTGGCTGCGCATCGAGCACCTCGATGGCCAGCTGATTAAGGCCCTCGCGGTCGGTCCAGGGGATATCCGCCAGCCGGCGCTGGAACTCGGCGTATCCGGCGGCCAGCTCAGCGAGCGCCACGCTGGTCATTTCGGCCTCAGGCCGCCCAGCGCGCGTTTGCGCCGCCTCCGGCGCCCCAGCTCGATTGCCGGCGGCTGACTCCGCCTCATTCGCCTGGCCGCCGCTGGGCAGCCGCCGGGCGTAGGCAGCCACCGCTTCAGGATCGACCAGGGCTCGCTTCAGTTCGGCGATCGCTTCCCCGACCACTTCCAGAAAGCCCGGCGTGCGAGCGATCGGCTCGAAAAACGGCAGCTCACCGGCCACCTCCAACCGCCGCAGCGCCAGTCGCAGCAGGCGCTGCCGGGCGGGCGCTGGGGTGACGGCAATCGGGCGGCCGGCGCGGGCCAGTATCTCCTGGAACAGATCGCCGAAGGTGCCCACGCTGACGCCCAGCGCCCCGCCCGCGGCGGCAAGCCGGCGCCGGAACACCGCCACCTGCGTGCGATCGGGCAGCACAGCCCAGCGCGGCCGGATCTCTCCGGCCGCGCCGGCCAGCAATTCGATCAGCCGCTGGGTCTTGCCGCCAGCGGCTGGCGCAAGCAGGATGGTTGTTCGGGGTGGATCGTTTGGCTCAGTCACTCTGAGTGGCTATGCGCAAAGCGGTTGCGCGTGCCCGTTACGAGGCAATGCGGGAGGCGCAGCTGCGATCCGGCATCCAAGCGAAATCCGATCGATGCCTTCGGATGAAAGATCGACCGAAGCAGCCCGCCCTCCGGCGGTTGCTCGACCGACACGCTCAGCGAATTTCGTATTGATCGGGGAAACACAAACCACGGAATTCACAGTGCGAGCAGATGCTCGGGTGGTCGACCAGCGGAAACTCGGATTTGTCGATCGGAATATTCTGTTCGACGTCGCGGCAGTATTCCTGCATTTCGTCGGTTTCGGCCCGCACCTGAATGGCGAATTGCTCCAGATCGAACTGGTTGAAGACTTCCTCCACTTCCTGGTATTCGGGGTACAGGTAGGCGATGGTCGGCACTACCTGGCTGGCGTCCACCTCGAAGTGGTAGGAGGCCCAAGCCGAGTAGCCGACCAGCTGCTTGCGGTGCTTCTCTGGATCCTGCTTTCCAGTCTTCCAATCCAGGATGTGCAGCTGCTCGCCGATCGGAAACAGGAAATCGACCTTGAAATACACCTTCATCCCATCCATCCGGGTCTCGCCGTATCCGGGCGGCTCGATCACCCAGCGGTCGCTGGTCTGGATCGCCTGCTCAACCAGCCATCGGTAGCGGTCGCTTTCCAGCAGGCTGTCCAGACAGGTCTGCACCCGGGGATACAGATCCTCGACACTGACCTCCTCTCGCTCACCGTAGTACACCTCGTGGAAGGTGCCTGCTTCAGCGCGGTGTTTGGTCTCGCGGTGGGCGAAGTCGAAGAACTGTTCACGGTCGATGTCTTGGGAAGTACGCATCAGGCGGGTGAGCAGCGTCTGGATCACTTGATGCACCGCGATGCCGATCGCCAGCGGGATCGAACGCAGCTCCTTGAGCTCCTTGATCAGCCGTACCGGCACCTGCGGGTCGTATTTGCCGTAATAGTGATAGAAGTACTTGCGCTTGCACAGCGAGAACATGTCGTAACGCGACATCGACCAGCCCAGGACGGGGGTAAAGGCGAACTGCTTGATCTGGGCCATCAAACCTCCAATACGTGCTGCCGGTAGTCGTCGCCAAAGGACTGCAGGCCGGCCCGGTGGAAGAGGTCACTCAGATGATCGTCCATCGTCAGGTAGGTCACTTGCCAGCCGGCTTCCACCATTGTGACCACTTGAGCGACCATCCGCTCGCGCCGCTCGTAATCCGAGTGCTGAAAGGCGTCGTCCAGCACCAGAAACAACGGCTGTCCGCCGGCCAGCCGGCTGGCGAACCCCATGCGCAACGCCAGCAGAACCTGTTCGCGCGCGCCGGTGCTGAGGTCTGACAGCCGATAGTCGGCTGCCTCGGTGAGCGCCATCAGCTCGCCGTTCACGAAGTCCAGCGCGCGATATTTCCCAGTCACGGCTGAAAGCAGCTCGGAGACCTCCGGCGCCTGCAGCTCCTGACGGATCTTTTGGTCCTCCTCGGAGCGCAACCGCTCCAGCACCTGCACCACCGCCACCTGGCCGAGTATGCGGGCGGTCACCTGACGGTACTCGCCTTCAAGTTCCTGCTGACGGGACCGCAGGCTTTCCAGCAGCTGTTCCCAGCTGGCGCGCACCCCAGCACCCGTCTCGCGGGTGATCTCCTGGCGCAGGCGATCCAGGTCCTCTTCGGCCGACTGGTAGTTTTGGTCGAGCTGGGTCAACTGCTGCTCCAATTGGCGCAGCCCTTCGGCGCTGTACTCGCTTTCGGTGGGCTCCGATTGAAAATCGGAAGGATCGACGTCGAGCTTTCCCAGCCGCAGGTCAAGATCGTGCACCTGCTCGCTCATGCTCTGTTCCCACTCGCGCATTCTCTTGGCCGCCTCCGCCCACCCTTGTGGGCTTACTTGCTCGGCCTGCAGCGCCCTCATCGAGCGCTGAATGGCCGAAGCCAGCTGATCGATCTCGGCTTCCGCGTCATCGATCGATTCGGCCAAGTTGGTGAAGCGTGCCTGCTTCTCGAGCAGCACCTGCGCCTGAGCCTTAAGCCCAGCAAGCCCTCCCGGAGCCTGCCCGAACCGCTCACGATACTCGTCCTCGATCTCGCGGCGCTGCTCAAGATCGAGCGTAGTTGCCGTCTGCTCTCGGGTGCGCAGCACGTAAATCACCCACAAGCCCATGCCGAAGCCGAAGCTTCCGACCGCGGACAAGCCGACCAGCAGGCTGGCTACCGGGATCAGGTCGAGCACCGCCAGCGCCAGGGCCAGCAGCAATCCAAGGATCGAAAGCCCGCCGGCGGCGATGGCCAGCATTGTGTTGCGTCGGCCGACCAGGTCCAAGCGCTGGCTCTCCCACAGGTTCACCGCTTCTTTCAGCCAGGGCGCATGTTCGGCGTCGACCCGAGCCTCTGCCCAGCGATCGCGCAGTCCATCCAGCTCGCGCTGCTTATCCTGATGGCGGGCAATGCTGCGCTCAAGCTCGTCCAGCTGCGCCTTCGGCAGTTTGGCCAGTCTAGCCTTCAGCTCTTCCCGCTGGTTGTGCAGCAGGTAGGCCGCGTGTCGCTTGGCCGCCGCTTGCTGGTCTCGCTGCTGTTCCAATTCAACTCGCTGAAGCTCAAGCGTTCGCAGGCGTCCACCCGAATAGCGGCGATCGACTTGCCCAAGCAAATCGTCGAGTCGCTCAAGATCGGCCTGCAGCTCGGCGCGGGTCTTGAGCTCCCCACGATTGGCACCCTCAATTCGCCCGTTCTCCACGCTGGCTTCGCGCACGGTGGCCTGAATGCCATCCAGGATGCGATCGATCAGGGGTTCGGAAGAAAGCGCAGCCTTGAGCACCTCCCGGTTGATGCCGGATCGATGCTGCTCGGTGAGCGCCGGATCGGCACCCCGCACCACCATTAATCGGGACATGTTGGCCGGCATCCCGGCCCCATCCGTCTCCCAGAAATCCTCCAACTTTTTGATGCCATCGGGCGTGAAGCTTGCCGGTTCGTCGCCCAACCCCTCCACGGTGACCCTGCCCTGGCCGAGCGGCTCGCGCAGCGGCCAGTCCGCGGCTTCACGAAAGAGCGAGCGCAGCAGGAACTCCACCAGATAGGTTTTGCCGGTCTCGTTCGGACCGTAGATCAGATTGAGCCGGCCAAAATCGAGCGTGCGGTCCGCCAGCGGCCCGAGCCGTTCGACCACCAGCTGCCTGATCGATACCGCCATGTCAGCGACACCCGCTCTTCTGCTTCGTCTCGCCGCCGCTAGTCACCCCAGATCACCCGCATCGCCTCCAGCGTGATGGCCTCGGCATCTGGCTCGGCGGGCCCGCTGGCGGACCAATCCAACTCGTCGATCCACTGCCTGACCTGTCTCGCGACATGGATCCGATCTACGTCGGCAGCGTGGTGCAGGTCAGACAGGTCGGGCCCATCGTCATAGAAAGCGAACTCCCGCATCGTTTCACGAGCTGCATTCTCAACCGCGCCCCGATCCCGCGCGTAGCCGACGATCCGCAACCGCAGCTGCACCCGGTCTCGCCAATCCTCTGGCAGCTCCCAGCTGGCGATGCGCTGATCAAGCTCGGCCTGGACGAACTCCTGCTCGTTCTCGAGCGGCAACATCACCAGCGTTTCATTAAAGTAAAGCCGGGGACTGTCGACCCATTGCTCGCTGACTTCCCTGCTCTCGCTATCGAAGACCAGAAACCGGCGCAAGCCGGTCTCGTTGATGTCGAGCGGATAAGGAGAGCCGGGGTAGTGAACCGGCGGGTCGTCGGTCGGGGCATGGATGTGCCCCAAGAAGGCCACTGCTGGCTCGTATGCGTCGAGGTCTGAGCGGGTAAGCGGCATGTAGGTGCCGGGCTCGTAGGGATTGGGGGCGCGGCGTCCGGCAGTCCAATCACCGTGGCCCACCAGCGCCCATTGGCCCGGAGTGAGCAGATTGCGGAACGGCGGAAGGTGCTCGCCCATCGTGCTACCGGCCGCGTACGGGATCAGGAGCAGCCCGAACTCGTCGCCAACCGCCCGCAAGGTCGGCTCGGTCAACACTTCCAGTTGCTTGGCCGCAAGCGCGCCGGGAACCAGATCTGAATCGTGGTTTCCAGGGATCACGGTCACGGACAGACCGGCGGTGTGCGCAGAGGCGTAGGCACGCTCAAAATCCGCAAAGCGGGTCTGCGAACGATCGAACAGGTCGCCGGCGATGATCAGCCAGTCAAGTTCCAGTTCGCCGCATTGCTGCAGCACGTTCTTGAGCACTTCAAACCGCTCCGGGTGGTCCTTCACGGTGGTCAAGTGCAGGTCGGCCGTAATGGCTATGCGCATGGGATGTAGGTGGTTGCTGATGGCCCGAGCTTGTTGAATGATACCCCCATCGTTCGGGCGTACGATGCGCCTACCAAAGGCACCCGGGCGGATGGACGGGCAGCTTTCCCTTCAGCTGCCAGGCCTCGCACCCGTCCGGAGAAGATGTCTCCCCCGCGCGGGGGAAGCCGCTTGCCGACCCGAAAGGTATAATCGCCGGTTCCGATCGCTGTAAACCTATCTACGTGGAAGTACGCGAGTTCTCCCTGGAAGACCAGCACCAATTCGACCGCTCCAGCCCGGTGCGCTGGATCGCCTCGCACGTGCTGCGCCACCCGATCTGGCCGATTGCGATGCTGGTGGCGGCGCTGGGCAATAACCTG
>CAZJUE010000161.1:0-6526 GCA_964549025.1 uncultured Anaerolineaceae bacterium | reverse complement strand
AAGAGGCACTGCCGGGCGCTGAGGCGGAATCCGGGGCCGACACCTTCTACGGGTACTACACCATCCACGTGCAGCGCGGTGGCGACACAGTCGGCATGCTGAGTGTGAACGCCTCGACCGGCCAGGTCTGGCTACACAGTTGGCACGGTGACCTGGTCGAAATGACGGAGCACGACTGAACCTACCAGCCGCGCCACCCAGAGGTATGCTATCCCCGGTGGCATCGACGGCAAAGATCCTGCTCATCGACGATGAGCCCAGCATCACCGAACTGCTGACGGCATACTTGAGACCGGAAGGCTACGAGGTACACGCCGCCTCGGACGGACCCTCCGGCCTCAACGCCGCTCGCGCCGTCCGTCCGGATTTGATCGTGCTCGACATCATGCTGCCGGGGATGGATGGGATCGAATTGCTCACCCGGCTGCGCCGAGAATCGCAGGCCTACGTCATCATGCTGACCGCCAAGACCGAGGAGACCGACAAGATTGTGGGTCTCTCGGTCGGGGCGGACGACTATGTCGAGAAGCCATTCAGCCCGCGCGAGCTGGTGGCGCGCATCAAGGCTGCACTGCGCCGCATCCGTATGGGGCAGGCCGCCTCCGAGGAGCAGGTGCTCACCTTCTCCCGGCTGCGCCTCGACACCGGGGCGCGCAAGGTCTGGGTCGATGAGGGCGAAGTCGAGCTCACCGCGATCGAGTTCGATCTGCTGCAAGCATTGGCAGAGAATGCCGGACGTGTAATGAGCAGGGAGCGACTGCTCGAGCGGGTGTGGGGCTTTGACTACTATGGGGAGATCCGGGTCGTGGACGTACACATCGGGCACATTCGTCGCAAGCTCGGGAACGAACCGCTGATCGACACGGTCCGGGGTGTCGGTTATCGCTTTGAGGACCGACCGGCATGAATCTGCTGCGCGCCATTCGCCGTCGATTGGGGCGGAAGTTGTTTCTTTCCTACCTGATCGTGGTGGGAATGGGTGTTGTCACTCTGGCAGCCGCGGTCGAGCTCTCGATCCCGCGATCGTTTGACCGACATCTGTCATCGATGCAGGCTATGATGCGCGGTCAAGGACCGATGCCCATGGATATGGGCGACGATCTTCTTACCGGATTTCGCTCGGCGGTGACCGAGTCTCTACTGACTGCGGGTGTAGTTGCGGGGGTCATGGCGGTCGCGGTCAGCTTGTTCGTGAGCCGGCGGGTGGTCGAGCCGGTGCGGGAGATGACGCTGGCCTCGCAGCGAGTCGCGGAGGGCGAGTACCGCGAACGGGTCGCTATCCAGGGCAGCCCGGATCCAGATGAGATGGATGAGCTGGCGCAGCTGGCGGTCAGCTTCAATCAGATGGCCGCCAAGCTGGATCGTGTGGAGGCCATGCGCAGGCAGCTGATCGGAGACGTAGCCCACGAATTGCGAACGCCGTTGACTACGATCAAAGGTTCGATGGAAGGATTGATCGATGGCGTGATCGAGCCCGGTCCAGAGGCTTACCATCAGATCTACCTGGAGGCTGACCGATTGGAGCATCTGGTGGGAGACCTGCAGGAGCTCAGCCGGGCCGAGGCAGGCCAGCTCGCTTTGGAGCTGCAAGAAGTTGGGGCGGGGAAGCTGATCCGGGAGGCGGTTGACCGGGTTTCGCTTCAATTCGAGGACAAAGGGGTCCAGCTGGGGATGGACGTAGCTCCAAACCTGCCGCTCGTCCACGCCGACCCTGACCGGATTGGGCAGGTCTTGCTTAACCTGATTGGAAACGCGCTGCAATTCACCGACGTCGGTGGAGAGGTTTCGGTCGCGGCGCGACCGCAGGATGAGTTTGTGAAGGTCAGCGTTTCCGACAGCGGGGTCGGGATCGCTCCCGAGCACCTGCCGCACATCTTCGACCGATTCTACCGGGTAGACAAATCCCGCTCTCGGGCTAGCGGCGGCAGTGGCATTGGCCTGACGATTGCCAAGCACATCATCATTGCCCACGGCGGTGAAATTTGGGCCGAGAGCGACGGTCTGGGGAACGGAAGCACGTTCAGCTTCACATTACGCACTGCGGGAGGGAGCGAATGACTCACGAGAAGGACCATCACGAGCACGATCATCATCAACATGACCATGTCGAGCGCGATCATCACGATCACGGACATGGCGATGGAAAGACCGGCTCTGGCGTCAGCTTCAGCTATGAGGGGAGTGATTACTCCGTCCCACTGGAGGCCGCACGAAACGCAGGGCTGGTGGGGGCCACGGACCGGATTCAGCTGCCTGATGGCCAGCTGGTCCTGCTGCATCCCCATGCGCACGGGGACAATGCCAACACCGTCCAGTCGATCCAGGAGAAGGGCGGAAAGGTTTGGCCGGTTGACTGAGAGGCGATTGCAGGTCTAGATGCCTTCGAAGTCGCGGTCCAAAAGGCGTCTTTCGTACAGGCTGGCCGAGTACATCGCGCAGGGGACTCCGGGTCAGCTAATCACCTTTGGCGAAGGAGGCTATCCGCAAACATCCTTCACTTGGGTGGTGACCACCGCCATCCACCTGCTGCGCTTCGGCGCCGACCAGGGAAGCGAATCGTTGGCTGACATAGAAAGATCCGGCCGGGCGGCCGTCCAGATCGTCACCGACGAGGGACAGCCGTACCTGATCAGGGGAACCGCGGCGGTGGCACATGACTCGATCGAATCCACTCCTTTCCCCATGGCGTTGATCGAGATGGAAATCGAAGAAGTATTGGACCAGTCATGGCTCGGCGTCAGCGTGACACCCTTTGATTACCAATGGTCGCCCGAAAGGCAGCAGGAGATGACCGAGGTTCAGCAGGCGGTATACACCGAAATGCGCGAGTGGAACGGCGAGCTCGACTAGGTATGGCGGGCTCGGTGCGGCGCCGCCTCCGCTAGATTTTCTCGCTTCGCAATAGCTGGGCATTGATCGCCACCAGTACGGTGCTCAGCGACATGAATAGCGCCCCAACCGCCGGGGAAAGCACAATGCCGATCGGCGCCAGCACGCCGGCTGCCAGCGGCAGCGCGATCACGTTGTAGCCGGTGGCCCAGAACAGGTTCTGCACCATCTTGCGATAGCTGGCGCGGCTGAGCGCGAAAACTTTCACTACATCCAGTGGATTGCTCTTCACCAAGATGATCCCCGCTGACTCGATCGCCACGTCGGTTCCGCTGCCGATGGCGATGCCGACGTCGGCCCGGGTCAGTGCCGGGGCGTCGTTCACCCCGTCGCCGACCATGGCTACCTTCTTGCCCTGTGCTTGCAGCTCGCTGACCCTTTGATCCTTGTGTTCCGGCAGGACTTCGGCGAAGTACTGATCAATCCCCAAGTCGTCGGCCACCGCCCTGGCCACCGCCTGGCTGTCGCCGGTCAGCATGGCGACCTCCACCCCCATCTCGTGCAGGCGATCCACCGCCTGCCTGGATTCGTCGCGGACCACGTCCGCCAAGGCGAAGGAAGCCGCCAGCTCAGTGCCATGCACCAGATGAACGACGCTTTGACCTCGTGCGTTGGCCTGAGTATGGAACTGGGCTAGCTCCGGCGGGGGCTGGATTTCAAGCATCTCCAGCAGGCGTGGCCCGCCCACATACACGGTGGCGCCATCCCATTTGGCGCGCACGCCGCGGCCCTTAATGGCTTCGAAGTCCTTAACGGCAGGGGGAGTCACGCCTCGGGCTTGAGCCGTCAGCCGCAGGCCGCGGGCGATTGTGTGCTCTGAGTCTGCCTCAATGGCGGCCGCCAAACCCAGCGCGTGTTCTTCACCCCATCCATCGACGGTCGCCAGGTCCACCACCCCGAATTCACCCTTGGTCAAGGTGCCGGTCTTATCAAAGATCACCGTGTCGATGTCGCGCGCCAGCTCGAGTGCCAGCCGGTCGCGCACCAGGATGCCGTTGTTTGCACCCATGGCGGTGGTGATCGCTACCACCAGAGGTATCGCCAGCCCGAGGGCATGCGGGCAAGCGATCACCAGCACGGTCGCGACCCGGGCGATCACGTCGACTTGGAAACCGACCGCGATCACCCACCCGATCGCGGTTAGCCCGGCGACGCCGATGGCGATGTAGAACAACCAACCGGCGGCCTTGTCGGCCAGGATCTGGGTGTCGGACTTGCTCTGTTGGGCTTGCTCCACCAAGCGCATGATCCCGGCCAGAGCAGTTTCGTCGCCGGTGGCCGCCACCCTCACCCGCAGGCTGCCGTCGCCGTTGATCGAGCCGCCGATCACTGAGCCGCTCGGTTGCTTGCTGACCGGCTTTGACTCGCCGGTGATCATGGCCTCGTTGACGTCGGATTCACCCTGTTCGATCTGGCCGTCGGCCGGGACGCCGGCCCCGGGACGGACCAGGATCAGGTCGCCGGTTTTCAGCTCGGAAACTGGGACCTCGCGGGTGGAGCCGTCGGACTCGATTCGTTCGGCAGTATCGGGAAGCAGTTTCGCCAGCTCGTCCAATGCGCCGGATGCTTGCCTTACGCTGCGCATCTCCAGCCAGTGGCCCAGCAGCATCACATCGATCAGCGTCACCAGCTCCCAGAAGAACGTGTCGCCGCGCACCACAAACAGGGCCGCCAGGCTGTAAACGAAAGCCACGCTGATTGCCAGCGAGATCAGCATCATCATGCCGGGCCTGCGGGCCCGCAGCTCGGGCCGCGCCATCCGCAAGAACGGCAGGCCGCCGTACAAGAAGACGACGGTGGCGAAGATCGGCGTCACCCATTCGCTTCCCGGGAAGGCAGGCGCTTGGAAGCCCAACCGGTCTTGGATGAACGGGCTGTAGGCCAGCACCGGGATCGAGAGCAGCAGGCTGACCCAAAACTTGCGCCGGAACATGTCTTCGTGGCCGGTGTGGTCCACGTGGCCGGCGTGCTCCTGTTCGCCGTGGTCGGTATGCATCTCATGCTCAGCGTGCTCGTGCACGAGGTGATCGTCTTGATCATGTTCGCCGTGGGCGGCGTGCATCTCATGCTCGGCATGAACGTGCATAACGTGCTCGCCGTGGTCGGTGTGCATCTCATGCTCGGCATGATCGTGCACAACGTGCTCGCCTTGATCGTGCTCACCGTGGCCGGCGTGCATCTCGCGCTCGCCATGATCGCGCGTGGCGTGGTCATCGTGCTCATGCATGTCGTGTTCGTGGCTGTGCCCGTGGTCGGGCTCGTCGCTGTGCATGGAAACCTCCACTCTCCGTCTCATGGCAGCTTCGCAGAAGGCGACAAATCCCGCTGCATCAATGCTTGCTTGCGCGCCCCGCTGGGTTGTGCCCAGCCAGTCAAAGTGCTGCCCGGCCGTCTGCCGACACCGCCAGGAATATCATGAATCCTAATTGCCTGGGACCGGGCGACCAGCGTGAAGCGGCTCATCGCGCCGCGGGCATTATTGCCTGTGGATCGCCGGTCGGGCGGACTGGCTCGATTGATCCTTCCGAGAAGGCAACCGCAAGCTTTACCGAATCTTCAAACGAAGGTGAATCGGCCTTTAAGTCCACCACCTAAACTGAAGCTCAAAAGCCGTTTCAGGACGAGCATAACATAGCGAAGCAAAAAGGAGGTTGATGCGGGAATGGGCGGCATGATGGGAGGCGGAACATACGGTTATGGGAGCCTGGGCACGATCGGGCTAATCCTGAACTTCGTGATCACCATCGGTGTGATCGTCGGAATCGTACTGCTGATTGTGTGGCTTGTGCGACGCGTTTCAAGCGATGCCGTTGGCGGAGCGATCCGCGGCGGATTGCCCAGCGGGCAGAGTTCGGCCAAGGAGATCCTGCAGGTGCGCTATGCTCGCGGGGAGATCGATCGCGAGCAGTATCAGGAGATGCTGGGCGATCTGACCTGAGCCAGCGAATGGATTATGCGGTCCGGTGGCTGTGCATCCGGACCTGCAAGCGGGAGAGAGTCACATGATGCTGGGTTTCGGACTGGTGGGGCTGTTCGTCATGCTGCTGATTCTTGGTGGGCTGATCTTGGGGTCGCTCTTGCTGGTGCGTGGACTGTTTCCGAGCACCAGGCAACCGAGCTCCGCTGCCGGAGCGGGTGAGAGTGCGCGTGAACAGCTCGATCAGCGCTATGCACGCGGCGAGATCTCACGCGACGAGTACGAAACCGTCCGGCAGGACCTGCAGCCCTGAGCATTGCCGAGCACGTAGCAGCGTGCCAAGGCGCAAATTCAAGCGACCAGACGGAAAAGCTGCGGCCGGGGGCTGACCTCGGCCGCAGCTTCTGGTTTTGATCTTGCCGAAAGGCAAGCTGGCGCTAATGGCGGGTGTGTCCGTGGTCACCGTGCTCCATCGCGTTGGCGTACCTCTCCGGGTCCTGCTCGAACGATTTCAGGCAGCCTGGCGAGCAGAAGTAGAACGTTTGACCCGCATGCTCGACCGTCCATCGGGCGGTCTCCATCTGTACTTGTATTCCGCAAACCGTATCTTTCGCCATCGTCATTGGATCACCTCCTTTCCGGGCGCAGCTGGCAGGGATCGGCTCCCAATGATGGAGGGAGATTATCGGCTGAATTCGTAGCCAGCCTGAATCCAGGCCC
>CAZJUE010000160.1:0-6528 GCA_964549025.1 uncultured Anaerolineaceae bacterium | reverse complement strand
GGGCGCAAGTCCCATTCTTACAAGGAAAAACCCCCGCACAGCGGGGGTTTTCGCGTTCCATGTGGAGCGGGTCAGACGACGCTTACCGCCGCCGCCTGCAAACCCTTGGGGCCCTGCTGGATCTCGAACTCAACCTGCTGGCCCTCCATCAGGGTGCGGAAACCGTTCCCCTGGATCGCCGAGAAGTGGACAAAGACGTCATCGCCGCCTTCACGCTCGATGAAGCCGTAGCCTTTCTTCTCGTTGAACCACTTCACGGTTCCGAGAACGCGATCGGACATGGACATTGCCTCCTTTGTGGCAATTCGGATTGGTGGCGCATGCCTCGTTCCCGGTGGTCGAGTTCTTAATCAAACTGGCCCGAGCTTTGCGCTCAGGCCGTGATCGTGCGACTTCCAGACAGGGACTTGCATTCCACCTACGGGGCGAGATCATATCATGGGTTTGCGCTGGCGCAAGATCCGATTCGGGGCGAATTAGAGGCAACCCGACGATGGAAGGCAGGTCGATGGCCGGACGCGCAAACGTGTAAACTTGGAGCGTGCCGACCAATCTTCCACCCGAGTACTTCAACGCGGAGGAGCGCTTCAAGGAGGCCACCGATCCGCTCGAGAAGGTGGCCCGCCTGGAGGAGCTGATCAGCACGGTTCCCAAACACAAGGGCACCGACAAGCTGCGCGCCGACCTGCGGCGCAAGCTGTCCAAGCTGAAAGCCGCCAGTGAAACCCGCAAGAAGGGCGGGCGCGGCGACCCGGCCTGGCTGATCGAAAGAGAAGGTGCCGGGATGTTGGTGCTGGCCGGATCAGCCAACACCGGTAAGTCGGCCCTGGTTCGGGCCTTGACCCACGCCGAACCTCAGGTCTCGCCGGCCGCCCACAGCACCTGGCAACCGACGCCGGGCATGATGACCGTGCGCCAGGTGCAGATCCAGCTGATCGACACGCCCTCGCTCGACCGCGACTACATCGAGCCGGCGCTGATGGACCTGATCCGCCGGGCGGATCTGGTGCTGGTGGTGGTCGACTTGACCACCGATCCCAACCAGCAATTGCGCCACACGCTGCAGGTGATCCAGGACCATCGCATTGAGCCGGTAGCCGAGCCCGACAACCGGCCGCGCACCCAAGTGGCGCCGGTGCTGGTGGTTGCCAATAAGTGCGACGACCAGGAAGCCGAGGAGAATCTCGTGATCTTCAAGCGACTGATGGAGGGAGACTGGCCGGTGCTGGCGGTTTCGGCGGAGACCGGTCGCGGCCTGGACGTACTGGGCGAGGCGGTGTTCGAGCGACTGCGGATTATGCGTATTTACTCGCAGGCGCCTGGGCGTGAGCCGGACTTCAGCGCGCCGTTCGTAATGCCGGTCGGAAGCACAGTCGAACAATTCGCCCGCGAGCTACACCACGACTTCTACGAGAAACTGAAATCGGCGCGGGTGTGGGGTCACGGGGTGCACGACGGCCAGCAAGTGGGCCGCGACCACGTCCTGCACGATGGCGACGTGATCGAGCTGCGGATTTAGCGCGACCCGGAGCACCCGCACCACGCTGCCCGCCGCGTCGGGTCAATGTCCTCTGCTAAGGGATGCTACTCCACGCAGAGCGATTCGATCAGGCAAGCGGTAGCCGGAGATGAGTCGCCCGGCTCCGGCGGAGGCGTCAACGGGGTGGCTGGTTGCACTTGGTCGAGGAATATCAGGGCGTCATACACTCTCACCAGGTTTACCGGTTGGAGCATGGACTCCGAATCGCCGTAGAGCAAGGCGCGGGCAGGCAGCGGGCGGTCAAGCATCGAGTCGTCCCCGGCCAGGAGTGGGATCAGAAAGGATCTCAACCCGGTACCGGCCCCCATCCACTCGAAACTCCCCGGCGGAGCGACCGGCAGTGAAATGAGCTCCAGCGCCTCTCCGGCTTCCAGACTCGGGTAGCCGATCATCGATCCGCGGTAGTAGGCGAGGCCGATCGAGAACGGTTCGCTGGCCGCGGAGCGGCCGAGGTGTGTGCCAAGCGAGGCGTGCTCCGGCACCGCGTCCCGGGTGGATCGGGCGGCTAGTGCCAGTTCAATGTGATTACCCCATGCGATCAGTTTTGCCTGCTGATCCAGTTGCTCGATCACCCACCGCGAGTCGGTCGCCAATGCCTGTTCCCGGCCTTCGAGGTACTGGAATGGATGCTCGCCGGGGGGTATTTGGCCGGACTGTATCGCCTTGATTTGCGCTTCGACCACACCCACCGGGAGCCAGGACTCGCTCGGTCCGACGCCGTAAATGCGGATGGACGACCCGGAGGCATTACGCGCCCGAACCCACTCAATCAGTCTCAGGAACTCGCCACTGTGCCAGCTGGGATCGGGGATGGCTTCGATCGCCGCCACCGGGTCACCGGTTCCAGACCGTACGTAGTCGTCCAGCAGCTGCCCGGCGCCCCGCCCGATCTCCAGAACCAGCGTGTCGAATCCGAGCTGGCTGGTCAGCAGCTCGATCAGCCGATGGCGCAGGATGAAATCCTCGCGCGTTCCGAGCCCCAATCCGCTTAGATCCACCAGCATAGATTCGCCGACCGCATCCACCAGTGGCTGCAGGTCGGAGGCGACTCCGACTGCCTCCCGGGTTAGCAGCGGCACCGCGTGTTCGCCAATCCAAGCCATGGTGCGGAAGGAGATGTATTCCTGGATCTGGTCCTGATCCACTTCCGGCGTGAGCGGATCTAGGTCGAGCGGATTGGCCGCAGGCTGCCAGGCTGGAAAGCCGTCGAAGTCCAGATCGTGGGTAAGCTGGCGCGCCTCGGTACCGTCGGCTCGCATAATCACGATGTCGAAATTGCGATTCAGCTCCGCCTGGTAAGCCAACCATTCCCCGTCCGGCGACCAGGCGGGCGCCTTGTCACGCTCGGGATTGTGGGTTAGCCGCTGCGGATTGGAGCCGTCGTGCCCCATGACGTAGATCTCCTCGTTGCCGTCCCGGTCGGAGACGAAAGCGATCCGCGTCCCGTCAGGCGACCAAGCCGGGTTTGCATCGCTGGCCGGATTCCGGGTCAGATTGCGGATGTCGGAGCCGTCGAGCGACATCTGCAGAATCTCGTTGTTGCCCATGCGCTCGCCTTGCCAAACAAGCTGCTGGCTATCCGGCGACCAGTCCGGATCGGTGTCCCAGGAATCGCCCTCGGTGAGCTGCACTTGCCGCAGCGTGCGGAGGTCCACCATATATAGGTTCATCACGAAGACCTCGTCGCCGATCGAGTTCAGGTAGCTATTGCGCGAGGAGGCGAAAACGATCCGCTCTCCGTCGGGCGACCAGGAGGGCTCGGTGTCATTACGACCGAAAATGGAGGTCACCCGGGTCCGCTGCTCACCGGCCAGGTCCATGAACCAGATGTCGAGCTCTGCGCCCCCCGACCAGTGCACGTAGCCAATGCGCTGCCCGTCGGGAGACCAGGTCGGCTGGGTTAGGCGGGAATCGATCTCGGATACTCGCGACACCTCACCGGTCTCGATCGACACTGTGTAGATGGTGGAGTCTCCCTGGCGCGGGGAGGAGAAGGCGATCAGGCCAGTGCCGCCGCCGATGGGGGTGCTCACAGGTTCCGGCGTCGGAGCTGGCTTGGCGGTCGCCGATTCGGCGGGCACCGTCGAGCCCAGCTCATGTTCGGGTTCCGGGCTGATCGGCGCCGAGGTACAGGCAGCCAGCGCTAGCAGCATGCCGACTGCGCCAAGGAAGGCGCGCAACGCATTCACCAGGGCATCGTCATTATAGCGGCACCACGGTCGAAGGAATTGGGTCTTGACAAACTGCAGCCATATGCTATAAATATAACCAGATGGTTATATATCAGGAAGCCAAAATGGATCGTCTGTTCGGAGCCCTTGCCAATGGAACCCGCCGGGCGATCCTGGATCGGCTGACCCGCTCCGAGCAATCGGTGCTAGACCTGGCGGCGCTATTCGACATTTCGCAGCCGGCGGTCACCAAGCATTTGAAGGTGCTGGAGCGGGCCGGTCTGATCCACAAGCGCAAGGAAGGGAGATATCGCTATTGCACGCTAGACCCCGACACCCTGGAAACCGCCTCCGAGTGGATCGAGCGCACCCGACGCTATTGGGATGAGAGCTTTGAGGCGTTGGACCGTTACCTGGAAGATGAGCAAGCCGAGGAGCAGACAGAATGACTGAGCAGATCGAAACCCCAACCGCGGTGCTGGAAATGAGCCGCACTTTCAACGCCCCGGTCGAGCGAGTGTATCGGGCGTTCACCGAGATCGACCGGCTGGCGCAGTGGGGCTGCGGCACCAGCTACGAGAACATTGCGCTGGACGTTGACCCTCGACCCGGAGGCGTGTACCACCATCGGGTGAAGTCCAAGCGCGACGGATCGGATTGGACCTTCTTCGGCGTGTACCAGGAGGTCAAGCCGGACACCAAGCTGGTCTATACCTTCGATTGGAAAACTGACTGGCGAGAGCCGGCCACCCCCAGCCTGGTCGAGCTCAGCTTCCACGCCCACGGCGAACAAACCGAGCTGGAAATGCGCCACTCACAGATGGTCGAGGCGGCGCTGGAATCCACCGAACAGCACTGGAACGAATTCATCGAGGTGCTAGCTGAGCTGCTGGACGCAGGGCAGCTCTAGACTTGGAATAGGCGGCACGATGCGACACGATCCGATAGTGATGCGAGCAATGCTGCAACGCAGGGAAACCGAGCTGGCCAGCGCCAGTCGCTCCCGTCGGCGGCGACCGAAGCTCTGGCTGCGGCGTCTCACTTTGGCGCTGTTGGCCGGCTGGCTGGCACGAGGCAGCCTGTAACCTGCGGTTCATTGCCCCTGCCATGGGGCTGACCTAAACTTGCCGGGAGGTCAGCCCCTTTGCGGTTAACACGGTTCACACTGCCTGCGTTTGTGCTATTGCTGGGTGCCTGCAACGCGCCCGCTCCGGAATCAACCGCGACGCCAACCGAAACCCCGGATCCGACGGCGACCCAGACCAGCACACCGACACCGACGCCGACCTACACGCCGACTCCCACGCTCACCCCGACAGCCAGCTTCACGCCGACCGTCACCCTGACGCCTTCAATCACGCCGACGCCGTCGATCACTCCAACCCCCACATTTGACTTCCCCGACGTGGAGGTCAACGTCCCGTCGGCCCACTGCCGCTACGGACCGGACGTGGCCTACCTGCACGCTGCCGACCTCTACGAAGGCGATCATGGACTGGTGTGGAACCGCAACTACAACGCCGGCTGGCTGTGGGTGCGTTTCGACAAGCTGCATTACGCATGTTGGGTTTCGTCGACGGTGGTTGAGATCGACGACGATCCCTACCGGGTGGTTACCTACATCTCACCGCTTCCCAAGTCGACACTGTACGGGCCGGTCCAATCGGTGGACGCGACGCGCAACGGCGACCAGGTGGTCGTGACCTGGAAAGAGGTGTGGATGACTACCGACGACTATCGAGGCTACTTCATTCACGCCCAGGTTTGCGTACAAGCCGGGCTGATCGATGTCTATGTGGCAACCGATGGCACCAGCTGGACCTTTAACGACCTGACCACCTGCGACAGCTCATCCAGCGGCAAGCTGTACGCAGTGGAGAAACACGGCTACACCGACCCGGTAGCCATCCCCTGGCCATAGGCGGTGCGGCTCACCGTACCGCAAAATAAAACGCCCGGCACGGCCGGGCGTTTGCATTTGACGGATCGGCTCGCAGCTGCTAGGGGCAGAACAGCGTGGGTTGTCCTTGCGACAGCAGGTTGAGCTCCAGGTTGGTCTCGTCCAACTTGGTCTGCAGCGCTTGATTGGGGCGAGCCGCGAGTTGGGTCTGCAACGCCAACTGTCGGTGGGTCAGTGAGTTGCGGGCCAGCGAAGTGCAGTCGCCGCCGGCCTCGATCCGCAGCCGCACCAAGTCGGAGGCGAAATTGAAGGCTGCTTGCGCGCCGTTATCGTTGCCCTGCGCCAGCAGCAGGGCGCCCTTTTGCTCCTGGTAGCTCCAATCCTCCGGCCTCCGGTCGATCGCTTGCTCGATCAGCTCCAGATTGCCTTGCTCGGCGCCTTGCTGCGCCAGCCGATCGGCTTGCTCCACGCCCACCACCACCCGCCCGGCATCCAGCGCGGCCCGCGCGGCCGGATCGGTCGAGGGGTTGAAGTACCACAGGGTGATCCTAAGGTAATTGGGATTGCCCTGGTCATCGATCAAATCGTTGGCGCGGGCCCAGGCGCGACCTTCGGCGACGATCCAGTCAATGTCCTCCTGCGTGCAGGCGCTCAGCAGCGGGGCGGCCAGCAACAAGCCGATGATCACTGCCAGTCGCCTGAACAGAGGTCCTCTCATGCGGCCCCCAGCAGCAGCAAGCCGAACACCAGGTACCAGCGTGGCGCCATGGAACTCGAGCTCTGGTTGGCAAGCTCCAGCGCCTCACGGAGTCCCAGTCCGCCGACGCCGATTTCGACTTCCTTCAGGAACTCGTCCTCCGTCATCTCGCCTTGCGCCAGCGCTTCGACCGCCGTCTCCGCGGCGGTGAGCGTCACCA
>CAZJUE010000159.1:0-6536 GCA_964549025.1 uncultured Anaerolineaceae bacterium | reverse complement strand
CAATGGAGCATAGCAAGTGAGTACATCGCCACGTAGATTCAACCGCCGCTTCCGTCGGCGTGCTCGAGTGTGTCAGTTCTGTGCCGATCAGGTGGTCACGATCGACTACAAGCAAAGTGAACAGCTCAAGCGCTACATCACCGAAGCAGGCAAGATTAGGGGACGCAGGCAGACCGGCACCTGTGCCCGTCACCAGCGAATGCTGGCGCGTTCGATCAAGCGAGCCCGCCACATGGCGTTGCTCCCCTATACCGCTGACCGCTTTCGCTAGCCGGCGAACGCAAACCGCAGAGGTCTCGCACTGCTAACCCGCAAACACGTCGCTCGGGCCGAGCGCGAGCGCATCTTGCGCCGGCGCATCCTAATTGCCACCGTCCTGGTGGCGGTGTCGGTGGTCGTTTTGATCGGAGTCGGCATCTACCAGTCGCGGGTGGTGCAGCCGCAGGAGCCGGTTGCAGTTGTCAACGGTGACCAGATCCTCACCAGCGACTTCCGCGGTCGAGTGCGCTTGATCCAGTACAACCTGCTCCAGCAGTACCAGAGTCTGAGCGAGGTAATGGGGCTGCTCGGTGACGACCCCGAAACCGCCGCCACTTACCAGACTCAACTTGACACCGTAGCTCAGCAGCTTGCCAATCCGCTGTACGTCGGCACCACCATGCTGCAAGTTCTGATTGAAGAGCAGTTGATAGAACAGGAGGCCGAGCGGCGCGGCATCGCAGTCAGCGAACAGGACATCGACCGCTGGTTTGAGGAGTCTTTCGGCTACACCGGCGAGCCGACGCCGGTGGTGGCCACCGCCACCCCGGTGCCAGACGCAACCCCGTCTCCCACCGCTACGCCCTTTACCCGAGAGCTCTACCAGCGAGCGCTGGACGCCTACCTGACCAACGTGGGACGCTTTGGCGTAGATGAAGCAGCGCTGCGGGCCGATGCGCGGGCCCGACTCCTGCGCGAGCAGCTGCTGGAGAGTTTTGAGTCGGAAGTGCCAACTGAACAGGAGCAGGTGTCGGCCCGCCACATTCTTGTCGCCGATGAGGAAACCGCGCTCGATCTATTGGAGCGCATCCAGGGTGGAGAGGATTGGACTGAGCTGGCAGTCGAGTTTTCCATCGACGCTTCCAACCGGGATCTGGGGGGAGATCTGGGGTGGTTCCCACGCGGCCGCATGGTGGAACCGTTCGAGCAGGCAGCCTTCGAGGCCGAGGTCGGTGCGGTCGTGGGACCGGTTGAATCCGATTTCGGCTGGCACCTGATCGAAGTACAGGGCCACGAGGTGCGCGAGCTGGACCCCGCTGCCTATCAACAAGCGCTTGCAAGCTACCTGGACAATTGGCTGACCGCCGAAAGCGAGGCAGCCGAAATCGAAGTCTTCGACTACTGGTCAGATCGGGTTCCATCGCCCCCGCTGCCTGCTGGATAACACCCACTCCTCACCCCGAATCTAGCCGCATCAATCCATCCTCTTGAAGCTCGTCAACCCAGGGGCTATACTGACTCACGCGATCCACAATGCAGCTTCAACGCCTGCTGGACACACTGCCACCGGAGACCTCTCCCAACGATCGGGAGCTGCTCGATCGCGCCTACCGCGTGGCGAAAAAAGCCCACCGTGGCCAGAAGCGTGCCTCCGGTGAGCCCTACGTAAACCACTGCCTGGCGGTCGCGATGATCATGGCAGAGCTGGGGGGACCGCTGCCGACGGTGGTGGCGGCTTTGCTGCATGACGTGGTGGAGGACACCGAGCTTGAGCTCTCCGATGTTGAGCGAGACTTCGGCGCCGAGGTGGCGGCTTTGGTGGACGGCGTCACCAAGCTGACTCAATTGCCGCGGGTGACCCGCCGCAAGAAAAAGGAAAAGCCGGAAAAGGGCGAACTGGCCAAGGAAACCCTGCGCAAGACCTTCCTGGCGATGGGCGATGATGTGCGGGTGGTGGTAATCAAGCTAGCCGACCGGCTGCACAACATGCGCACACTTTCGCATCTGTCGTCCGAGAAGCGGCAGCGAATTGCCGAAGAGACCCTGGAGATCTTTGCCCCGCTGGCAAGCCGTCTGGGTATCTGGCAGGTCAAGTGGGAGCTGGAGGATCTCTCATTCCGCTACGTCCACCCGGAGGATTACAAGCAGCTTGCCGATCTGGTCGACAGCCGCCGGGTGGACCGCGAGCGCAACATGGGCCACATTATTGAAGAAGTGCAGGAGCTGCTCGACCAGACCGGCATCGATGCTGATGTGCACGGGCGGCCCAAGCACCTGTATTCGATTTATGCCAAGATGAAGCGCAAAGACGTGCCCTTCGAGGAGGTGTTTGACATCCGCGGGGTACGAATCATGGTCGACAGCGAGTCGGACTGCTACTTGGCGCTGGGCGTCATCCACAACCACTGGCGGCCAATCCCCGGCACCTTCGACGACTACATCGCCAGCCCCAAAGACAACTTCTACCAGTCGCTGCATACTGCGGTGGTGTTCGACGATGGGCGGACGGTGGAGGTCCAGATTCGTACTCCCGAGATGCATGAGAACGCGGAATTCGGCATCGCGGCTCACTGGCGCTACAAAGAAGGGCGCTCGCGGGATGACGGATTCGAGCGCCGGGTGAACTGGCTGCGAAACCTGATGGAATGGCGCCAGGATGTGACGGACGCCGGCGACTTCGTCGACGCCATGAAGACCGACGTCTTCGAAGATCGGGTCTACGTATTCACGCCCCAAGGCGACGTGATCGACCTTCCCGGTGAATCCACGCCAATCGACTTCGCCTATCACATTCACACCGAGATCGGTCACCGATGTCGAGGTGCCAAGGTGAACGGGCGCTTGGTCAGCCTGGATACCAAGTTGAGCACGGGGGACTCGGTTGAGATCCTGACCACCAAGCGCGGCGGGCCAAGCCGTGACTGGCTCAATCCCAGCCTGGAGATGGTCAAGAGCCAGCGCGCCCGCACCAAGATCCGACAGTGGTTTCGCAAACAGGATCGCGAACAGAATATCGCCCACGGAAAGATGCTGATCGAGCGAGAGCTGAGGCGGCTGGGGATCGAGCAAGTGGATCTGGGCCAGGCCGCCGGCGAACTGAACTACAACTCCGCCGACGATTTGATGGCCGCGGTCGGCGTGGGCGATCTCAATTTGGGCAAGATCATCAACCGGGTCGTGGAGCGAGAACCCGAGATCACGCAGGAGTTGGCCCGACCGCCGGGCAGGCAAGAAGCCACCGGCGAGGTCAAAGTGCTTGGCCTGTCCGGTTTGCTCACTCGGCTCGGCCAATGCTGCGACCCAGTGCCCGGCGATCCGATCGTCGGCTACGTCACTCGTGGACGCGGGGCTACCATCCATCGCCAGGATTGCCCCAACGTGCTGCGGATCCGCGACAAGGAGCGCCTGGTGAGCGTCTCCTGGGGGCAAGCCAAGAGCACCTACCCGGTGGCGGTTCAGATCCGAGCCTACGATCGCGACGGCTTGATGCGGGACGTCTCGACGCTGGTCAGCAATGAGGGCATCAACATGTCTTCGATCCACGCCTCGACCACCGAAAACCTGGCGATTCTGGACCTGGAGATGGGAATCACCGACCTTTCGCAGCTGAGTCGTGTGCTCAATCGCCTGGAGGCGTTGCCCAACGTGCTGGAGGCACGGCGGGTGCATCCCGGCTGATGGCGGTCGAAGGCGCCGCGGGCGAGCGCGGCCGGAGGGGTCATCGAGCACGAGCGGCCTCGGCGGTGCTTGCCGGGTTAGGCTTGCTCGACTCGATTTACCTGACCGTCCTCAAGCTGGCCAACGCCACTTCGATCTGTTCCGACATCGGGGATTGCGAAACAGTCAATACCAGCCGCTACTCTGAAATTGGCGGAATTCCGATCGCGCTGCTGGGCGCCGCAGCCTACCTGGTGATCTTTTTGCTCTTGATCTATGAGCCCAGCTTCGGTGAGAACAGTGACTACGCGCGGCTGGCGATCTTTGGTATCGCATTTGCCGGCACGCTGTATTCAGCGTACCTGACCTACCTGGAGTTCGCCGTGTTGCGGGCGGTTTGCCCGTTCTGCGTCCTCTCAGCGGTGCTGATCACCGCCATCTGTGTGATCGGCCTGACCCGGCTGGGCGGAGAAGCGGGGTACGCCACGAATGAATAATCAAGCGAATCCCGCGCCGATGTCGGCGCTGGCCTGAGAAAGCGAGCGAGAAGCCACCTTGCCGCGCATCCGCTGCCACTACGCCGATTGCGTCTTTCTGGACGCGGGTTACTGCGGAGCGACCACGGTCGAAATCGACCCGGACGAGGGGTGCCTGACCTTCACCCACGTCGCCGACATGTCGCCGGATGATGAGTGGAGCGAAGAGGACCTGGGGCAGATCTGGGAGGACGAAGAGGAAGCCTTCGCCGCTGAATCAGACGATGATGACGAAGACCTCTGGCTGGATGACGAGGCTGACGTCTGAGCGGCGCCGAAGAGGCGCCTTTTTTTATTCCTGGTCTTCGGATTCCTGGTTGGAGGTGCGAACCCGCTGCGATAGGGTTCGACTGAGCAGATCGTCCTGCTGGTCACGCTGACCGCTCTCGGCTGACTCAGAGCGCTCAGTTGCCGGCTCGCCCTTGGCTCGGCTGCCTTCCATGGCCTTTCGCAAGGCCAACTCCATAGCGGTTGGCAGCTCTTCTTCCTGCTCATCTTCGAAGTCAAGTTCTATTGCGGCGGCTTTCATGCTCAATCGGATTTGCCGCTTCTTGCGATCGACCTCGAGCACAGTCACTTCGACTTCGTCGCCAACCGACACATGTTCCTTGGGATCGCGCACGTACTCGGAGCTCATTTCGCTAACGTGCACCAGCCCGTGGCGTTCGGCGCCGATGTCCACGAAAGCCCCAAATCCCTCGATGCGTACCACTTCACCCATCAAAGTCATCCCCGGTTCGATCTCATCCCACTGGCGCTCGACCGGGCGGATCATGGTCAGCTCCAGCCGCTCGGCGTTCGCATCCACGCTCGAGACCCATACTTCGACTTGCTGGCCGATTTGCAGAACCTCGTCCACCCGATTGACCTTGCGCGGCTGCAGGCTCGAGATGTGCAGAAATCCGTTGATCGATGCTCCCACGTCGACGAAAGCACCTGCCAGCTCGATGCCGGCTACAGTGCCTTGCAGGGCGTCACCGGGTTTCAGGCTTGAGAGCTTGAGGTTGGACACAGTATCGTAGGGCTTTCTTAGGGACTTTGGGGCAGAGAAGGCGCGAGATTATACCATTAGCCTTGCAGGCCGCGGCGTACCAGCAGGAACCAATCGGTGATGTTGGCGAAGCGGTCACTGGGATCGTAGATCGGCCCCATGCTGGCACCGCGCACCTCGGCGCTTATGGCAAAGCTGAATACCGGGTGGTAAAGCAGTAGCGCCGGCGCCTGGTCACGGAATCGAAACTGGAAATCGCGATACAAAGCCTGACGGCGCTCCTGGTCGGGTGTGATTCGAGCTTGCTCCAGCCAAATGCTGATGTTGCGGTCCTGAAAGCCGGCGTAGTTCTGACCGGTCTCGGCCTGCGAATCGTGCCAGAAGCTGTAGGGATCCGGATCTGGCGCATAGCTGGAGTCCAGCATGGTGAGCACTGCTTCGTAGTCGCGCGGCTCCAGATACTCATCTAGCAGCTCGGCAGGCTCGACCGCTACCAGCTCCACCTGGATGCCGAGTTCCTGCCAACTGGAGCGAATTGAGTTGGCAATGGTTTCGAACGCAGGGATCGTCGGGTAGGCCAGTGTGAGCGTCAATTGCTGTTCACCGTCGGACCGTAGGTACTCATCGGTTCCAGGAACCGCGCCCGCTGGAATCTCCCATCCGAGTCCGTTGAGCCGATCGGCAGCTTCGATCGGATCGAAGGGGAGCGGATCCAGATTGCTGGCGTAAGCCCAGCTCCCGGGCAGGATCGGGCTGGCAGCCACCATTCCCTGGCCGTCCAGCAGCTTGCCAATGATCCACTCCCGGTTCAACGACAGCAGCAGTGCCTGCCTGAAGTCCTTTTCGCTCAGGTAGGGCTTCTCCGAGTTGGCGGTGTTGATGAAGATCAAGGCGGTCTGTGGGCTGCGCGAGGAGTACAGCTGTAGGCCGGGTTCGGTCAGAACCTCATCCAGGATCTCCGAGGGAACCAGCCCGAGACCATCGACCTCCCCGTCCCGATAGGCTTGATATGCCTGGTCAGCAGCGTCGAAGAAACGAAACTCGATGCGCTCCAGGAACGGTCGACCGCCGGCGAAGTCTTCGAAGGCGGTCAAGCTGACCCCCGCCAGCCGGCCCTGTTCATCGCGCAGATAGCTTTCGAAGCGGAACGGGCCACTACCCACCGGCTCCAGATTGAATGGGTGGTCGACCAGCTCGGCAGCCGAGACCCCTCTCAGCAGGTGGTCGGGCAGCAATCCTGTGGCGACATACTCCATGAAAGGTGCGAAGCTGTCCGGAAGCTGGAACTGGACGTTCTTGTCGTCCAGCTTGACGATCTCGATCTCAGACCAGAAGTCGGTCAGATCAGCGGGTCCGGGATACCCCGGCTCCTT
>CAZJUE010000158.1:2290-6576 GCA_964549025.1 uncultured Anaerolineaceae bacterium | reverse complement strand
CGTTTGCTGCGTGTCGAGCCGCACAGTCAATCGCAAGCGATATGTGCCGTCGCTGATGCGGTTGGTGTCCCAGATTGCCAGGCGTCCATCGACCACCGGCGTGTCGATCGGCTCGCCGAGCGGAAACCAGGTCTCGGTTGGATCGGGATCGTAGCCAAACTCCAACTGATAGCTTGCAAAGGCCTCATGGCTAGCGGTGCCGACCACGGATACCACTCCGCTGACTGACTGGCCGGCTGCCGGCGCTCGAATCTCGGCAGAGCCCGGGGCCTCAGGCTGAAGCAGCAAGGCCGTGAGCAGCACAGTTAGAGCGGTAGGCTGCGCCGATCGATAGACGCGACAAAAAGCCGAAACCGGCATAACAGGGCAGTTTATCACGTTGTGGTCTTGGGGTTGGTTGACGGCGGCACTGCGGCAAATTACAATCTTGACGGGCAGTGGATGGGGCGCCGGGAGGCGGCCCGATTTTTGTGCGTGAGGAAAGGCAGATGGCAAAGGCCCAGCAGAAGAAAGCGGAGCAGGAGAAGTCGAAGGACCCTGCGGCGGGATCAGAGATTGAGGCTGAGGTGCTCAACCTGGATGGAAGCACGGTGGACCAGGTGGAAGCCGAAGAGGTGCACCTGCGCCAGGCAAGCGCCCGCCAGGTCTCGGCGGATCGGATCGAAATGAGTCAAACCGGCGCTTGGAGCATACAGGGGGAGACGCTACAGATGAAAGCCTCGGGAGCGCTGGCGATCCGCGGCCAGCAGGTTCAGCTGGCTGATTCGGGTAGCGGGATCCTGGTCTCCGACAACGTAGCATTGACCGACTCGCGTGCCGGAGTCGCGATCGGACGCGAGGTGGAGCTCAGCAACAGTCCGACCGTGGTCCTGCTGGCTCGCCAGGTCAACGGGGACGTCGAGACCTATCTCGACACCCGTGGGGCGTTGCTGGCCGGCCTGGCGGCTGGGCTTGCCAGCGGGCTGTTCTTCTTGCTGGGCAGCCTGCTGCGGCGCAGCAAGAGTTGAGTGAGGGTAGGAATCGTCAAATGGATGCTATGAAACTGGATGCCAAGGTACGCACTCGGATCGGCAAACGGGTCAAGGCCCTGCGCCGGGAAGGAGTGCTGCCGGGCGTGCTGTACGGCGCCGGCATCGAAGCGGTGCCAATCGAGATGGACGGGCGGGAGGCCACCCGGTTGCTGGATCGCGCCAGCCGCTCGACGCTGATCGAGCTCAGCCTGGACGGTGAGCAGCACACGGTGCTGGTGCGCGATATTCAGCGCGACGTAATTCGCCGCGACTATCAGCATGTCGATTTTCTGAATGTAGCGATGGACGTGCGCATCCGCGCCGAGGTGCCAATCGAGCTGGTTGGTTCGGCGCCGGCCTCCAAGGAGGCCGGCGTGGTGCTGGTCACCGGCGTAACCGAAGTCGAGGTCGAAGCGCTGCCCAGCGACTTGATGGACCGCATCACGGTCGACTTGGAAAGCCTGGTCGAAATCGACGATTCAATCACAGTTGCCGATCTATACCTGGGGGACAACGTCCAGGTGATCACCGAGCCGGACGAATTGGTGGCACGAGTGATTTACCAGGCCGAAGAGGTGATCGAAGAGCCTGAGCTGGAAGAGGAACTGGAAGAGCTGCTGGAAGGCGAGGAGCTGGAGGCCGAAGAAGAGGGCGAGGAAGCGCCCGAAGAAGTGGAAGAGGCCGAAGACGGCGAAGAGGACTAGGTCGGCAGCAGTTCGAGCAGGCTGACGGTAATTCGAGCGGTTACTCCCCAAATCACCTCGTCGTCGAACGATTTGAAGTGATAGACGGGGATTTTCGGTCCAGGGACCCTAAGCTGGCGGTATTCAACATCCAGGTTGGATGACTCCGCCAGCCATTTGATGGGTACGCCGAAGCAGCGGGCGACCTCGGCCGCGTTTGGCCGGAGTTCATAGGGCCAGGGCAATGTGCCCACCACCGGGGTCACCACAAATTGGGTCACAGTCATCAGCGGATTCATCTCGCCTAGGATGCTGACGTCGCCAGGGGCGAGCCCGATCTCCTCCTGTGCCTCACGCAGCGCGGCCTCACTTGATGACTCCTCGGGTTCCTGCCGGCCCCCTGGGAACGAAACCTGGCCACGATGCACGTCGACCTGGTCAGTGCGGCTGGTGAAGAGCAAATGCCAATCCCCGGCCTGCTGATACAGCGGCACTAGCACCGCGGCCGGCGCGGCTTCCCACTCGCTCTCGACCTGGTGGTCCAGCGCAGCCAGACGCCTGCGCAATCGGAGCTCGAAATTGTCTCCCATGCTCTCTATCGCTCCAGCGCCAGGCTGAACAGTAGGAAGCCGGTGTGCGCCACCATGCGATCGGCCGGGCGCAGGCGCTCTGCACTCGGCTTGTAGAAGCGCAGCATCAGTTCGCAGACCTCGGTCATCCCGTACGGCAACGGTTCCAGCGCCTCGAGCATGGCGCTGACCTGGTTGGCGGTCGGCAAGATTGCACCAAGCGTGCCACCCTCGGTCAGCGCGCTGCGGGCTTGTTCCAGGTAGCGGTCGGCTTGCGGCAGATCGAGGTACAAGGCCGGCGCCCGATCGTCCTGAAAGCCGTCCTGAATGTCGTGCAGCCGGAATTCGACGCGATCGGCCAATCCCAGCCGCTCCAGGTTTCGCTCGGCCAACTGCTGCATGTCTTCTCGCCGGTCGTACGAATACACCCGCCCATTCGGGCCCACCGCCCAAGCGAAGGCAGTGGTCAGAGCGCCGGATCCGGTACCGGCTTCGATCACCGTGGCGCCCGGGCCGATGGAAAGCCGCAGCAGGATGTAGCCGATGTCTTTGGGGAACACGATCTGCGATTGCCGCTTGGTGTGCAGCAGCACATCCCGCAGGCTTGGCTGCAACAGCGTAAATTCCGCGCCGGTGTGGCTGTGCACCCGGCTGCCCCAGGGCACTCCGATCAAATCGCTATGCTGCAACACCCCACGATGGGTCTGCAGCTGCCGGTCCGGCTGCAACTGGAAGATGAACTGCTTGCGGCGCTTGGCGATCAACATGGCCAGTTCGCCTGGGCGGCTCTCGGTCACGCGGTTCGCTCGCTCATCGGCTGGGATGCTCGACGCCGCCCGACCACTCGGATAACCCGCGAATTCCGTACCATCAACTCATCGCGCAGGGTGTCGAAGCCGGCAGCATGCAGCGGCTTCTCCCACACGGAAGGCAGCTCGCCGGATTGTCCGGTGACGCGGAACAACCAGGCCGCCGCCCGTTCGATCAATCGGTGGCCCACGATCTCGGCCATCGGCAAGATGGTGAACTGTCCGCCCGGTCGCAAGCAGCGCCAGGCTTCTGCCAGGGTGGTCGGTTCCAGGATGTATTCGGTTGGGAAGGTGCTGACCACCGCTGCGAAGTGGCCCCCGGAAAATGGCAGCGCACCGGCGCGGGCCTGCACCAGCCGCATCGGATAGCCGTCCCGGCGCAGACGGCGGCCGGCAATGCGGCCCATCTGTCGGGAGGCGTCGGCCCCAAAAACTGGCCTTCGCTGACGACTGAGCGCCAGCTGCAGGTGGCCCGTGCCATAACCCAATTCCAGCACCGGATCGAGTCCGTCCTGCGGAATCGCCGCACGTACCCAGTCATTCCACTTGCCGACCGACACCAGCCAAGCCACCAGATCGTAGGACCAGGCCAGCGTGGTGTAGAAGTGGGTGAAGAAGGTGCGAAGGAAGGCGCGCAGCAGCCTCACTATAGATAGCGCACCACGAGCGCGGCCAGCCCCAAGAACAGCGCGAAACCGATGCTGTCGGTAAACGTCGTGACCAAGACCGAGGAAGCGACTGCCGGATCGAGCCGCAAAGCGCGCAGGGTAATCGGGACCGCGGCGCCCACCAGGCCGGCGACCAGCATATTGCCGATCAGCGCTACACCGAGCACCAGACCTAACACCGGATTGCCCTTCCACAGCCACACCCCAACCCCCACCACCGCGCCCACCAGAACGCCCTGCAACAGGCCGGTGAGCCCCTCCTTTATCACCGTTCGCAGGGTTTGCTTGGGACCGATCTCGTCCAGCGCGATGGCGCGCACGATCATCGCCAGGCTCTGGGTGGCGGTGTTTCCGCCCAGGCCAGCAACCACTGATTGAAACACCGCCAACAGAGCTACCTGGGCGATCAGCGTTTCGAAGTTCGAGATCACCCAGGAAGCGAATAGGGCGGTCAGGGCGCTCAGGTACAACCACGGCAGCCGACGGCGGACCGATGTGCGCAGCGGGCTGTCGATCGAGAGATCCGGACCCGGCAGGTTGGCCAGTC
>CAZJUE010000158.1:0-2280 GCA_964549025.1 uncultured Anaerolineaceae bacterium | reverse complement strand
GGTGGCTTCGCTCTCGATGACGTCCAGCACGTCGTCATGGGTGATCACCCCGCGCAGCATTCCATGGTGATCGATCACCGGCAGCGCCGCCAGGTCGTAGCGCGCCATGGTGCGGGCGACCTCTTCCTGGTCATCATCGGTCCGGGCGAACGCAACCTCGCGGCTCATGAAAGTCTCAACCTTGGCATCCGGAGAGGCCACCACCAGATCGCGCAGTCCCACGATCCCCACCAGATGGCCGCTGCGATCCTCAACATAAAGGTAATAAGGAGTCTCCGGCCCCGGCTCTGCATGGCGCAGGGTCTCGATCGCCTCGGCCGCGGTGGTGTCGCGACCCAGGACGATGAACGAGGTGGTCATTCGACCGCCGGCGGTCTCGTCCTCGAAGGGCAGCAGCGGGATTACGCCCTGGGCCGACTCCATTTCGGCCAGCGCATCGGCGGCCCGCTGGGGTTCCAGGTCGCCCAGGATATCGGCCGCCTCATCGGGTTCCATCTCGTCCAGCACGTCGGCCAGTTGATCGGTTGGCAGGATCTCTGCGACCGTGGCGGCTTCTTCGTCCTGCAAATCCTCCAGCAAATCGGCGGCGGTGTGAAGATCCAGGCTGGGCAGCAATGCCAGCTGGTGGGCGTTGTCCAAATCGGAGAACGCGTCGGCCCGGTCGACCGGGTGCAGGTCGCCCAGGGTTTCTATCGCGCCGCGCAGGTCACCGGCTTCGAGCGCGGTACGAATGCGCTCGAGCGCCAGCTCGATTTGCGAAGGATCCATGGTTGTGAAGCGGTGAATCGGGGGAGGCCCGAAACGGGCCGCGCTCCCCCCGCAGCTAATTGTAGTGGATGTGGGGGGTCAGCTTCGCCGACGCCCGCCCGCCAGCAGGCTGACGTAGTACAACAGCTGCAGGATAGCGGCCGCCAGGGCAGCCACGTAGGTGAAGGCCGCGGCAGTCAGCACGGCGTTTACGCCGCGCTGCTCCTTATTCGAGCGAACCAACCCGGCTTGGGCAAGCAGCGTACGTGCGCGGGCGGAGGCGTTCAGCTCGACCGGTAGAGTGGCCAGCGAGAACACCGCCCCGAGCGCAAACAACCCCAGTCCGATCCAGGCCAGCTGGGTGCCAAAGGCACTGCGCAGCAGGATGCCGATCAGCAACAGCCAGATCCCTAGCCGCGAGCCAATGTTGACCGCCGGAACCAATGCCGAGCGAAACTGAAGCGGCAGGTAGCCTTGATGGTCTTGCGCCGCGTGGCCGATCTCGTGGGCGGCGATGGCCAGTGAGGCCACCGAACGGCCCTGTGCCACCCCTTGGGACAGGCGCAGCGTTCGATCGCGTGGGTCATAGTGATCGGTCAGTTGTCCCGGAATGCCTTCCAGGTTGACGTCACCGATTCCGCTGTATTGCAGCAGCCGTTTGGCGGCCTCTGCGCCGGTGAGGCCGGAATCGTTGCTGACCTCGCCCCACTTGCGCTGGGTGCTCCTGACCCACCATTGCGCCAGCAGGACCAGGATGACGCCTGGCAGCCAGTAAAGCAGGTACTGACCGGAAAACAGAAACATTATGGGTGCCTCTCACTCGCTGCCACGGGCGGTGGCCCCCAGCAGCAGCTCAATTGCCTTGTCGAGTTGAGGATCTTCTTCTTCAGCCACCTGATCCGGGTCGATCAGTACTTCGACATCAGGGCTCAATCCGGTGCCGTGGATTTGCCGTTCGTCGGGAGTATACCAACGGGCAATCGTCACCCGCACCGCTCCTTCATCGTCGCTCAGCTCGACCCAGTTTTGCACCGAGCCTTTGCCGAAGGTGGTTTCACCTACCAACAGGCCCCGGCCATGATCCTGGATCGCGCCGGCCACGATCTCCGAAGCGGATGCCGAGCCGGCATCGACCAGCACCACCAACTGGATTTCAGTTGCCCGGCCGCCCGGATGGGCGTCATATAGCGTCTCGGTTCCGTCGCCAAATCGCTCGATCAGCACCACACCTTCGTCGATGAACTGCGAGGCCACTTCGACCGAGGTGTTGAGGAAGCCACCGCCGTTGCCGCGTAGATCGAGGATCAGCCCGTCAGGATCCTGGCGCATCAGGTCGCGTAGCTCACGATCGAAGTCGCCAGCTGTCTGGGCACCGAACGTATACAGGCGAATATAGCCGATGTTGTCCTGCAGCATCTCGCTTTCCACGCTGGGCAAAGTGATGCTTTCGCGCACGATCTCCACGTCGAACGGTTCGGCTTGGCCCTCGCGGTGGATCGTCAAGGTTACCGGTGATCCAGCCGGACCCAGCAC
>CAZJUE010000157.1:0-6719 GCA_964549025.1 uncultured Anaerolineaceae bacterium | reverse complement strand
CTTACGGTGGAAGCCCTGGCCGACGCGCTGAACCGGCTTGGTCCGGATGGGCTGCTGGTGCTCACCCGCTGGTTGGGTACGCCGCCCAGCGAGTCGGCGCGGGCCTGGGCAACCCTGCTGGCCGCCGCGGAGGTAGTCGGCATTGAGCAGCCCGGCCAGCATCTGCTGGCCTACCGCGGCATGCGCACCGCCAGCATGATCGCCGCCAGGCGGCCGTTCTCCCAAGCCGAGCTTCAAGCCGCCCGCGAATACATGCGGGCACAGGCTTACGACCCGATCTGGCTGCCCGACCTCGCCCAATCGGAGCTCAACCAATACAACCGCCTGCCGCAGCCGGTCTACCATCAACTGTATGTTGCTTTGCTGGACGATCCAGAGAGCACCATTGCCGACCATCGATTCAACCTGCGGCCTCCAACTGATGACCGGCCGTTCTTCTACCACTTTTTCCGCTGGGGACAGACCCCCGAGGTCCTGGCCAGCCTAGGGCGTGTCTGGCAGCCGTTCGGCGGCAGCGGCTATCTGGTGTTGGTGGTGCTGCTGGCGATGGTGCTGCTGGTCGCCGGGGTGCTGGTGCTGGCGTCCGGCCGGATGACCGGCCAACCGGACCTGCCCGGTACGTTCTACTTCGCCTGTATCGGCTTGGGCTTCCTGCTGGTCGAAATCCCACTGATCCAGCAGCTCACGCTGCTGCTCGATCGCGCCGCGCTGGCTTTCGCGCTGGTGCTGTTTACTTTGCTGCTGGGATCGGGAGCGGGAAGCTGGATGTCTCCCCGGCTTCCCTGGCGGCGCAGCCTGCTGGGGCTGGTGGTGCTGGTGCCGCTGATCGCTCTGTCACTGCCGGCGCTCATCCGGATCGGTCTACCCTGGCCACTGGCGGCCCGGCTGGCGCTGGCCGCACTGGCGCTCGCACCCCTGGGGTTCCTGATGGGAGTTCCATTTGCTTCCGGCTTGCGCCGCATCGCCCAAGGTCAGATCGCTTGGGCCTGGGCGGTCAATGGAGCCTTCTCTGGGATCGCCGGTGTGGTGGCGGCCATGGTGACGCTTGATCTAGGAATCCGAGCCGCCCTGCTGCTGGCCGCGCTGGCTTACTTGGGAGCCTGGTTGGCAGCTGGCAGCGGCAGCTTCTACGTAAGCTCGACCGGCCGGCAGGGCGCCGTCGACTGAATTCGTTTTCACCCGCAGCTCGCACTCGGGGGATCAATCCTCCCCAGATTCGCGCACCAGCGGCACGAAGCGCACCCCGCCCAAACTGGTGGATTCGTAGCTTTCTTCCCCGGTGCGTTCGACCTTCCACAATTCCTGATAGCCGCCCACCGGCCCGACCGGAATGACCAGGATTCCGCCCACTTCGAGCTGTGCCAACAGCGGCTGCGGGACGTGATCCGGCGCGGCGGTCACGACGATCGCGTCGAACGGCGCATGCTCCTCCCAACCGAAGTAACCATCGCCTAGCTTCAGAAACAGCTGCTGATAGCCGATGGTCTGCAAGCGCTCGGCCGCTGCTCTTGCCAGCGGCTCGATGATCTCAATTGAGTAGACTTCCACGCCTAGCTCAGCCAGCACAGCTGCCTGATAGCCGGAGCCGGTGCCGATTTCCAACACCCGGTCGCCCGGTTCGAGCTGCAGCTCCTGGGTCATCAGCGCCACAATGTACGGCTGTGAGATGGTCTGCCCGTAGCCGATCGGCAGTGGGTTGTTTTCATAAGCCAGCGACTGGTATTCGTCCGGCACGAAAAGGTGCCTGGGCACCACCCCGATGGCCCGCAGCGTCTCTGGATCCTCGATCCCCCAGGCCGCGACGCCGGTTTCCACCAGTCGCGCCCGCGCGTTGGCGAAGGCCTGCTCCTCGGCGCTGAATGCAGCCGCCGCGGTGGTCGGTTGCAGTTCGCCCACGCCTTGTGCCTGGTCGGCGGCCGAGGTGGTTTGCTCCTGCTCGGTGGTGGCCAACCCGACGGCGATTGTCGGCTCGGCCGCGGCCGATTCTGGGCGCGGGCCAACCAATCCACAGGCCGCGCTTAGCGCGACCATCAGCGCCCAAACCCCAATGCGACGCAACATGCGGCGATTCTACTGCGCTGCGCTGAACTTCCGGCCCGGTGGCCAGGTAGGATAGAATGCGCGAAGCTGGGAGGTAGACCGATGAAACGAGACGCGATCCGGCTGGTCCTACTGGTCGCCGCGGTAGGCTGGCTGACCGCCTGCGCTCCGACGGAGGAAACCGCAGCCGCGCTGCCCACCGCGCTGCCGGAAGCCTCGCTTCCGACCGCGATTCCCCCGGAAGGTGAAACCAGCGTCTGGGCCGTCTCGTTCGTTTACGAGTTCCCAGCCAGTTTCTGGCAGCTCGGTCAGCACCAATACGGCTTCTACATGGACTGCCCGGAATTGGGCCAGGTGGAGAGCGGCGGCGACTGGCGCTTCTTTCAGGTCACCAACGCCGTCCCGAGTTTCGAGGCCCCGATCTTCTTGCGTTTAGGAGGTCTCAGCACCGGGGTCCTGGCGCCGATCAACGTGGATGCCATTCACCCCGACCAGGTCACCGTCGCGGTGATCACCATCCTGGGCGTAACCGAAGAGCAAGCGCTCAACGCGGCCGACTCGGCTGAGTGTGAGATTATCGTCGGCTGGGATGGAGTGCAGGCTCAAACGATGGCTGCAAGCCCACCGTTCCAGCCATAGCACGCCGTCCCGCTACCCGGCTCGGCTGTCGCCTTCAGGGTGCGCTGGCGGCCCGGGTATGGTCCAACATCCAGCGATACAGCTCCGGATCCCGGTAAGCGCGTTCGTAGGCGCCGATGTGCCCGACATCGTCGTACATGGTCCACCTGACCTCTCCCTCACAGGCCGAGTCGAGCGCCTGGATATGCAACTCGGAAGCCTCCGGCGCCGAAATGGCGTCCAGTGCGCCGTGTATGCCCCACACGGCAAGGTCCTGCATCCGACACAGCGTCTCGTCACCTGGCAGAACCGGCACCCGATAGCCGCTGCCGGAGATCGAGATCATGGCCGCGAAGTGTTCGGGATAAGCGGTGGCCATGTACCAAGAACCGTAGCCGCCCATGCTCAAGCCAGTCAAATACACTCGATCTGGATCGGCCCGGTAGCTGGCCAGCACCTCGCGCAGTAGTGCTTCTAGTGCAGGGAGCGCGTCCTCGTTCCACCAGGTCCCTCCGGGGAAGGCTTGGGGCGACACCACGATGAAGGGAAACTCTTCCGGCTGCTCGCCGGCCAGCAGCACGGCCGGCAGACCGTAGCTCAGCACAAAGGTCGAGTCGTAATCCGCGTCACCGGAGCCATGCAGGAAGTAAATCAGCGGCCAGATTCGATCCGGTTGATCGTTGTAGCCTTCCGGCAGATACAAGAGGTAGCGCATCTGTTGGTGGATCGCCGGCTGGCCGTCCAGTTCCTCCGGCAAGTCGAAATTAGCCTGCAGGTTCACCCCGGTAGGCAACGACGGCTCCAGCACTACTGCCTGCCTGGTCGGTTCGTTCTGTGGAGCGGTCTGGCAAGCGGCCAGCAACAAGCCGGCGGCGAGCAGTACGGCCTGAATTCGACGGTCGATCATACGTTAGATATACCTTCAAGCGCGCTGCCGGGGTTCAGTACCGGCACAGGCGGAAAGCGTATTACCGCCGCAATACGCCGGCGTTAGTTGTGGAATATGGGATGTGGCGACGCTAGGGAACCAGGCCGAACAGACGCAGCGGTGCGTAAAGGATGTCCGGCGCGAATGCGTCCAGCAGGTAGAGCGTTCCGCCGCAGAGCACGATCAGCACCAAGCAGCCTCCGCCGGCCAGCAACCAGCGCCGGTTGCCGCTGAATGCGGAGGCGGGTTCCGGCGAGACAACTGGCGGGGCCGGCGCCGGGGTGGCAGCTTCCATCGCCTCTGGGGATGGTGCCGCTCCGTGACGCACCGCGGCGCCCATTACCGTTTGGGCCGCCTCCGGCGAGGTTGATTCGAAGCTCAACGTGACGTTTTCGCCCACGCCTATCAAATCGCCGGCCGACAGCACCCGCGGCGCGACCAGTCGCTCGCCATTGACGAAACTGCCATTGGTCGAACCCAAGTCCTCGAGTACGAAACCGCCGGGGGTGCGCGTCAAGCGGGCGTGCTGGCGAGAAACCTCGGCGTCGCCCAGCGCGATGTCGTTGGTGACATCGCGGCCCAGCAAGGTGACTTCCTTGCTCAAATCAAACGCCACGCCGGGATTGGGTCCGGTCTTTACTACCAGGCGGAAGGGGGCGTCAGACATCTTTAGCTCTCCGTGGGGGGATGGTTAGTGTACTGGGGCTGTCAGATCGAGTCAACTATCGCGCGAACGCACCGTCAATCGCAGCCCTTGAACACAAACCACCTCCACCCGCTGACCGGATTCGAGCGCCGCGGCGCCCTCCGGCAGTTCGGCCGACCACAGTTCACCCCCCACCTGCACCGTTCCGGATGGCGCAAGCGGGGTCTTGGCGACCCCGGCCATGCCGACCAGCGCTTCGGAGCCAACCGCCACCTTGCGCCGCTGCGCACGGATAGCGAAGGTGACGATCGAAATGAAGATCGCGGCGGTCATCAACGCGGTGGCAATCACCAGCGGCACCGATACCTGCAGGAACTCCGGCGTTCCCGGCGAGTTGAACAGGATCAACGCCCCGGCGACGAAGCTGCCGATACCAGCGGCGGTTAGCGCCCCGTGGGTGGGCGCCTTGATCTCCAGGAAAAAAAGCACAAAGGAAGTCAGCAAGAAGATCAGCCCAAACCAATTGACCGGCAGCACGCCAAGCCCGAAGGCGCCCAGTGCCAGGCATACCAGCCCGACGAAACCGGCCACCCAGCCGCCGGGGCTGGAGATCTCGATCAGCACCGATTGCACGCCGATCGCCATCAGCAGGAAGACAATGTTGGGATTGGTCAGCACCCCCAGCAGTTGTTCGATAAAGGACTGCTCCACTACCCGCACGGTCGCCGCGCTGGTGCGCAGCTGCCGTTCTCCGCTCTGGGTGGTCACGCTGAAGCCGTCCATCTGCTGCAGCAGATGATCCAGGTCCTCGGCTACGAAATCGATCAGCCCGGCCTCCAGCGCTTCGTCGGCTGATACGGCCAGCGCCTCTTCGATAGTTGCTTCGGCCAGGGCCACTGCCTCCGGGCCTCGCCGATTGGCCAGCCCGCGCACCTCAGCCTTGAGGATTTCGACTCGCTTGCGCTCCAAGGTTTCACCGAGATCTTCCCCCTGGCCACCGACCGGACTGGCAGCACCGATAGCGGTTTCAGGCGCCATGGCAGCCACGTGCGCGGCCACCGTGATCACCGTGCCGGCGCTGCCGGCAATGGCGCCGCGCGGGGCGATGAACACCACCACCGGCACTGAACTGGCCCGAATGGACTGCACCATGGCGTTCATGTGGTCGATCTGGCCGCCAGGGGTGTCAAGCTGAAGGATCAGCGCCTGCGCCCCTTGCGACTCAGCCAGGCCGAGGCCTCGGTCCAGGTATTCCACCAACGCCGGCGTCAGCGGTCCGGCGGCAGTTAGATGCAACACCTCACCATCGGCCTGGGCCACCGGTGCAAACCCACCTGTGCTTAGCGGCGGGCCGGGAGCTGCAGCGGCCACGAACAGTATCAAAAAGCTCCACAGCAAACCGGGCATCAGCGCAGCCCGACTGCGCTCCTGGGCCCCCCGCGGCGGCGGCGCGCTGAGTGTGCGCAGGTTGGCTACAGGCAGGTGCAGCCCATCTTGTGGCTGTTTTTCGGCGGAAGGATCCATCGCGGAGAATTATAGCTTTTCGGCCTGGCGCAAGCGGTTCACTAGTCTGGTCCGTCGAAGGACCGTATAATCGTCGGCGCACAGCCTATGGAAATAGTCGAGCTTTCCGACCTGCGCGACGAAGAGGGCAACATCAGCTTCGAGAACCGGGTGAAGGGTACCCTGCAGTTCGGCATGAACTGGTACGCCGAAATGGAGGCCCAGAACCTGGTCACCCGCCGCCTGGGCCGCACCCTGGACGACGATCACCTGCTGTTGCGCAACGTGCCGCTGGTCGGCACCGAGGTGGTGGCCCCGCTGATCCTATTCGGGCCGCAAGGGGTGCGTGTGCTCTATCCGAGCATCATTAAGGGCACCTACCGCGCCAAAGAGAGCGAGTGGCAGACCTTTGACGGGCGCACCCGCAAGTTCAAAGAAACCAAACCCAACATCCAATTCCGGGCACTGGCCATTGCCCGCGGGCTGCATCGCTACTTCCAGGCCCAGGGCTTTGCGCTGCCCGAGGTCGAGGCGGTGTTGGTTTTCACCAACCCCTCGACTCTGGTGGACCGGGCCAGTCCACACGCCCGCATCGTGCTGGCCGACGCGCTCGACCACTTCGCCTCCAATCTGCTCGAGCTCCAGACCATCATGGATAACGAGGACATCCAGGCGCTGGTGGACGTGCTGCTCAATCCGCCAATACCGGAGGAGCCCGAACCGGAAGAACAGCAGCAGGCCGAAGCGCAGGACCAGGTGTTCGACGCCGAGCCGCTGCGGCCGCGCGATACCCGCACTGACTTTCGATCGGAGCGACGGCTCGGTCGATTCACGCGTCGCCAATGGATTGTGCTAGGGATCCTGGGGATCTTCGAATTCGGGGTGCTGCTGGCGGTGGGCGTCGTCATTCTTACTGATCTCGGCATTCTCTGATCCACAGTATTGCGCCTTGGCGCCCTTTCTCTCTCTGATCATCCCTGCATA
>CAZJUE010000156.1:0-6731 GCA_964549025.1 uncultured Anaerolineaceae bacterium | reverse complement strand
GTTGAGGCTCACGGCGTGTTCGCTCACGCTGAAGCAGGCCTGGCCGCGCAGGCCAACCGGCGCATCACAATTCGGTCTTCTTGGGGAACGCCGCCGCCGAACGCCGGGCCGCGGCGTCCTTCCTAGATCGTGAGGAAGTCCATCACTTCTCGGCATGAGTGTTATTTGGTTAAGATCGATCAAACTGGACTGATTTCCACCGGAGGCAGGCAATGCGAGCTTTGAAGCTGGGGGCAGTCGTGCTGCTGACGGCCGTTCTGGGCTGGTCAACTGCCCTTGCTCAAACCGAAGGAGATCCAGACCGCGGCGGCGAGCTGTACGTCGAAAACTGTGCGGTGTGCCACGGGGTCGACGGTCAGGGCCGGATTGGCGCCAGTTTGGAGGCGTTTTCCGGGATCGACCCGGGGGCGGTGATCGCTCAAACCATCGCGATGGGTATCGACGGAGCGGTGATGCCGGCCTGGGGAGAGGAGTTTGGGGGGCCGCTTTCGGATCAGGACATCAGCGACATCACTAGCTACATTCAGGCTGCTTTTGGCGGAACTGAGCCGATAGAGCCGCTTCCCGACTACCAGCCCCCGGAGATCGAGCGCTTACCTGACGTGGAAGGCGATCCGGCTGCCGGAGCGGTCGTCTACCTGCAGAACTGCCGCCCCTGCCACGGTGAGTCGGGGGAGGGTCGCTTCGGCAAGCCGCTGGCCCGCAGTTGGCCGGGAGAGCAGCCCGATCAGTTCATCCGCCAAACGGCCAGCAATGGGATCGAGGGCACGGTTATGCCGGCTTGGGCGCAGTCGAATGGCGGGCCACTGACCGACGAAGAGATTGCGGACGCTGCCGCATACATCCTGACGTTTACGGCGCCCAGCAGCCCGCCGGCCCCTACCACGCAACCCGGACCAATCGGCGTGGGGACAGTGCTGCTTGTACTGGGCGGGTTAGCGGTCCTGGCGATCATCATCGGAGTGGCATACTACCGAAGAGCCTAGCGCTCATCACCTTTGTCAGGCTCACTGTTTGCCAGAGCCGTTCGATCGGATGGCGATGGCACTGGGTGAGCGACGCCCCATAGCGAAGAGAGCTCAACTTGCACGAGCATCCCGGGTCTAGCCTTGCACGGGTCTTCGGGCTGGCGCTTTGCGTGCTGCTGCTGGCGGCTGTCAGTTCAGTCGGGCAGGCGCAAGGTGAGCCGGCGTCGCTGGCACACTTCGAGGTCGCGCTGTGGCCAGAGTTCGATCAACCGTCCATGCTGGTGATCTATCGCTTCGAGCTGGAGCCGGAGGCGCAGCTACCGATCACGGTCGAATTGCCGATCCCAACCGCAGTCGCGCAGCCATTTGCCGTCGCCTGGCAAGATGCCAGCGGTGCGCTCTTTGATACACAATTCGAGGTGAGTCCGGACGGGATAGTCTCGATACTGATCCCCCAGGGAGTTGGCGGCCAACTTGAATATTACGCCGATCTCAACACCCAGGACCAGCGTCGTAGCTTCCGATTCGAGTGGCCGGGCACCGTTGAGCTCGCCGGGTTTTCGTACGAGGTACAGCAGCCGGTGGGCGCGGGCGAGCTCTCTGTGATTCCGGCACCCGATGAGCAGTTGGCCGGTCCATTCGGGCTGAACTACGCGCATGCCGAGCTCGGACCGCAATCGATCGGCGACGCACTGGCGATCGAAATAAGCTATCGAAAGACAACCTCCACGCTATCCCAGCCGCCTGCGGAACAGCCGCTGGCGCCGAGCGCCGCCGCGGTCCCCAGCTCGACCGATCTATTGCCTTATCTGCTGGCGGGAGGCGGTGTGCTGCTGGTTGGGGCGGGAGTGATTTACTATCTGCGAGGACGACCAGTGGCTGTCCCGCGGCGGCGGACCCGCCCGACGCGCTCCAGCGAGCGCGAACTCGAGCTTTCCGCGGTGTATTGTCACCAGTGCGGCACGAAGTCGAAAGTCAATGACAGCTATTGCCGCAACTGCGGTGCCAAACTGCGGCAGGGGTGAGCGGCGCACAAAGGCCAATCTGATGGTGGGAGTTAGGCCGTGAGCGCGAGCGTCATCGCTCAGGTCTTCTTCGTCTACGGCCTGGCATTCTTTGCGCTGGGGCTGGCGATCGCGCTGGAGGTGGGCCGATCCTCCGATGAGCGGCTGCGCCGCGCCTTTGGCATGCTTGCGATCTTTGGCCTGGTCCATGGCACTCACGAGTGGATGGAGATGTACCAGGGCCTGAACCTCCTGCCGATTGCGGCTGAGGGCTGGCAGGTGCTGCGGGTGGTTGTATTGGCCATGTCGTTTTTAGCTCTGACGAGCTTCGGAGTGGCATTGTGGTACCGCGCAACCGGGTCGATCCGCAGCTGGCCGCTGGTTCCATTGGTGCAGGCAGGGCTATGGGGCGGTGGATTGATCTGGCTACGGAACGAGTATCAGCCCGCCGGCGAAATGTGGATCGCCGCCGATGTGTGGAGTCGCTACGCGCTGGCGATCCCCTCGGCGTTGGTGGCGGCGCAAGGGCTGCTGGCACTGCGCCGCTCATTCCGTCATTCCGGACTGGAACGGTTTGGGCGCGACTGTATGGTGGCGGCGCTTGCGTTTGTCGCTTACGGCGCGGTTGGTCAGCTGTTCACGCATTCCAGCAACCTGCCTCCCTCCACCTTGATCAATGACCAATTGTTCCTGAATGTCTTCGGCTTTCCGGTACAGCTGCTGCGGGCTGCCGCCGCGCTGGTCATCACCCTGGCCATCATCAGGGTCATGCGTTCGTTTGAGGTCGAGCGTCGACAGCAGTTGGCTGAACTGCAGGAGGATCGGCTTCGAGAGGCCGAGCGGCGCCAGGCCATGCGCGGCCAGTTGCTAAACCGCGTGGTACAGGCGCAAGAAGCTGAACGCGAACGAATTGCCCGGGAACTGCACGACGAAACCGGACAAGCGCTCACAGCAATTGGACTGGGTTTACGGGGAGTGGCGGCCAAACTTGAACCGCTAACCCCGGAAATGACTGAGCAGCTTGCCCACCTGGAGCAAATGACCAAGCACTCGCTCGACGAGCTGCAACGAATGATCGCCGGTCTGCGGCCCTCTCATTTGGATGACCTTGGATTGGCGGCGGCCCTGCGCTGGTTTGCTGGAGAGGTCGAAAGCCATTCGCCGCTGGCTACGCGGGTAGAGATCGAAGGAGTCGAACGCCCACTGCCGGAGCCCATCAGCATCGGCCTCTTCCGGGTGGCCCAGGAGGCGCTCACCAACGTAGTCAAGCATGCCAGCGCAGAAACGGCGCGGCTGCGCTTGGTCTATCGGCAGGACCAGGTGGAATTGGAAGTCACCGACGACGGCGTGGGGTTTGATACGCCCGGTGGAGACCGGCCGAGCTGGGGCTTAATGGGGATTCAGGAGCGGGTGTCGTTGATGGGCGGGGAATTCGAGTTGAACTCGGAACGCGGCCAGGGCACGCAGGTCCGCGTCGTAGTGCCGATCGAGCCGGAAAGCGAGCAGGAGCATGCCCATACGGCTGCTGTTGGTGGATGACCATCAAGTCGTGCGCTCAGGACTGCGCATGCTGCTTGAAAACGAGCAGGATGTGGAAATCGTCGGCGAGGCGGGCACCGCCTCCGAAGCGCTTAAGCAAGCCGAGCGCCTGGAGCCTGACGTGATCCTGATGGACATCGGTTTGCCCGATGCATCGGGGATCGAGGCGGCCCAGCGCATACTGGAACTGCGGCCATCGGCGGCCATTGTGGCGCTGACGATCCATGAGGATCGGGAGTACTTCTTCCGGATGCTCGAGGTCGGGGCCGTCGGCTACGTCCCCAAGCGGGCTGCACCAGAGGAGCTGCTGACCGCCATTCGGGCCGCGGCGGTCGGTGAGGTCTATCTATATCCGTCGCTAGCCACTCTGATGGTCAAAGATTACCTGGACCATGGCGCCGCGGCGCGTGGTGGTCGGCTGCCGGGAGGGTTGACCGAGCGCGAGCTGGAAGTGCTGACCCACGTCGCCGACGGCGCCACCAACGCCGAAATCGGCGAACAGTTGGGCATCAGCCCCAAGACGGTCGCCCGGCATCGTGAGAACATCATGCGCAAGCTCAACCTTCATTCGCGCACCGAGCTGGTCAAGTACGCTATCCGAAAAGGGATCATCCGTCCGTAATGCTCGAGAGCCGGTGTTTGAGCAGTGGCTGTGCTTGCCGTCGGGTGTGGTTCAGCAAGAAAGGCGCGCCGCGGGCGGCGCGCCTTTCGCTGGGTGATCGCTATCTGACGCCGCGATCACGAGCCGGCATCAGCCAGCTTGAACTTCTCGTCGCAGCGCTTTGCTCCCTCCAATGAGCAGCACCGCCATGAGCAGAAGCTGGCCGATCAACATGCCGACCACTTCTGGCCATCGGTCACTGAACTCACCCAACAGCCTGTGCCAGTCGGCCTGCAGCGCTGCAGTCAGGCCGCGGCTGATTTCTACTGCATAGCGATCGAAGAACACCGCCACGGCAAGCGCCAATAGCCCGGCCGGCAATGCCAGCGCGAAGGTCCAAAGCGCGCCGATGGTGTAGATCTTTGCCTCTCTCATCGGGACCTCCTTACTCTGTTGCAAGGCGATCCTCCAATTCGAGTCTATGGCAATGAATGGTGCCGAGTCAATTGGCGAGCTACCGGATCTCAATATGGGTGACCCACCCCATATGGCGCGACTGCGACCTAATTGTCCAGCGCGCCGGCGGCGATCCAGTCCAAGATGATTTGGATTTGATTGGAGGGCAACGGGCCGCCGGGCGGCATCACTGCGCCCTGTTCTTGTGTGCCCAGCAGCTTCTGGGCCAGCAGGCTGTCATCGGGATCGCCAGCGATCACCGCCGGTCCGTTGTCGCCGCTGGTGACCACGGTCTCGTAGCTGGACGCATCCCAACCTCCGGCCGTACCGTGGCAAAGCGAGCAGGAGGCCTGCAAGACCGGCTGCACATCGGCGCTGAATGACGGCGGGCCGGCAGCTTGTACCTCCCCGTCCCTAAACTGGCGGATGAAGCTCACCAGCTCATTGATCTGATCGGAATTGAGGATCTCTCCCCAACCGATCATCGAGGTGGCCTCGTGTCCCAGGTTGATGCTGTCGAACAGCTCTGCATCGGTGACTGAGGTCTGAAACTCGGCGGTGCGCAGCGACGGTCCGATCAGTCCTCCGCCTTCCGGTCCGTGACACTGGGCGCAGACGTCGGCGTAGACTTGCGCGCCGTCGATCGCCACTGTCCGGACTGCCACCTCGGGCGGGTACTCAACCGGCGGGTTGGCCTCCCAGGAGCGCAGGTAGCTGACGATGGCGTCGATGTCATCGCCGTCCAGCGGTCCGCCGAATTGGGTGGCAAACGGAGACATTCCAAAGTTTGGCTGGCCGGCCGAGATGATCGCCCGCAGTGTGGTGTCGTCGCGTGCTTCCAGGTATTCGGCGGTGCTGATCGGGGCGATGATGTCGTTCGGTCTGGACGGGTTGGAGCCGCCCTCACCGAAGTCACCGTGACAGGGGGAGCAATTTTGGGCGAACAGCTGCTGGCCGACTTCGCGCGGGGTCCCGCTGGCGGCCTGCAATGTATAGCTCACCAGGGCGTCAAGCTGTTGATCGGTCAGCACCTGGCCCCACACCGGCATGGTTTGGTGGGCGCCCCCGCTCGCGATGGTTTCGCGCGCCTGAGCGACGTTGGCCGCGACCGGAATGATCTCGCCGTGACAGTCACTGCAGTGTTGTTGGAACAGCGGCCGGGCAGCGCTGGCCTGCTCCGGATCGACCACGAAGCGGGCCAACAGGTCCAACTCGTTATTGCTCAACCGCTCGCGCCATGGTGGCATCTCAAGATGCAGCCCGCCTTGAGCGATGATCCGCCGTGTGCGATCCACGTCCTCGCTGACGGCCACCGAACGGCCATGGCAGCTGGAGCAGTTGACGGTGAACAAGCGCTGGCCGTCTGGAGCGACCAGGAAGTTGAGCAGCGCAGTCTCGCCGCCGGGGCCTAGCGTCTCGGACCACTCAGGCAATCCGAGTCCTGCATGGGGCGGGTAATTGGATCCCACCTCCAAAGCTCGGTTCAGCTCGAGTGGATCCCCGGACACCAACTCGGGTGTTGCGTGACACTCAGCACAGTTTTGAACGAACAGCACGTTGCCGGCTGGCGACAGGATGAAACCTGCCAGGGCGTCGATCTCGTCGCTAGTCAGGTCTGCGCTCCAGGCTGGCATCCCTTCATGTCGACCCTGGGCGATCACCTCGTGCAGGTTGGTGCCTTCGGGCACCATGACGGTGGCGCCGTGGCAGGCGGCGCAATTCTCGGTGTACAGCGCGGCGGTCCGGTCGCCCGGAGCGGCTTGGGCTGGCGGCGGAGCTTCGACCAGGGCTTGAGCGGTCAGGCCGACCACGCCGAGCACCAGGAAGGCGCTGATGCCGGTGATCAGCGGCCGCCTTGAGAAGTGGCGCCAGCGTGATCGGTCCAGGAACGGCAAACCGAGCAGCAAGAGGATCAGCACAGTTGGGATCACAAACACCCCAACCACCTCCAGCGAGCCCGGGAAGTACTTCAGCAACTGGAACAGAAACAAGAAATACCACTCGGGGCGAGGGGTGTAGCTGGTATCTGAGGGATCGGCTTGGGCCTCGAGCGGGGCGCCGACGAAGAAGGCCAGCCCGACCAGGATCAGAAACACGACCAGCGAGACCACCGCGTCCTTGAACAACGCGTCCGGGAAGAAGAGAATCCCCTTCTCTTTGGCC
>CAZJUE010000155.1:0-6752 GCA_964549025.1 uncultured Anaerolineaceae bacterium | reverse complement strand
ATGCCCCCTGACGCTTGCCTTTGTTGGGGTAGATGTCCACCCAACGGTGCTCAAAACATCCCTTGCGCATCACCGATATGTATTCATCGCCCATCGGCGCCAACCCCTCTGAGACCCACTCCACCGCCTGCTCGAAAGGCACCTCCGGAGAGTGCTCGACCACCGGCGCCCAGACATCGTAGGGCTGCAGCTGATCGACTCCCAGCGCCTTGCGCTTGACCTCGAAGTAGCGATGCCACACTTGAACGTGACGACGAAAGGTGTCGATCAGGTTGTGGAAGACCTGCTGCGGGATGTTGAATTCGAACAGGGCAGCAGAAAGCGAGCTCTCATGATGCCGAGCGCGGGCACCGAAAACGTATTGGCGGATCGAGTTCGCCAGGTTGGCCGCCAATGTGTTCTTGAACTCCAGGTACTTGTCGGCGTAGTTCGTCCAGGCGGTGCGACGCGCCTCCCGATCGGGGCGGTTCAGGATGGCGCCAAGGCCACCCTGCGAAACCGGTATCTCGTTCCCCTGGCTATCGATCGCCGGCGCAAACTCAAAGTCGGCGTCGACCATGGCCTCAGCGGTACTGCGTGAACCCAAAAACAGCCCCATCAGCATGCCGAGCAGCTGCTCGACCTCCGCCGAGCGCACATGCTGCTGCTTGCGAAACAGATTGTCGATGTAGTGCTGGTAGGGCTGCAGCTCCGGCTGCTCGGCCCACTCATTCAAAGTCTCCTGGCCGATCGCCAGCAGCTCCGGGTCGAGGAACGAGACCGCCCCCATTGTCTGTCCGATCATGTTTTGCGCCTGGCCCTGCATTTCGGCGGCCGCCTGGTCTTGAGTATTGACGGCATGTGACATATAGGCATACATCTGGACGCTGAAAGCGCGGACGACCAGGTCCTCGATCAGTAGAATCGCCTCCAACAAGCGCTCCGGCCCCTCGGCCAGCTTGCCCTGCACTCGTTCTAGCTGAGCCAAATCTCGCATGACCGCCTGGTACTCGGCCTTCCAGGCTTCCGGTGTCTCGAAGACACTCTCGGCGTTCCAGGTGTGTTGCTTCGGAATGTCTTTTCGCTCACGAATTTCAAGTTCCACTACTGATTCCTCCTACAGGATCGTAATGATTGATGGTTTGGGATTCGCCTCACGACTGAGGGGCATCTACGGCAGCAGTGATCTCGTCGTAACTCGGGCTGGTGAGATTGAGCAGTACAAAGCCCAAAACTGCGGATAAGACCGACGCCATCAGGATAGCGACCTTGGCGGCGCTCAGCAGCTGGGGGTCGGCAAACGATGCCTGGGTGATAAAGAGCGATATGGTGAATCCGATCCCGGCCAGGAAGCTGGCGCTCAGGAACTGCTTCCAGCCGATCTCCGGTGGCATCTCTGCCCAGCCCAACCGCGTCGCCAACCAGGCAAAGAACGACACCCCCAGCGGCTTACCGATCACCAGGCCGCTGATGATCCCCAGGCTCACCGGGTGTCCCAGATTGGCGCCGGCATCGGCGCCCAGGATCACGCCGGCGTTGGCCAGGGCGAAGATTGGCAGGATCAAATAGGTGGTCCATGGCTGGAAGGCATGCTCCAATCGCTGGGCTGGGGGCTCCATGCGATCCAGCACGGTCTTGAGGCCGTGCACCACGGCTTGTTCACGATGCTCCTGCGCCTCGTAATCGTAGCGATTGAGCACCGTATCAGCCTGGGCGACCAGCCGGTCGAGGTTAGCCGGGCTGCGGGTGGGAATGGTGGCGGCCAGCAGCACTCCGGCCAACGTGGGATGCACCCCAGACTGCAGCAGCGCAAACCACAGACCTATCCCCAGCAGCGCGTAGGGCAGCGGCGAGTACACCCGCCAACGGTTCAGGACCAGCAACGCAACCACGATCAGCGCGGCGAAGACGAGGCTGGTGTAGTCCATAGCGCTGGAGTAGAAGAGCGCAATCACCAGGATGCCGCCGACGTCGTCGGCGATCGCCATGGCGGTGAAGAACACCTTGAGCGAGGTCGGTATGCGGCTGCCCAGCACGGTCAGTATGCCCAAGGTAAAGGCGATGTCGGTCGCGATCGGGATGCCCCAGCCGCGCACCGCCTCCGGCCGTGAGAGGTTGAACAATACATAGATCGCGGCCGGGACCAGGATCCCGCCCAGCGCGGCAGCCATCGGCAGGGCGGCGCGTTTTGGATTACGCAACTCTCCGGCGGTGAGCTCACGTTTGATCTCCAAACCCAACACGAAAAAGAAGATCACCATCAGCCCATCGTTGATCCATTCGAGCAAATGCTCCGATAAATGGAAATTCCCCAGCTCGAAACCGAGTTCCATTTCGAACAACGACAGATATCCGTCGGAGAAGCCTGAATTCGCCCACAGCAATGCCAGCGAAGTGAAGATCAGCAGCATCAGGCCGCCGGAGGCGGCCAGGCGGGTGAATTCCTGGGTGAGCTCGCGGATGCGGGCCGCAATCGGTTTGCGGGCGGCTTCCACCAGCGATTCTGGATCCCAGGCGCCGTCGTAGCGCAGACCATTGATGAAGAAGGTCGGTGTGCCGCGTACCCCGCTTTCCAGCCCGCTGCGAAAGTCCTCCCGGACCTTGTCGGCGTAGGTGTGCTGCTCGAGATCGCGTTCGAATTGCTCGAGATCGAGCTCCAACTGACGAGCGTATTCGATCAGGTCCCATTGCTCAAGCTGGTCCTGGTGGCTGAAAAGCAAGTGGTGCATCTCCCAGAACTTGCCCTGCGATCCGGCGGCTTCGGCGGCCTCAGCAGCCAAACGGGCGTGTGGATGTACTGTGCGGTTGGGGAAATGACGCCAGGCAAGGCGCACCTGATCGCCCAATCGCTGCTCGATCTCGCGGATCGAGTTCTCGGCCCGCCCGCAATATGGACACTCGTAATCACCGAATTCGACAATGGTGACTGGCGAACCGGCCGGTCCGCGCACGCGATCCCGCTCGGAGACCGGCGGTGTCAGATGGGGAACCTGCTCAGCACTCATCGAGCGGGGCTGGCCAGCGCTTCCCGGAGGAGCCGGGCGACGACGGTAAGGAAGTTGGGTTAGAAGGCAAGCAGATCTTCGATGGCGGCGGTGACGCTGGAGGCGCCGGGCACCACCGCTCGCATCAAGCCAGTGTTGTAGGGAGTGGGAATATCCAGCGTAGTCAAGCGCTTGGGTGGGGCATCCAGGTAACGGAAGACCTCGGCCGATACGGTTGCCAAGATCTCAGCGCCGAATCCGGTCGTCCAGGTGTCTTCGTGGACAACCAGCAGGCGGCTGGTCTTGCGCACCGAATCCAGGACCGCAGCCCGATCCCAAGGAATGATGGTGCGCAGGTCGATCACTTCCACCTCATCGTCGAAACCCTCGGCCGCCTCCAGTGCGGTATACACCATCGCTCCCCAGGTCACCAGGGTCAGCGCCTGGCCATGCCGCAGTACTTCGGCCTGGCCAAACGGAAGCAAGTAGTCCTCCCCCGGATCCGGGCGCCGCGCTTCGGCGGCATCCAGCAAAGCCCGGTGCTCAAAGAAATAGGTTGGATCCTCGCCGTGCAGGGCCGTGCGCAGCAGCCCGGCCGCGTCGGCAGCATTGGAGGGGAAAGCCAGCCGCCACCCGGGGGTGTGCGCGTAAACCGACTCACCGGTCACAGAATGCCAGGGGTCTCCGATCACCTTGCCGTATCCGACCGGAATGCGCACCACCATCGGGACCGCAAACTTGCCGGCAGTACGCCAGCGCACGGTGCCGGCGTCGTTGAGCTGCTCGGTGGCGGGATCGGCGTACTTGCGGAATTGAATCTCTGGGATCGGCAACAGCCCGGCCAGCGCCATCCCGGTCGAGCGTCCGATGATCCCCTCCTCCGACAGCGAGGTGTCAAAGACCCGCGCCTCACCGAAGTGTGCCTGCAAGTCAATGGTCGCGCCGTGCACGCCACCCTTGATTCCAACGTCTTCCCCAAACACCAGCGCACGCCGGTTGCGCTGCAATTCGGACTCCAGCACCCGTCGCACGCTTTCAATCAGATTGATGCGCGGGCCTTTTGTCGACGGCGAGCGCCTGGCGGGCGCGGTGCGTGGTCCGAGCTCCGGCGTCAGCCCGCCCACCTGCTGATAGGCTCCGTTGAAAAACAGGAAACTGGTGACGGCGTCTCGGTCCGGTTCGATCCGCTCACGCGAAATATCCAGCGCGGCCCGCAGCTCCTGCTCCACCTGACCGCGCAGCTCTGCCAGCCGCTCGCCTCCGAGCATCTGCGTCAGCTGAATCAGCGGATCGCGCCTGGCCTCCGCCTCTTGCTCCGCCTCGCTCCTGTAGGCCTGATTGTCAATAAAGGTGTGTCCGGAAAGCCGCGGCACCCGTAGGTGCAGCAGGCACGGCCCGGACCCACCGCGCACGTACGCAACTGCTTCCTGCACCAGATCGGAGGTACGGAACGGGTCGGTCCCGCTGCCACTCAGCGTGAGCAGGTTGCGGAAAGAGGCCAGGTTTTCGGCGATATTTCCGCCGGGGGTCTGCAGCTCGCCACGCACTGAGATTCCGTAGGCGTTGTCTTCGATGAAAAACAGCATCGGCAGCTGCAGTGTGGAGGCGATGGTGATCGCCGACCAGAACCCATTGGTCGCCACCGCCCCGTCCCCGGCCAACGCCACCCCCAGCGCCCCACCCCATTCCGCCTCATCGAGCTGCTCGGCTCGATAGCGGATGGCCTGGGCCCAGCCGGCCGTCGGCGTGAACTGCGCTCCGACGTCGCCGGAGGCAGGCAGCACCGTCGGACCCTGACGCGGGGGCAGGGAGAAGACCACGCCGACGTCACGTCCCTCGGAAGGGCTGTGGGTTTTGCCCATTCCGGCTGCCAGCGCCTCATCCAAGCGCAGGCCGACCGTCAGCATAAAAGGCCGCGAGCGGTAGTACACGCCCGCGGCGTCGTGCGGATGGTCCAGGCTGAGCGCAAGTAGCACCTGCGCCATTTCGTGGCCCTTGGCCGAAAACTGATAAGGGACTTCGCCAGTGGGCGCCAGCTCGACTTCTTCCAGCTCGTCCAGCAAGCGCGAGCGCAGCACCTGCCGGGTTACTTGCTCCCAATCGAACCATTGCGGCTCGGCCTCTGCGGCCCAAATTTCCTGTTTCTCTGCCAAGGCAGACGGATTATAACCGTGTGGTAATCGCGGCCCGGTTTGCTGCTGTGGGCCTAGGGAGCGCTGAGGAGCGATGATAAACTTTAGGGTCGGTGAGCAGACTTTACGGCGGGCGAAGCCCGTAATCCAACCAATCCACCTATGAGCGAAAAGCCTTCCTTAATCACCAGCAACCGACTGGGGCTGGTGTACCAACTCTCCAAGACCTTCAATTCGTCGCTGGACCTCGAAGACGTGCTCAACACCGTCATGGACGAGGTGATCGCAGCGATGAAAGCCGAACGCGGCTTCTTGGTTCTGCGGCAACCGAACGGCGAGCTCGACTTTCGCGCTGCCCGCGGGCTGGACCATGAAACCATCACCGACCCAGAATTCAAGATCTCGCGCGGGGTGGTCGGCCAGGTCATGGAGAAGGGGGTCGGCCTCCTGACCAGCGACGCGCAGCAGGACGAGCGGTTCAAAGAGCGACTGAGCGTGATGAGCCTCGGTCTGCGCTCGATCCTGTGCTCGCCACTGCAGGTCAAGGACCAAACGCTGGGCGCCATCTACGTCGACAACACCCTGCACGCCGGGATCTTCACCGACGATGACCTCCAGCTGCTGAACATGATCGCTTCCAGCGCAGCCACCGCTATCGAGAACGCCAGACTCTACCAGGTCGCGGTAGACAAGGGACGCATGGACCAGGAGCTATCGATGGCGCGTCGGGTGCAGACCGGCCTGATCCCAGAAGCGGTTCCGGAGCTTTCCGGCTGGCAATTCGCTGCCAGCTGGCTGCCGGCCCGCGAGGTGGCGGGCGATTTCTATGACTTTCTGCCGGCCGATGGGGAAGGCTATGGGCTGGTCATCGCGGATGTCACGGACAAAGGCATGGGCGCGGCGTTGTTCATGGCGCTCACCCGCAGCATGCTGCGCGCCAGCCTGGAGGGATCCAACACCCCTGCCGAGGCGATCTCCAAAGCCAATCGTTTGATCTGCGCCAATTCGACCAGTGCCATGCCGGTCACTTTGTTCTACGGAGAGGCGCGGCCGGACAGCGACCAGCTGGTTTACGTGAACGCCGGCCACAACCCACCTTTTATCTATCGCAGCAAGACCAAGAAGTTCGACGAGCTCAGCCGAACCGGGATCGTACTGGGCGTGGATGACAGCATCGTTCTGGAGCAGGACGCCGTGACGATCGAGCCCGACGATGTGCTGGTCTTCTATACCGACGGCGTGACCGACGCGCTCAATCCCGATGAGCAAGCCTTTGGTGAGGAGCGGCTCAAGCAAGCCATCCTCGATGCTAGCTCCGGGACCGCGCAGGAGATCGCGGTTGGCCTACTGCAAGCCCTGCAAGAATTCATCGGCGGCGCCGCACCATTCGACGACATCACCTTGATGATCGCCAAGCGCGAATGACGGATCTGGCTGCCGGAGCCACCCTCAACGATCGCTACAACTTAGAAGCAGAACTGGGGCGCGGCGGGATGGGGGCGGTCTACCGTGGCTACGACCCCCAACTCGAACGCCGGGTAGCTATCAAGGTGCTCTCCACGATGGCGCTCGGCACCGACGGCCGTCAGCGGCTGATCCAAGAAGCTCGCTCCATCGCCCAACTGAATCACCCCAACATCGTGGCCGTGCACGACGT
>CAZJUE010000154.1:0-6928 GCA_964549025.1 uncultured Anaerolineaceae bacterium | reverse complement strand
CTCTCTGCAAGTGGCTTCTCAACCAACAGGTGACAGCCGGCGCGAGCCGCCGGAATGGCAACGTCAAGGTGCAGCGCGGTCGGATTAGTGACCAGCACCGCCTCCGGTGCGAATTCACGCAACGCGCCGTCCAGCTCAGACCAGGTTGGCCAGCTTTCGAGTTCGTCGGCCGGCAACGTGCTCTTCCCGCTTCGAACCAGCCCGAGTTCCCGCTCCCCTAGCTCCTGAAGGTTGCGCAGGTGGCGACGCCCAATCGAGCCGAACCCACAAATCAAGATCCGCACCTAGGGCACCCCCGGCAGATAACCCCAAACTCGGAGGCCTTCATCAGCCACCTGGACGAACTGCTTGACCTCGCGAGGCAGGAAGACTTTGCGCCAGCCACCGGCCTCCCCTCTGGGCAGTCCAGCAGTTAGCTCCGGTGCCACCTCCCGATGCCACTCCGCTGCCGGATTCTGGTCCATTTCGGCGTTGATGTCTTTCTGCCGGACCTGATCAATGTCCGCTCCCAAGAGCTCCCATATCGACTTGGCCACAGTTGCAGGTTGGCGAAGCAGCTCTTCGAAGGTGACGGCGAGATAGCGCTCGGCGAAGAGCTGTCGCCCCACGCGATGGGTGTTCACCACCTCTTTGCTCCAGCGTGCCGCCTCACGCCGCAGCCAGCGCCGACCGAAAATTCGCATCCATCCCGGAGAATCCTCCGACCCTCCGGACAGGATCCTCTGCCGAACCCGGCGGCCGCCGATGCCCAGCGATTGCGGCCGATCGATTAGCTGCTGTACTCGTCTGGAGAGGGCGACGTCGCGTCCATCGCGAACGATATTGACCACAAAAGCATCCGGATAGACTCGATGGAGATGAGGCAGGTTTGCAGACCAGTTCGCATCCGGGGATTTATCCCCGACGATACGCTTTCCCAACTTGTCGGCTTGCGACTCCATGACATAGTCGCACACCACGCGCAATCCGACCGTCATGTCATCCGCCGATTGTGTCCAGCGGTTGTTTCTCCTTGCGGCCCAGGCAAACGATTGCTGGGTCACCAGCGCGGACATTAGCGAATGCGCCTCCGAGAAAAAGTGAGCCTGCCAATTGCAGTGAACTTGCGGATGCAGGCCTAAGAGTCGGGCCAGGAGTGTTGTGCCCGAGCGGGGGTAACCGATAACAAAAAACTTCGGTCGCGAAAAATAGCGCGCAATGTGAGAGATTTGCTCTTCAGAGAGCGTGGAAGGCTCCACCGGCTCGTGCACCGGCACGCGCAGAGATTTGGCCAGCACGGTTAAGACGCCCTTAGCTCGCCGCTTTATGGCGGAGGGCACCAGCATCGGGATTGCGTCAGCCATGGCCGCTCAGCATTGGTCCGTAATAAGAGCCTCAAGAGGGCGTCGGGCGGGTCTCACGCTTCTGACTCAGCCTCCACCCAATTCCGCCGAGAAGCTCCCAACGATGCGGAGGATGTCAAAGCCCTCAGCGAAAGCTCGTTCGGCCAATGCGCCGAAACGCACGAGCGTGGAACGGATGACGTCTGGGCTGAAGTAATAAACATCCGAATAGGTCACGTACTGGCTGAGCGCTTGCAATTTGCGTTCGACATCTTCCGAGCTCACTTCAACCAGAAAGTGCGGAAAGAATCCGAAACTGCTTCGCAAAACATCGAAACCGAGCACGGATGTGCCTCGAAATGCCCGCAATGCCTCCTTGGTTACCACCGCGTGGTCCTGATGAATGTCTGCCTCACTATGAACGAAAACCAGATCCGGTCGATGCTGCCGATTGAGCTCGTAGAGATACTCCAAGATCTCCTGCCGATCGCGAGCGAAGTTGCGGGTTTCGAACTTGCCCACACTGATCTGCTCCCGCTTCACCCCAAGCACTGCCATGCTGTGGTAGTGCTCCTCAACCAGGTTTCGGAGCTTAGGATTCTTCTGATTGTCGGAAAGCGTTACGCACAAGACTTCAGAACGTGAACCGATTTGTGCCAACAAGGCTCCGCAACCGATCTCGATGTCGTCTGGGTGCGCCCCCAGGAAGAGCAGCTTCTTCCCGTAGAAAATCAAGTCAACCTCCGACTACTTGGTGGCAACAAACCCGCCGACGACTTTAGTCATGACCAGCTTCCCTTCGCGCTCCAGCCGAGCCGCGGCCGCCTCCCGAATACTGTCCATCACCTGTTCGAAGCCGTGCTCATCGGTGAACAGCGGGCGCCATAGTTTGCGGTCCTCCGAGAGCGAGGCGCGAGTGTAATCGATGAATGGGTCGACTCCCTCAAAGACCAGCGGATTCTCAAAGATGTGCACTTCCAGATCCGCGAAGGTCTGCTCGATTGCCTCTCGTATCGAGAAGTTGTAACGCGAGCTCCCGGGCATAGGCGGGATCTCAGCTCCGGTGGCTTCGGTGATGATCTCGTAGAAGGTCGACTTGTTTTCCGGCATCGGGCCGGTCGTAAACAGCCTCCCACCGGGGGCCACCACTCGGTGCATCTCACGCACCGTGAACGCTGGATCGGCGGCGTAGTAGATGGCAAAGCAGCAGGTGACCAGATCGTAGCTGTCGTCAGCCAGGTCGAAACGCTGGTCGAAGTCCACTTGCACCAGACGCCACCGGTCGCCCAGCTCGGCATTCCTGGATTTGGCCTGATCGAGCAGTTCTTGGTTGACATCAGCCCCGGTCAGGTCCACCTGTCCCTCAAGGTGCTTATGGAAGGCCAGCAGCTGCTTTCCCGATCCGCAGCCGACGTCCAAAATGCGCGATTCTGGCTCAGGATGAAGCAGGTCCAGCATCCACTCATCGATGTCGCGGCTGCCGTACTGCTGGTGGATATCGATGCGGGTTTGCAGGTCTTGCGTGGTCTCTTCGTATTCAAACGACATTCAACACCACCATCCTCTTTGTATTCATATCAATCCTCCCAGAACTCTCCGGCCGGCCAGGGACACGACGGGTACGACCCGCCGGCGCGCCTCACACCAACGCCGCCAGAAACTCCCCGGTCCGTCGCCCGGCGCTGCCGTCGGTATAGGTCACCTCTTCTCGGACAAATGCCGCCCGCCGCTCGGCATCGAGCTCGGGCTGCTCGAGGTAGGCGTTGATCGCTTCGATGGCTTGTGACTCATCCAGCGCCACCCGACCGGCCCTCGCCTGTCGAAAGCGGTCATGCGTCGGCCAGTTTCCGATCTCTGAGAGCGATAGCGAGTACTTGCGTTCTGCCGGCCACCCCCCAGGCGTGTCCAAGCACAGGCTGACGATCGGCCGGCCGTGAATGGCGGTCTCCACTACCATCGTGGAGTATACGGTCACGAATACATCCGAGTGCGCCATCATCGAAGTCTTTTCGGGCAGATCCTCGCCTGAGTAGTAGGTCAGGTCGCCGCCCATCGGCACCGGCTCGACAACGTGCACATGCGCGTGCTCCCGTCCGAGGCGCCTGATCTGGTCTCGCTCTTGCCTGAAGAGCGGGACATCCAGAAAGTGGTTCGGGTGCAGTCGAACCAGCAGCTGGCAGGGAGCAGCCAGCTGATCCTCGGAGACCAGACGGGCCAAGGTTTCGACGTTGCGCAGATTGGGCGAGAAGCTGACAAAACTGCACGCGTAGGAGATCAGTTTTCGCTCAGAATCGAGCTGATGCAGACGCCAGTACTCATCGCGCGGCATCGTCCACGCGCCTTGGAAATATCCGTCGTAGGACGGAATGCCGCCGATGTGCACACTGCCCACCGACCAGTCCGAACCGAGCACCAGCTCTCGCTGCTGCAATTCGGACCAGCAGGTCGCCCAATCGACCTGCACCCCGGGCAGGCTGTAGCTGCTTGGATTGTCCCAACCGACGATTGCGGTGGCGGTCGGAATGCCGCTTTGGCGCGCCTCTCGCAGCAGATAGCGATCGAGCCGCCAGCCGGGCGTGCTGGCCACCACCAGACCCGGGCGGTAGCGCTCCAACAGGTCGCCATAGATCGCTGGTGTGAAGCGTTCCTGGGTCTTGGCCAGCAGACGCCGTGCCAGCGCCGAGCTGCGCAGGAAACCGATCGCAATCCAAGCCAGCGGCATCAAGACTCGTCGGCGATTGGGCTGCTCGACCGCTACCTGCTGCACGTAGCTGTCCATCGCCGCGGTGTTGATCCGCCGCGAGGCGCCTACCCGCCGCAGGAAATGCAGCCACCATTGGGTCTCCGGCCGCTCGCGCGCGGCGTAAGCCCTCGCCTGGTCCAGACGCAGGCCTTCTACGATCAAGCCTTCGCGCCCAAATCGCTTGACCACGAAATCCTTTAGCGCATCATCGACCAGCATCACCACCCGTGAGCCGGATCCAAGCAGGGTGGATACAACCTCGCTCTGGAGAAAGTAGATGATCGCCAGAGCGTGGTCCGCGCTGATGAGCACCGTCTTCGCCCCGCTCATTCCGTCAGGTAGAACCATCGGAACAGCCGATCGTGAACGGCCAGTAGCAGGCGCCGGACGATCGGAATCCGGAGCAACCTTCCCTTGAAGCCGCCCGCCCGTCGCACCCGGGCCGCCCCAGGTTGCGGAGCGACAACCGAGTTGCTCATATTCATCACCAACGGCTCGGTGGTCATCAGCCGCAGGTATCCGCTTTCGTTGATCCGCTCGTCCAAGGTCAACACCTGACCCATCGGCCGGTCCATGTCGAACGGCAGGAATTGCTGCAGGACCTGCTTGCGGGCCACGAATTGCCAGTGCGAGGCGCCTACTTGAGCGCTCAGCCCGTCGAATCGCAGCCGCACGTCCTGGGTTTCCTCGTACCGTTGACGCACCTCGTCTTCAGACTGACCGAGACTGAGGTCGAACTCGCGAAAAGTTTCCCAGGGGATGAACTCGCCCCGTTCGAGCTGCACTTCGTCCGACCGCTCGGCCCATTCGACTGTGGCGGTGGTCAAGCGCTCGCGGGTGCGGAACGGGCGACTGGTTACCATGCCGACGTTGGGAAAGCCCTCCAGAATCTCCATCGACTTGCTCAGCCACCCCGAGTGGAAGAGCACGTCGCTGTCGGCGTAGGCAATGACCTCACCCGGAGCAGCCTGGAAGATCACGTTCCATGCTCCCCCTTTGCCCAGGTTTTCCTTGGAAAGCAGCAGGAACTGGATCCGGCCGGCGGCATGAGACTCACGCAAGAAATCCAGCAGTTCCGGGCAGCTTCCGTTGTCGAAGACCAGCAGGTCGTAGGGGAGGTCAGTGTGCTCCCACAAGCTGTTGAGGCAGGCCTTGACCACATCCAGGTAGGTGGCGAAGTATCCGCTCAAGAACGGCACATAAGTCAGCACTGCCACCGTAATCCGCTGCGGCTTATGCACTCGATCGACGAACTTGGCTGGATTTTGACCCAGTCGCATCGCTTTAGCCTGGCCCGTTCCGACGCACCCGCCGCGTCGTCGCCTGTAAGTTCACCCTTCCAGCCGAAGTTCGGGCAACGGGAGCCAGGCCCAACGGGTGGCGAACCGGGTGGCCAGCCGGTGCCACAGCATGCCAAGCTTGCGCCGCAAGCGCACGCCTCCAGCGCTTGAACGGATGCGGAGCGATGACAAGCCCGAGGCAGGCCGAGCGAGAGCGGTAAGGTAAAGCGGAATCAGCCGCGAGCGCGGCGCGCCGTGAGCCGATAGCCCGATCGCCTCAAAGCCAGCCTCACCCAGCGCTCGCCGCAACGTTGCGGCGTGGAAACAGAACAGATGTGGCCGTTCCAACGAGAAGTGGCCGAACAAGTTGGGCACCTCCACCAGTAGAAACCCGGCCGGCTCGAGCCACTTCTCTCGCACTCCGGCCAGATAGCCCACCGGATCTGGAAGGTGCTCCAGCACGTGCGCCATGGTGATCAGGTCGAAGCCGCGAGCGTCGTCGGCTTCCAACTCATCCAGGCCCGCAAAGGTGCGCAACCCACGATCGGCGGCGTACTGGCGATAGATGGCAGCCGGCTCGATCCCGACCACCTCTGAGCCGTAGGCGTCGCGCACTGTTTCCATCAGCACCCCGGCCGAGCTCCCGATGTCCAGGTGCCGCTTCGGGTGTGCCGCATGCGCTCGCAGAAGGTGAAGTAGATGGCGGGCGCGCCCAGACTGCACCCGAAGCTCCTTCTCCGACACACCGTCGGCCTGTTGATGCGAAGTGACGTATTCGGACTGGTAATACCCTTCCAGCGCCGCCTCCGACATGCGCGGAGACTGATAAACCGTTCCACACCGTTTGCATAGTTGATATTCGACCGGCTCGTCGGCATGAGGCAACGCCTCAAACGGCGCGCTGTCTGACTCGCCGCAGATCGGACAGGCCTCGAGTTCGATCCAATCATGGCCGCCGGCGGTCGATGCCGACTGCTCCAGCCGTGTCCGTCCAACCATGGTCAGCCGCCTCCCAGGTCATTTGCCGGCTGCGCATTGCGCAAGCCACGCCGTCCCAGACCGCGCACAAATTTAAGCGGATGCAGCAGCGCGCGCAGCAATTTCAGGCCCGCGCCCGATCCAACGGCAATCGTCAACGCGGCTTCGATCGTTCGCCCCAGGCTGCCTCCCGGCAGGCCGACCCGCACCACCTCCCCGGCTTCGATCCGCCAGGTTGCATCGCGCAAAGTGAAGATGGTCTGCTGGCCGCCGGCTAAGCGCAGATTTTCCCGGCTCTCAGGAAGCCGATAATGTGGTTGGCCGCCTTCCAGATGCGAGTAGTCGTGCTCCTGGTGGACCGCCACAACCGAACCGGTAGCGTCCACGACCGGCAATCGCTGCCGGCGGCCGGAGTAGATCATCCAGTTGTCCCAGCCGGATCGCCCCAAGGCGAAGGGCGGAATATCGCCAAACACAGTCTTGGGAAAGATGAAGTAGTCGCTGCCGGCCGCCGGGTGAAGTCGTCCCTCGCTCTGAAGACCCGCCCATAGCTGTGCTTGCCAGTCCCCGCCGAAGTCGAGCCGGCCGTCCACCGCCAGGTCCCA
>CAZJUE010000153.1:6525-6968 GCA_964549025.1 uncultured Anaerolineaceae bacterium | reverse complement strand
GGCGATCCGTCGCCGAAGTCCCAGGTGTAGCTGGCAATCCCATGATCATCCTTGGCCCGGTGCGCGTTGAAGGTGCACTGGCCCCTCGGGCAGCGCACGTTGAACGCAGCGAATGGTGGCTGGTCGACGGTGGGCGTCGGCGTCGGGCTCGGAGGAACCGGGGTTGGCGTTGCGGTCGGCAGAACCGGTGTTTCTGTAGCCGTGGCGGTCGCTGTCTGCGTGGGGGTTGGAGTCGGATCCGCTTCGACCAGCTCGAACGTATACAGCAGCAGGTTGGGCGATCCCAGGCCCGGATCGATCACGACCCCTGTCGTGGCGCTGCCCACAATCGTCTGAGTGACCTCCCCTGGAAGCGCCGTCGGGTGCGCCTCAAGGTACAGCGCCGCGGCGCCGGCCACGTGGGGCGAGGCCATCGACGTGCCCTGGTACCAGGCGTAGGTCGG
>CAZJUE010000153.1:0-6515 GCA_964549025.1 uncultured Anaerolineaceae bacterium | reverse complement strand
CCACGTGGGGTGAGCCCCTCGACGTGCCGTTTCTTATCGCGGTCGCCTCATCGCTCGAGTGGTGCGCCGACAGAATCGATACCCCGGGAGCGAAGAGATCGAGGCACTCACCGGTGTTCGAGAACGAGCCACGGGTGTCGGTGATGTCGGTGGCGCCCACGGTGAGCGCCTCGGAGACGCTCGACGGAGAGTAATTGCAGGCATCGTTTGCGCCGTTGCCGGCTGCTACCGCGAACGTAATCCCTGAGCTGATCGCATTGTCCACCGCGAGATTCAGTGCCAAGGACTGGCTGCTTCCCAGGCTCATGTTGGCAACCGCCGGCAAAGCTCGATTGGTCGTCACCCAGTCAACACCCGCGATCACGCCGCTGGTCGCCCCAACACCCCCACAATCCAGCACCCGGACCGCATACAGTTCGACGCCCTTGGCCACCCCGTAGGTACTCCCTCCAACCGTTCCGGCGACGTGGGTGCCGTGTCCGTGACAGTCATCCGTTCCGTGCCCGTCGCCGATGGCGCTGAACGCGCCAAATGCCCTCCCGCCAAACTCGGAGTGGGTGATCCGGATCCCGGTGTCGATGACGTAGACGTGGACACCGGAGCCGGTGGCCCAATAGGAATAGTCGCCTGACAGTGGGAGGTCGCGCTGGTCGATTCGATCAAGGTTCCAGATGGCAGCGGGCTGCGTTTCGGATACCTGAATTCTCGAGTCCTGCTCGATGAATGCGATGTTGGGATTCCTTGTCAGGGCATCGAGCGCCGCTGGTGGTACATCAGCAGCAAAGCCCTTGAGCGCCTGGGAGTAAACGAAGTGCAGTTGACCGCGAAAGGTCGCGACCAGCCGCTGGGCCAGTCCGCTGGGATCCGCAACGTCAGCATTGAACACCACGAGATAGCGACCCGGGATGACGTCGGATGGGCGACCCGCAAGGATCGGCGCGACCGCGTCCGTCACGAAGCCCGAACCAGGCGCAGAAGCCGCCTCAGCTGCGGATGTTGCGCTGGGCACAGCCAGCTCGCCAGAGGCAGATGCTCCAAGGGGCCCGGAACCCGGCAACTGTTCTGCCGGGCTTGATCCGCTCGGGGTCAATTGCAGAGCGTCTGGTTCCCCAGCCGCGAGCTCTTGCGTGGGGGTTGGCGGCAAGCTACCTGCCAGCCAATCGACGGCGGCGGGGAGTGCGGCGTTTGAATTTGCCGCCGCGCAACCACCCACCAGCAGTGCGACAACGACGACCAGCGATGCGATTAACAAGCGCAACCGCGGCGGCGAGCTTCGCCTACCACCAGTCGTCATGGTCGTCTCCTCGTCACACCTGAGAACCAGAAGCCCGTGGACGGATGCCACGACAGCATTTCCACGGGCCGAGAACACTCGATGCGCTTCTCGTTTCGGCAGCTGGCTGTCGTGGCTGTGTTCAGCCGTAGACCCTGTAGCTTTGCGTCGCCACCTTTCGGTGGCTTTGCCTTTTCGACGAGCTGATTTAGCTCGCGCTGGTTCTTACCGGTTCAGTCGTTAGCTCGCTGTAAGGTCGACTCCAGCCTACTGCGGCCATCGCGGGCCGGCAATGTGGCCGCAGTACCACGGCCCCTCCAGCAAACGGGCCTCCCCCTAAGACGCGCAGGCAGACGTGGATAAGACGCTGCAAGGTGCCCCGCCTGCTATACAGGTCAGGAAGGGGTTGAATCGCCGGACCGGCACGGCGGTGGCCGGTGCTATGGCATTGGCAGACTCCTATCTTCTGGGAGGGAAGCAGATATGACAGCCTCATCGCACGCCACCAACCGGTCCGAGCAAGAGCTGGCCGCCAAGGTGCTCTATGAGCCCCCGGCAGGACAGCAGGTCGAGACACCGGTATTCCTCAGCATCGTCCTGCCTACCAGGAACGAGCAGCAAAACGTCGGGCGCCTGCTGACGATGCTGCAGCAGTCGGTTGCCGGGGTCCAGACCGAAGTCATCATCGTGGACGACTCCGACGACCAAACCGCCGCGCTCGCCCAGCAGTCCATGACCGACTTGGCGGTCGATGGCCAGGTGATCGTCCGCCCGGAACACCTGCGCCTGGATGGCCTGTCCGGCGCGGTGATCGCCGGCATCAAACGAGCGCGCGGCACATACGTCTGCGTCATGGACGCTGACTTGCAGCATCCGCCGGAGATCATCCCGGCGCTGATCGACCGCGCCGAAGAGACCTCGGCCGACCTGGTGCTCGGCAGCCGCTTCGCTCCGGGCGCCACCATCGAGGGCCTGAGTCCGCTCCGCCATCTGCTCAGCCGGGGGCTCACTGCCGCGGTGCGGCTGGTGTTTCCGCGCCGGCTGGCGAAGGTCTCCGACCCACTCACCGGCCTTTTCCTGTTCCGTCGAAGTGTGGTCGACACCGACGAGCTTCACGCCAGCGGCTTCAAGATCCTGCTCGAGATCCTGATCCGCTGCCCCCGGCTGCGGGTGGCCGAGCTGCCTTTCGTCTTCGCGCCCCGCCACGCCGGGCAGAGTAAGGGCACGTTGAAGGAAGGGTTCCGATTCCTGCTGCACTTCGCCCGGCTTGCGTTGTGGACCCGGATGAAGTTCCTGCGATTTCTGCTGGTGGGCGCGACCGGCCTGGCAGTGAATACCGCCGCGCTGGCCGCCTTCCGCGAGCTGATCGGAACTGAGGTCGTGCTGGCCGCGCTGGCGGCGACCCAGTTTTCCACGCTGTGGAATTTCGCTCTGACCGAGATCTGGGTGTTCGGCCGGCGGGATACCGCCAGCCCCAGAGCAGCCCGGTTTGCAGTCTATTGGGCCATGAACAACCTGGCCTTCGCGGTGCGCGGCCCGCTGCTGGCGGTGCTGGTGTCGGCTGTAGGCATGCACTACTTAATCTCCAACCTTATCTCGATCTTCGTCCTGACGCTGGCCCGCTACTTTGTCTCCGACCGCTGGATCTGGCGGCCGGTGCGCAAGGCCTACGATCAGCAGAGCTTCGACTTCGCCTATGACATCCACGGATTGGTTCGGGTGCTGTCGAGTTTTCGGCTGCCGGAGCTGGAGCACTTCCGCTCCAACGGAGTTGAGGCGGCGCCGGACATCCGCTTGCGCATCGAGCGGCGCCGCATGCCGCGACCTGCCGACGACACCGTGCGCTACGGTGAGTGGCTGGGCCGCTACGGTTTCGAGGTGTCGGTGGCCTACCGTTCGCCGATCGAGATCTCGGTCTCACCGCTGCTGATGCGGTCTCCCCACGTGCTGTATACCAATGTGGTCGAGCCGATCCTGCGCTGGCTGTTCGTGCGGAAAGGCGCCGCGCTGGTGCACGCGGCATGCTTCTCGCGGGACGGCAAGGCCTCGCTGTTGACCGCCGGGACCGACACCGGCAAGACCACCACTATCCTGCAAGTGCTTTCCAGAAACCCCTGGTCGTTCCTTTCGGACGACATGACCATCCTGACCCGGGACGGCAAGGTGTTCAGTTATCCGAAGCCGCTCACCATCAGCCGCCACACGCTGCGGGCGGTCGACACCGCCAAACTCACCTGGCGCGAGCGGCTGGGCCTCCAGATTCAAAGCCGACTGCACTCACGTTCGGGACGGCTGTTTGGGCTGCTGCTAGGCCGAACGATCCTGCCGACGGCTTCGATCAATGCCTGGGTGCAGCTGCTGATCCCCCCGCCGAAGTACGGTATCCAGCGCTTGGTGCCTCAGGCCCCGATTGTGAGCTCGGCCGATCTGGCCAACGTGGTGTTGATCGAACGCGGGCCGGAGCACCGGGAAACCATGGAGTGGAAGCAGGTGGTTGACTTGCTGATCAAACACGCGGAGGACGCCTACGGGTTCCCGCCATATCCGTATTTGGCGCCTTTCCTGTCCAGTTGGAACGGCAAGGACCTACACCCGGCCGAGCGGGAGATCATCGGCGAGGCGCTGACCGGACGGTCTGCCACTCGCCTGCGGGATCCCAAGTTCCGCTGGTCGCAGCAGCTGCCGACACTGCTCACCACCCCATGAACACGGCAGCAATATGCGGCTCTGGCTAGCCAAATCACCGGTTCGATCGACCCGAAGCCGGCTGCTGCGGCTGAGCCAGACGCTGGGAACGACCAGGGCCAGGCTGGCTGAAGGTGCCGCCCGCTTGGCGCCGCGCCGGAACCTGCGCGACCTGCTGACCTGGGCGTCGATTGTCCGGCTGCTGCGGGCAATCCAGCGATATCTGACCGCCCGGCCGCTGTTGCTCATTCTGGCCTCGGCCCTGGCGCTGCGGATCTACCAACTCGACCTGCTGGGCTACAACAGCGACGAGGCGGTGTACGCCGGGCAAGCGGCCGCCATCTCCAACGATCCGGTGCTCAAACAATTCTTCCCCATCTTCCGGGCCCATCCGCTGCTGTTTCAGTTCTTGGTGGCGCTGGTCTTTCAGGGTGGGGTGGAGCCGGTGCTGGGGCGCATGACTGCCGCCATAGTCGGCGTGCTCAACGTGCTGCTGGTCTATCGGCTGGGCAAAGAGCTCTACGGGAGGCGGGCAGGCCTGCTGTCGGCATTGATCCTGAGCCTGATGCCGTACCTGGTGGTGGTGAACCGGCAAGTCCTGTTGGACGGCCCCATGACCCTATGCGCCACGCTGACCTTGCTGCTCACCGCCCGCTACGCCTCCACGCACAACCCGCGCTGGCTGTACGCGGCCGGCGCAGGCATGGGATTGACCTTCCTGGCGAAGGAAATCGGGATCGTGCTGCTGGGCGCCATCTACGCCTTCCTGGCGCTTTCGCCTGAAATTCGAGTCAAGCTGCGGCAGCTGGCCGTGTCGGTTCTGGCGATGTGCGCGGTCATCGCCCCGTTTCCGCTATCGCTGGCTCTGGCAGGAGGGGCATCCGCTGGGCGGAACTACCTGGTCTGGCAGCTGTTCCGCCGCCCGAATCACGAGTGGTTCTTCTACCCCACCACAGTGCCGTTTGCCGTCGGCCCGGCGGTGATCGTGGCAGCGCTTTTAGGGGTATGGCTGCTGCGACGCGAGCGATCTTGGAAGGAGAAGCTGTTGCTGGTGTGGATCGCCGTTCCGGTGGTGTTCTTCCAGATCTGGCCGGTGAAGGGCTATCAGTACCTGTTGCCGATCGCACCCCCGCTGGCCTTGCTGGCAGGCCGCGGCCTGGCGCGGGCATTTTCAATCCCGGATCTCAAGCTCCCGCAGCAATTGCGGTGGCCCGCGCTTTCGCTGCCAATCGGACGATTGGCCACCGCAATCGTGGCATTCTCGCTGCTGATCCCCAGCGTACGGGCGATCTACCCCTCCGCATCCGACCGACTACTGGCCGGCTCAGGAGGGGTCCCTGGCGGGAGAGAGGCCGGGGAATGGGTCGGTGCGAACATCCCTGAAGGTGCAACGCTGATGACCATCGGCCCGTCGATGGCCAACATCGTTCAGTTCTATGGCCATCGGCGAGCTTATGGATTGTCGGTCAGTCCCAATCCGCTGCACCGGAATCCATCCTACGAACCGATTGACAACCCGGACTTCGCCATCCGAACCGGCGCCATCCAGTATCTGGTGTGGGACGCCTACTCGGCGGGGCGCTCGGAATTCTTTTCCGAGAAGCTGCTTGGCTATATGCACCGCTACAACGGGCGGGTGATCCACAGCGAGTCCATCAGCGTCGCCGGCGCGGATGGCAACCGGGTCCCAAAGCCGGTGATCGTGATCTACGCGGTGAGGCCGTGATGACCTACCTGCGGCTGGTAATCCCCCTTTGGGCTACCGCGCTGGGCCTAGCCTTTGCCGAACCGGCTCAGCAGGAACCTCCCCCGCCTGATCCCGGTCCGCCGTTGAACACGCCCATCGAGCACGTGATCATGCTGATGCAGGAGAACCACTCCTTCGACAACTACTTCGGGACCTATCCGGGGGCGGATGGAATCCCGGCCGGGATCTGCATGCCGATGGATCCCTTTGATCCGCGCAACGATGACTGCGTGGCGCCGTTTCACCTTGGCGACAACGAGGTCCAACTGGAAGATCCGGATCACAGCTCGGACACGTTCCTGCTCCAGTACAACGGCGGCCGCATGGATGGCTTCGTCTACGCATTGAACCAGAAAAACCAGGACGGGCGGCTGGCGATGGCCTACTACGACGACCGCGAGCTTGGCTATTACTGGAACCTGGCTGATCAGTACGTGCTGTTCGACCGCTTTTTCAGCTCGGCCGCAGGAGGCAGCTTCACTAATCACGTCTACTGGGTGACTGCAACGCCGGGCACCAGCCGCAACGATTTGCCTGCGGAAGGATTGGGCGACCTGCCCACGATCTTCGACCGGCTCGAGGAACGCGGTGTGTCCTGGAAGTTCTACGTTCAAAACTACGATCCACAGATCACCTATCGGAGCCGGGGAGTGATCGTTGGGCCGAAGGGGGCCCAAGCGGTCTGGGTGCCGCTGCTGAATTACGCCCGTTACATCGACGATCCCGAGCTCTCGTCGCACATCGTTGATCTGCGGGAGTACTTCGATGACCTGCAGAACGACACTTTGCCGGCGGTGGCTTACATGGTGC
>CAZJUE010000152.1:0-7068 GCA_964549025.1 uncultured Anaerolineaceae bacterium | reverse complement strand
CCGGATCTGGAAGCGGTGTTCCTCGACCTGACCGGGCGGGCGCTGCGAGACTGATCCCTTCCTGCCAAGCAAAAGCCACCGATGACCAAGATCTGGGCGATCGTCTGGAAAGAGCTCTACACCACTTTCACCGATCGCAACCTGGTACTGATCATGATTGCCTCGCCGCTGGTCCTGTCGACCATTGTGGCGTTCGCCTTTGGCGGATTGGCTGGCGGCGATGTACCGATCGAAGACGTGCCAATTGCCATCGTCAATCACGATCAGCCTGGGGCAACCGGCATCGCCTATGGGGATGTGTTCGTTTCGGCGCTTATCCCGGAGAGCGGTAATCGCTCCTCGCTGGCGGATGATCTGGGCAACTGCGAAGCATCCGACGATGCGCCGAGCAGCTCCGACGGCGTGACCGTTGCGCAACTCACCGACGCCGAGCTGTTCGATCAGGCGACCGCCGATTCGCTGATCGAAGCCGGCGAGGTGGACTTCACCCACGCGGTTCCGGATGCTCAAGCCTACACGGTCGGAGTGGCCAAGGCAGCCGTCGATCGCGGTGTCTACACCGCAGCCATCATCATCCCCTCCGACTTCACCGAGCGCATGTCCTACGTCCCGGTCTCCCACCCGGAACTGGAGCGGACCGGAGTGCTGGTCTACGCCAACAGCGGCAGTCCGATCGCCGCCGGGGTGGTGCGCAGCATCGCGGAGGCGATCACCAATCAGATCGCAACCGGAAATATCGCCATCGCCGCCACCTTCGATGAATTACAGGCAACCGCCGGCCTGGCTGCCCTGGCTGGCACCTCGCAAGCCGAGCTGAGCAGCGTCTTGGCCTGCGCCTTTGACCCGGCCGAAAACACCGTGCGGCTGGGTACCGAGGCGGTAGAAGGCGAATCAGAGGGGAACGCCTCGAAGTTCATCCTGGTCTGGGTCGGATCGGCCCAAGCGATGTTCTTCGCTCTGTTCACCGCCCAGTTCGGAGTGCTGGGCCTGCACAACGAGCGGCGCCAGTGGACTTTGCAGCGGATGGTAGTTTCGCCTACGCCGCGCTCGCACATCTTGGCCGGCAATCTGGCGGGGGTGTTCATGTCGGTGCTGCTCCAGCTGACGATGCTGATCGTGGCCTTGACGCTGGTCGGCAGCCTGCTGCAGGGCAAGCTGGATCTGATATGGGGGTCCAACTTCGGACTGATTGCGGCAGTGATCGTTGCGGTGGCGCTGGCGGTGTCCGGCTTCGGCATGCTGATGGCTGCCCTTGCCAAGACTCCTGAGCAGGGGCAGATTCTGGCGCCGATCACCAGTATGGCGATGGGCGTGCTCGGCGGGGCCTTCGGCTTCACCCTGCCTCGGGTGGTCAGCGCAGTCTCGATAGTGTACTGGGGGCGGGAGGCCTTTCAAAAAATGGCCGATGGCCAGCTGGACATCGGATTGAATCTGGTTGTGCTGCTTTCGCAGGGCGTTCTGATGTATCTGCTAGGCATCTGGTTATTCAATCGACGCTTTGAGGTCGCTTAGATGAGAAACGTGGTGCAGATCGCGGTCCATGATCTGCGCATCTTCTTCAGCAACCGCGGCAACCTGGTTGGTCTGCTGGTGATCCCGATCGTGATGACCATCGTGCTGGGGGTTTTCATACCCAGCGGTGAAGGCCCCTCAAGGGTGCGGGTCGATGTGGTCGACCACGACGGCGGCCCGGGCGCCGAGCGGTTGCTGACGGGCATCCGACAGGCCAACGATTCGCTGGTACTGTGTCCGATGGACAACGACGAGCAGGATTTCTGCGAGCTGGAGGACCAGCCGGAAGTGGACGCTGAACGAGCGGCCGAGCGGGTCAGGAACGGCAATGTGCTGGCCTTGATTGAGATCCCAGCCGGGTTCACGCAGTCGGTGGAGGATTTGCAGCCGACCCTGGTGCGCTACGTTTCGGTCGAGGACTTCTCCGGGCCGAGCTACGTGCAGCAAGCGGTCGAGGCGGCACTGACTCAGGTGAACGGCGCAGTGGTCGCCGCTCAGGTCGCCTCGCAGGTGGCGGACCAAATCGAACTAGCCGCGGATTTCCCGGACGGCGTCTACGCCCGGGCGGCTGAGCTCTGGGAGCAGAAGCCGATCGCAGTGGACTTCCAGCAGACCGCCGAAGCTGCCATCGATCCGACCACCACCCAGGACATCGGTGGATTCAACCAATCGGTGCCCGGCATGGGCAGCATGATGGTGATGTTCACCGTGCTGGGGGCCATGGGCATCCTGGTCGGCGAGAAGAAGCAGTGGACCATCCAACGATTGGCCACCATGCCAATCTCACGCGCTCAGCTATTGGGCGGAAAGATCCTGGGACGCTTCGCCCTGGGCATCTTGCAGTACCTGGTAGTGTTTTCGGTTGGGATCGTGGCCGGGATCAACTTCGGGCAGGACCTGCTGGCACTGGCACTGATCATGATCAGCTTCACGCTGGCCAGCACCGCGCTCTCCTTCGCCATCGGCAGCCGGCTCACCAGCGAGCAGCAGGCAATCGGACTGGCCAACCTGCTGGGGCTGACGCTGGCGCCGCTGGGCGGCGCCTGGTGGCCGCTGGACGTGGTGCCGGAGTTCATGCAGATGATTGGTCACGTATCGCCGATCGCCTGGGCGATGGACGGCTACACCACATTGATGTTCCGCAACGGAACTCTGGACGACGTCGTCCTATCGATTGTGGTGTTATTGGGAATGTCCTTGGTATTCTTTGTGGTCGGCATTCGACGCTTCAGCTACCAATGATGTGAGCGTCTCGATCGCACAGACGTTGAAAGGATGTCGTCATGGCAGAATCTGGCACTGGAGTGACCTGGAGGCTGGCAGTCACCATCGTTTCCGCAGTGGTGTGGCTGGTCTTCGTGCTCTATTGGATCGGGTTTGTGTGGGTCGATTTCGAGGTCGGGCAGAACATCGCCACGCTTTGCATCTCATCGGTGGTATTTACCGGACTCAACGCCCTGATTTGGACCATTTGGCGACGGCCGAAGTCAGAAGAGTGATCAGCAGGCGGGCGAGGAGTGCAGCATGATAAGAAGCACAAGCGGACGGGCCACCGCCGGCGCCATCCTGGTGGTGCTGGGGCTGGTTTTGCTAGCCAATCAGTTGGTTGAAGGATTCGGCGGCGAGCTGTGGACGATCTTGATCGGAGGGCTGTTCGTGGCCGGTTACTTCAGCCGCCGAGCGTACGGACTGCTGATCCCCGGCTGTATCCTGCTGGGCGTCAGCCTGGGAGACCTGACCATCAGGCGGCTGGGCGATCTCGGCGATCTGGACCAGATCGGCCTGGGCCTGGGATTTATCGCCATCTTCGCCATCGATTCGCTTTACACTGGCCGGACCAGTCATTGGTGGCCACTGATTCCTGGCCTGATCCTGGTCGCCACCGGATTGGCTGACGCCAGCGAACCGATCCGAGAGATATTGTCGGTTGGCTGGCCGGCAGTCTTGATCTTGATTGGGTTGATCGTGCTGGCGGGCGCCTTCCGCGCCACCAGCGAGGGCGAAGCGTAATCGCTGACCGCATGCTATCGGAATCTGCACATCGTTCAACGCGGCGGGCAGCCGCGCAGCTCCGGCGCGCAAGCCAATGAGTGATTCCTCATCTCGAATCCCCATTCCCCAGGACTACGCCGCCAAGATGAGGGCCGCCCGCGCCTCCGACAGCATGCGCGGCGAGCGGCGGGTGGTCACCATTCTGTTCTGCGACGTTACCGGATCGACCGCAATGGCCGGTGATCTCGATCCGGAGGATTGGGCCGAGATCATGCACGAAGCCTTCAACTACCTGGTTGCGCCGGTCTACCGCTATGAGGGTACCTTGGCGCGCATGATGGGCGACGCCATCCTGGCTTTCTTCGGCGCTCCGCTGGCCCACGAGGACGATCCAAAGCGCGCCATCCTGGCCGGCCTGGACATCTTGCGCGAGATCGGTCCGTTCTGCGACGAAGTGCGCAGCCAATACGGGCTGGAATTCAACGTGCGGGTGGGCATCAACACCGGTCCGGTGGTGGTGGGCGACATCGGCTCCGATCTGGCGATGGAATACACCGCGATGGGCGACACGGTGAACCTGGCCTCGCGCATGGAACAAACCGCCGAGCCCGGCACACTGCAGATCGCCGAGGCCACCTACCGGTTGGTGGCGCCGCTTTTTGAAGTCGAACCGCTGGGAGAAATCGAAGTCAAAGGCAAGCGCCAGCCGGTGACGGCATACCGGGTGGTAGCGCCCAAAACGCAGCCCGGGCGGCTGCGTGGGATCGAAGGACTGACCTCGCCGCTGATCGGGCGCGCCCGGGAGCTGGAACAGCTTGATCAGGCGCTGGAGCAGGTGCGGCAAGGCCGCGGTGGAATCGCTTACCTGCTCGGCGATGCCGGATTGGGCAAGAGCCGCCTGCTGGGGGAGCTGCGATCACGCTGGGACCACAACTGGATGGAAACCGGCGGCGTCTCCTACGACACTGCCCGGCCCTACAGCATGTTCCAGCAGCTCTTCCGCAAGTTGTGTGGCCTGACCGAGCAGGATTCCCCCGCGGCCGCCCGCCAGCGCATCGAGCAGTTGTGCGCCGACTTCGAGCCGGAGGTCGAAAAACAGGCGGCACGTGCAGCCGAACTGATCCTGACCTTTCACGCCGACAGCGCCCCGGCCGCGCAAGAGGGGGAGACGTTGAAGCGCGAGCTGTTCAGCTCGATGCTTGCCGCCTGGCGCAAGCCGGCCGAGCTGCCATTGGTGATGGTTTTCGACGACCTGCACTGGGCCGATCCGGCCTCAGCTGAGCTGCTGCAGCACCTGTTCCAGCTGACGGATGAAATCCCGATCTTCTTCCTGTGTGCACTGCGCCCCTACCGTCAATCAGACGGCTGGCAGACCAAGCTGCACGCCGAAACCGTCTACCCCCACCGCCTCACACAAATCGAGCTCCATCCGCTATCCGAAGACGAGAGCGGGGCGCTGATCGACGGTTTGCTCGCGGTATCGGAATTGCCTGACGAGTTGCGCCGGCTAATTATGGAAAAGTCGGAAGGAAATCCCTTCTTCGTGGAGGAACTGATCCGCACCCTGATTGACAACGGAGCTATCCGCCGCGACGAAAGCGGGCTGCACTGGCAGGCCACCTCCGACCAGCTGGAAGCGGTTTCGATCCCCGACAACCTGCAGGCGCTGTTGATCTCACGCATCGACCGGCTCGATAAAGAGGTGCGACGCACGGTGCAGTTGGCCTCCGTGATCGGGCGGGCGTTCTACTACCGGGTGCTGGAGTGGATCGCCGAGGCCAGCGACCGCCTGCGTGACGACCTCAACGCCTTGCAGCGGGTGGAGCTGATCTACGAGCATGCCCGCATTCCGGAACTGGAATACGCCTTCAAGCACGATCTCACCCGCGATGCTGCCTACGAGTCCATCCTGCGCCGCGAGCGTCCCAAGTTCCACCGGCAGGTGGGCGAAGCCATCGAGGCCCTTTTTCCTGACCGCCTGGAAGAGGAATCACACCGGTTGGCCTACCACTACCTGGAGGCCAAAGATCAAGAGAAAGCGCTCAAGTACTACACCTTGGCGGGCAACATGGCCCGGCGGCTCTCGGCCTATTCAGAAGCCATCTCGCACTACGGCAGGGCCCTGGAGCTGGCCAAGCAGATCGAAGCCAGCCCGGCACAGCTCAGCTTCCTCTACTCTCGCCGCGGGCGCATTTTCGAGCTGTCGGGGCGCTACGATGAGGCGCTGGACAACTATCGCGAGCTGGAGCAGTTCGGCGAGCAGCTCGGCCAACCGGCGCTAGAGCTGGCGGCAGCCAACGCCCAGGCCACCATCTACGCCATACCCAGTCAGAAGTGGGATCCGGAGCTAGCCGACGAACTGGGCCAGCGGGCCTTGAATCTGGCCGAAGAACTGGGAGATGCCCGCGGCGAAGCCAAAGCCTTGTGGAACTTGATGCTGGTCGAGAACTACGCCGAGCGCAATTACGAAGCCGCACTTGACTACGGGGAGCGCTCACTTGCCATCGCGCGTGAGCACGAGCTGCCCGAGGAAACCGCCTTTGCGCTGCACGATCTAGCGCGCGCCTACAGTCAGGCCGGTCAGCCGGCGCGTGCCAGCGAACTGCTGACCGAAGCCCGGCAGATGTGGGAAGAGCTGGGCAACTCTGAGATGCTGGCCGACAATCTCACCGCCTCGGCTTTCAACCAGGTCCTGCTTGGCAATTTGGATCAGGGCATCAGTCTGGCTGAGCGCGGACTGGAGCTCAGCCAGCAGAGCGGGAACCTTTGGGGCCAGGGTTATAGCCGCATGGGGCTGGGTCTGATGCGCTCCGAGCAAGGCGAGATCGAATCCGCAGTGTCGGACTTCCGCCAGGGAATCGTTTTGGCCGAGCAGGCCGAGTTCACCGGCGCGGGGTCCTTCGTGCACGGCATGATGGCTTGGCTGCTGGCCGAGTTCGGACAGTTGGGCCAGGCCGATGAGATCGTAAACGGCATGCTGGAAGCCGGCGACGAGCGCGATCCAACGCTGGGTTTCGTGGTTGCGATCAAGGCGATTATTGCCCACCATCGCGGCAATCTCGACGAAGCGCGCACCACTGCACATCGCGCCCGCGAGTTGCTCAATCCTGATTCGCTGAATCCGGAATTCTTGGGCTACGCGGCCATGCTGGTGGCCGAAACATTGCGAATGGAGGGCGAGTTCGAGCAGGCTCTGCAGAACGTCGATCAGTCGCTCGAACGCCTGGAGCAGAGCGGCGTCCGGTTCTTCGCTCCACAGCTGCTGCTGCGCCGAGCACGTGCGCTTCGCGGTCTTGGCCGCCACGCCGAAGCGGCCGAAACGCTGGAGCAAGCCCGCGCCAAGGCGCAAGAGATGGGCTCGCGGCTGACGATGACGCGCATCTTGATCGAGATGGTCGACCTGGCCCGCGAGCGCAACCAACCGGATCCTCCGCTCGCCGAGGCACAGGCCGCGGTTCAGTACATCGCCGATCGGCTGGGCGACGACCAGCTGCGGCAAGCCTTCCTGTCCCAACCCCGGGTGCGCGCGATCACCCAGCCCTAGTGCCATCAGCCGCGCACCCC
>CAZJUE010000151.1:6067-7076 GCA_964549025.1 uncultured Anaerolineaceae bacterium | reverse complement strand
ATGTCAGGGCGGCCTGGCCGGCAGTCAGGTAGCCGGCGATGTCGTACTCGGTGCCGGGGCCGGTGCGGCAGGCGGCGTCCTGCTCGATCGTCGCCCAAACCGGGCCCGGCGTAGAGCTGAGCGACGGCGCATCGGTGGGAGTGGGTGTGTCGGTCGGCGCGGAGGTCGACGTGCGGGTGGGGGTTGCGGCTGCGAGCGCCGGGGTAGGGGTCGGCGTCTGCCGCCCCAGCGCGCCCAGCGCCATGGCGCTGCCGGTGCCGATGGTGCCCAAGGCGAGCAAGCCAAGCACCATCCAGGCAATCGCAGGAACCGAGGCAGTCAATTGCGCGGCGCGATCCCGCAGCGGGGCGGTCATCTGACCCGGCCGTGCGCCATATGCGGGCGACGATTTAACCTCAACCGTCTCGGCCACCGCCCCACCGGCCAGCTCGGCGACCGCCGCGGCCAATTCCGAAGCCAATGCAAAGCGCTCCTCACGATCCTTGGCCAGCGCCTGCTCAAGCACATGGTTGGCGGCCGGGAGCAGCTCTCGATCCAGGTCGCGCAGCTGCGGGACCGGATCGAGCACGTGTTTCATCATTACCTTGGCCGGCGTGTCGGCGCCGTATGGTTGTTTGCCGCTGAGCATCTCGAACAGGATGATGCCCAGCGAGTACACGTCGCTGCGTCCGTCCAGCTCCAGATCCCCCTGGATCTGCTCCGGGCTCATGTAGGCCGGGGTGCCGATGAACACACCGCTCTTGGTCAGCGTGACCGTGGCGTCTGCCAGTCGGGCAATCCCAAAGTCGGAGAGGTAGGCGTGCCCGGCCTCGTCGAACATCACGTTGGCCGGCTTGAGGTCGCGGTGGATCACTCCGCGCGAGTGCGCGTAGTCGAGCGCGCCGGCAATTCGCCGCAGCACAGTGGCGGCCTCGAGCACGGTCATGCGACCCCTGCGAATCCGGTCGGCCAGCGAACCGCTCGCCATGTAGCGCATCACCAGGAACGGTTGTCCGTCGTGCTCGCCGTA
>CAZJUE010000151.1:0-6057 GCA_964549025.1 uncultured Anaerolineaceae bacterium | reverse complement strand
GCAATGGTGTGTGCCTCACGCTCGAAGCGGGCGCGGAAGTTGGCGTCGTGCATATACTCGCGAGGCAGCAGTTTGATCGCCACCTGGCGCTGCATGCGGGTGTCGCGCGCCCGGTAAACCTGAGCCATGCCGCCGCGGCCGAGTTCTTCCAACAGCTCGTAGCGGTCGATACGGTTGTGCGGCTCGGGGGACTGTGGGCTCATGCTATTGGAGCCTATGGGATTCACGTCCCGCTTGTCAATCGTTATTCATGGCGCTCTCGAGCTGCGCCAGAAGCTGCTCCGGTGAATTGGTCGGCAGTTGGCAGGCGAACGCCTGGCACAGGTATGCAGTCGGCGCTCCGTCCTGCAGCGTCCGGCCGGTCATAAGCTCCGGCTGGTATTCGCTTTCCGGATCGCCGCCCGCCAGCACCAAATTGGGCAGGAAACGCTGCCAGGCGACCTCAATCAAAGCCTGAAACTGCGCCAGCGCCGGATCGCCGGTGACTGCCAGTTGGTGCTGCGGACCAAGGGCGAAGTCGAGTGCGCTGAGCCAGCCAGCAAAGGCAGCGGGGTGCTGGGATGCGGTGGGGATCATCGCCCGTAGCGCCTGCTCGGCCGGCTCGAGGTAGCGCTGATCGCCTTCATAGGCGCCCAGCGTCAGCAGCAACCGGACCGCCAGCGTATTGCCGCTGGAGGTGGGGCTGTCCTGTAGGGACTTCGGCCGCGCAATCAGCTGCTCGTGATCATCGCGGGTGTCGAAGAAGCCGCCCTGCGGATCGGAAAACGCCTCCACGATTTGCCCGGCCTGCTCGACTGCTGCGGCGTACCAGCGCGGATCGAAGTCCGATTGATAGAGTGCCAGCAGTCCCAGGCCGAGGGCGGCGTGATCCTCCAGGTAGGCGGTCAGACTGGCTCTGCCATCCCGCCACGATCGCAGCAGCCGGCCCTCGAGCTGCAAATTCTGGAGCAGGAAATCGGCCAATTGCTGGGCGGCGGCCAGATAGCCCGGTTCGGGGATCGCCCGAGCCGCCTCAGCCAGCGCGGTCAGCCCTAAACTGTTCCAGGCGGTGAGCACCTTGTCGTCCAAGCCGGGCGGCACACGGGCCTGGCGCCGCTCGAGCAACGTCACCCGGGCCCGCTCAAGCTGCGACTCAACCTGCTCGATGGACAGCGAATGTTGTTCTGCCAGCGCCCCTGCCTCCACCGCACGATATAGTACGTTGCGGCCCTCGAAGTTGCCGGCCTCGGTCACGCCGTAGGCTTGCCGGAAAAGCGCACTGAGCTCATCATCGTCGAGCGCCTCATCGATCTGCGCGGTAGTCCACACGTAGTACTTGCCTTCTTCGCCCTCCGAGTCCGCATCGTAGGAGCTGAAGAGCCCACCTTCCGGGTGCCGCAGTTCCCGCAGCATCCAGTCCAGCGTGCGGCGGCACACGCGCAGCAGTTCGGGATCGTCGCTGACCTGCCAGCCCTGCAAATAGGCCCGCGCCAGCTGGGCATTGTCGTAGAGCATCTTTTCGAAGTGGGGCACCAGCCAACGGTCGTCGACCGAGTAGCGGGCGAACCCGCCGGCCAACTGGTCGTGCATGCCGCCGGCCGCCATCGTCCGCAAGGCATGCAGCGCCATGTCCGCGGCCAGCTGGTCGCCGGATCGTTTGTGACGGCGCAGCAAGAACTCGACCGCCATCGGCTGGGGAAACTTGGGCGCCTGCCCCCAGCCTCCGTGCTGCCAGTCGTAGCTGCGGAACAAGGTCTCGGCAGCCCGGTCAAATACGGCCGGGTCGATCTCGGCGGTCGCCGATTGCAGGGCCGGCGTATCGCCCAGCCGCTCGGCGAGCTGGTCACCGACCTTGTGGATCTCTTCGCGGTCGTTCTCCCACTTGTCCGCCAGCGCCTGCAGGATTTCCGGGAAGCCGGGCATGTTGAATCGTCGGGTCGGCGGGAAATAGGTGCCGCCGTAAAAAGGCTTGCCGTCCGGTGTAAGGAAGACCGACATCGGCCATCCGCCCTGGCCGGTCATCGCCACGACGGCGTCCATGTACAGCGAGTCGAGATCGGGCCGCTGTTCGCGATCGACCTTGATGTTGACGAAATGCTGGTTCATGAGGGCCGCGGTATCCGGATCTTCAAACGACTCGTGCTCCATCACGTGGCACCAGTGACAGGCGGCGTAGCCGATGCTCAGGAAGATCGGTTTGTCCTCCTGGCGGGCGCGCTCCAGCGCTTCCGGCCCCCAGGGATACCAGTCCACCGGATTATCGGCGTGCTGCAGCAGGTAGGGCGAGGTCGAGTCAGTCAGTCGATTAGACATAAGTGATCAGCCATGGCGGCCCATCGCAGGCCAAAACCCAGGAACTTGACATAAGCATAGCGAGGATACAGCCGCATGTCCGCCTGAGCGCAATACGGCTTTACATAAGCTCGATAGAACTCCCCCAGCCGCTGCGGGTTGCCGGATGTTAGAATGCCGCCCGTGATTCGTCGGGACCACTGGATGCGCTGGCTGCCGTCGCTGTTCCTTATGGCCGTGATCTACGGTCTATCCTCGATTCCTGGGTCGGACCTTCCGTTCTTCGGATCGTGGGATTATCTGCTCAAGAAGCTCGGCCACGCAGCCGGCTATGGCATGCTGGGCGTCAGCTACTACTACGGATTCCCGGCGAGCTGGCCACGGGCGGTTCGCTGGCCCCTGGCGTGGGCGCTCTCACTGGGGTTCGCCTTCTCCGACGAGTTCCATCAGCGGTTCGTGCTGGGCCGCACCGCCACGCTGCGCGATGTTGGCTTCGATATCTTCGGCGCCACGCTAGCGCTGATCTGGGGCGGGGGCTACGGCCGCTACTCCTCCAGCTCCAAATCCTGATCACCCCTCGCCCACTGTGCACCGCGGCTCAATACAATATCGGCGAACGGCCGCTCCTGGGTAGCTCGCACTCGCCGCGACTTGACCAGCTCGAGCAGCGCCAGGAACGAGACTACCACGTCCATGCGAGTGGCTGCCTGACGCATCAATTCCAGAAAGCTCAGCCGGTCTTGGCGATCCAGGATTTGCAGCAGCTCGCGAATCTTGTCGCGGATCAGGATCCGAGGTGGTTCGGCGGCTTCGTCCAGCGCCGGGGCTCCCGGCATTCCGGCCAATGCCTCCAGCATGGCGGTCCGCAGATCGCTTAGCCCCAATCCGCCCAGATCGAGTTCGGCGGGCGCCGGCTCGGTCTTGGCCACTCGCAGGAACGAACGCAGACCAGCACGCTCACGAGACTCCAGCTCGGCGGCGGCCTGCTTGAAACGCCGGTACTGCATGAGCTGCCGGGCCAGCGACTCGGCCGGATCTTCTTCGTCAGGCTCACGTGCGGGCGGTCGAGGCAGCAGGGCCTCCGATTTGATCTGCAGCAGCTTGGCGGCGATCACCAGAAACTCAGCAAGCTCCTCGATCCGGTGGGCTTGCAGCCGTTCGAGGTGCTGCAGATACTGATCGGCGACCTGGGCCAAAGCCACTTTGGTGATGTCGAGCTCTTCGCGCTCGATCAGCTGCAGCAGCAGATCGAGTGGCCCTTCGAATACTGGCAGCTGGACCTGATACTTGGATTCCATCAAGCCAGTGCGGCGATAACGAATGCCACCAGCACGACCACCAGGACGGCGATCACGCCATAGAAGATGATGTTACTATCTCGCTCCTGTTGGCGAGCGTGGGAGGCGGTTTCATAGGCGATGCGGCGCTGGTCAATCTCCTGGAAAGCGGCAAAACGAGACTGCGATGCCTGCTCCTCGCGCTGCTTCAGCTCCGCCACCTGGGAACGCAAACGCCGAACCCATAGCGGCGGCCCAAGCGACCCCTGCCGATCGAGAATGCTGGCCACGATCGAAAGCGGCTCACCGCAGTTGGTGCACAACTCTGCGGCACGAGAATTGCGCTCGCCGCAAGCCGGGCAATCGAGGCGCCCAGCCACCAATGTGGTGCCGCAATACTCGCACTCGAAGGTGAACTCCTCATCGAACCCGAGCTCTGGGGCGCCGCAGGCCGGGCATTCCAGGTCCATGGCGCGATTATACAGCCGCGCTGAGGGTCGGCGCAGTGCACCGGAGATGGTAAGATGCCCGCTGGTGAGGGTGTCTATGTCGGTGAGCTGGACCCCTTTTTTGGAGGTATTGAAGGTAGAAAAATGAATGGTGAACCGATCCACGTAACCGATGAAGCTTTTGAACGGACGGTCCTGGAATCCGAGATCCCGACGCTTGTCGATTTCTGGGCCCCGTGGTGCGGACCATGCCTGATGGTGGCGCCGATCCTGGATAAGCTTGCGGATGAGTATGCCGGGAAGCTGCAGGTCGCAAAGGTCAACACCGACGAACAACCCAAGTGGGCGATGCAGTTCGGGGTGCAGGGGATTCCAACCATGCTTCTGGTAGCCAACGGCAAGGTGGTCCATCGACAGGTGGGCGCGCTTCCGGAACCCTATCTGCGCGACATGGTGGAAGAGTTCCTGAGTGCAGTGGAAGAAGCCTCGAATGGAAACGCGACCGGGGCTTCGTCGGCGGACAGTCAGCCGGAGCAGGCTTCGGATGCCGGATCGGGCGCGTCCGAAGCGGACGCGGTGCCGATGGCCGATCGCGGTCAGGACTGACCGAAGCACACAACGCACGGACCTGCTGAAATCAAGACGGCCAGGGCAGCTGCCCTGGCCGTTTGCTGTTTGGTCAGCTCGCTATTCGCGACCTTTGTATTCGGTGCGGAAGATCAGTGCGTCTAGCCGTCGGGAGATGCGCAGCAGGAGCGAACGCAGCCGCGCCATGAACCGCGCCCAGGCCGACCGGCGCCGGTCCACCGAAGTAACCACCCGCTCGGGCTCGGTGATGCGCATGGCCAGCGCTCCCCAGGTCAGGCCGGCGCCGAAGCCGACCAGCACCAGATTGTCTCCGGCGCGGATGCGCCCCTGGTCCCAGGCTTCGCAGAAGGCGATCGGGATCGAAGCGGTTGAGGTGTTGCCGTAGCGCTGAATGTTGACCGCGAAGCGCTCCATCGGCATCTTCAGACCGCGGGCGGCAGCTTCGATGATGCGGTAGTTGGCCTGGTGCGGTACCACCAGCGCCACGTCGTCCAGATCGACGCCGGCTACCTCTATGACCTCGCGGGTGGCAGCGGCCATCACCCGGGTGGCGAAGCGGAATACTTCACGGCCGTTCATGTGAATGAAGTGCATGTTCTTGCTGACCGTCTCAGAAGTAGTCGGCATGTGGCTGCCGCCGGCTGGGATCGACAGCAGATCGCCTCCCGAGCCGTCGGAGCGCATGACGCACGACAGCACGCCGCCCGGCCAGTCTCGGCCTTCCACCAGAAAGGCCCCGGCGCCGTCGCCGAACAGGATGGCGGTGCCGCGGTCCTCGTAGTTCACCACCCGCGAGAGCGTTTCGGCACCAATCACCAGCGCGCGGTCGATTGCACCGGAACGGATGGATTGAGCCGCCATATTGAGGGCAAAGATGAATCCGGTGCAAGCGGCCGAAAGGTCAAAAGCGCCGGCCTTGACCGCGCCGATCTGATCCTGGATGATAGAAGCGGTGGCGGGGAAGATGTGTTCGGGCGACGACGTGGCGACGATAATCAGGTCCAGATCGGCTGGACTGACCTCGGTGCCTTGCAGCGCCCGCAGCGCTGCCTGCGTACCCAGGCTGGCGGTCGACTCGTTGCGATCAGCGATCCGGCGCTCGCGAATCCCGGTGCGAGCGATAATCCACTGATCGTTGGTGTCGACAATCTGTTCGAGATCGAGGTTGCTAAGAACCCGCTCGGGGACCGCCATCCCCCAACCGGTCACGTGGGCATAGCGGGTCATGATCCGGAGCCATTGCTCTCCAGATCACCATCGAGCTTGCTGAGAATGATGGTGGCGTTGTGGCCGCCGAATCCAAACGAATTGGACATCACGTACTTGAGGTCCTTGGAGCGCTTGGTGTTGGGAATGTAGTCCAGATCGCATTCAGGATCCGGCGTCTCGTAATTAATGGTAGGGGGCAGGGTGCTCTCTTCCATCGCCTTCACGCAGAAGGTGGCTTCCAGCGCTCCTGCGGCACCCAACAG
>CAZJUE010000150.1:3472-7105 GCA_964549025.1 uncultured Anaerolineaceae bacterium | reverse complement strand
CCGGCATTGGCGGTTGGGCGGCTGAGCCTTGCGTGGGCCTCCAGCAGTCGGTTTGTCGGACGCGAGAGGGCGGCCACGGCCAGGTAGGCGATGAACGGTATGGAATAGGTGATCAGCAGGGGGTCGAGGCTGGCCAGCCCGCCAATCAGCAGTGCCCAGATCAGCAGGCTGATGGTTGCGAGGCGGCTCACACCCCTTCCAGCACCGGCACCGGCACCGTGGCCAGCGCCGAGTCGACCACGTCTACAGCCGTATTGCGCTTCATCCAGTGCTCCGGCTGCAGCAGGATGCGATGGACCAGGGCTTGCCTGGCGAGCGTCTTCACATCGTCTGGGAGTACGAACCCGCGCCCGCTGATCGCAGCCCATGCCCGGCTCATTTTCATCAATGCCAACGAGCCGCGCGGGCTGGCACCGACCGCCACCCGGCGATCGGAGCGGGTGTGGTCTACCAGCGCGACGATGTAGCGTTCGAGGTCGTCGTCGACATAAACCTGCTCAACCTGCTCGCGGGCGCGAAGCAGCATTTCGGCGTCGGCGACGCTGTCGATCTCGAATTCGTCACGTCGGCGACGGCGGCGTGCGGCCAGGATCTGCTGCTCGTCTTCGGCATTTGGATAGCCGACCTGCAGCCGAACCAGGAATCGGTCGAGCTGGGCCTCGGGCAGTGGAAAGGTCCCTTCATATTCGATGGGGTTCTGGGTAGCGATTACCGAGAACGGGAGCGGCAGGGCGAGCGTCTGCCCTTCGAGCGTGACCTGGAACTCCTGCATTGCTTCCAGCAATGCCGATTGGGTTTTGGGTGAAGCGCGATTGATCTCGTCGGCCAACAGCACATTGGCGAAGATCGGGCCGGGCCGAAGCTCGAATGAGGACCCGTCAGGCCTGAGCAAATGGGTCCCGGTGATGTCGGCGGGCAACAAATCCGGAGTGAACTGAATGCGCTTGAATTCGAGGCCCAAGGCCTGCGCGAAGCTCTTTGCCATCAGAGTCTTACCCAGGCCGGGGAAATCCTCGATCAGGATGTGGCCGCCGGCAAGCACCGCGGCCATGACACGCTGTAGCAACTGATGCTTGCCGACCACTGCCGTTGCTACCTGCGCAATAACCTGGTCTGCCAGCTCCTTGGCGATTGAGATCTCAGCTGTGGTTGTCTGCATCCTCAAGATAGCCTACCAGCCGCTCCAGCTCGAAGTTCAACCGCGACAGGCTGCGATTGGCCTCGATCGAGCGTCGAGTGCGCCCGATTTCCAGGTAGCGACGGATTTGTGGTTCCATCTGGGTCTGCGGATCGATCCAGCTTTCGAGCTCTGCCAACTGGCTTGCCAGCCTCCAATCGAAATAGCTCCCGCGCGTTCGGTCGGCAAGCATTCGCACCCAATCGCCCAGACGACCTCGATGCTCGAGCTTCGGAGCCCGTGCGGACGGGGGCTGGTGCTGGCTGACCGGGATCCTGCGCAAGCCAATCAAAACAAACGCACCGAGCAATCCGGCCCACAGGTAGATCTGCGGCAGGCTCTCGATGTAGCTTGCGGCCACCGCATAAAGCAAGCCGAGCGGTTCGGACAGATAGCGGGCGACGAGCGGTCGCAGCACCAGAGCCAGCGCCAGCGCAGTCGCCAGCAGTCCCAGCCGCGTGCGCGAGTTCACAGCTCGCCCAACGATCGCAAGATCGTGCGTAGCGCTGCGATGGCCCGGCGTTCGTCATGCTGGTCGAGCTGCCGATCGCCGTAGCGGGCCTTTTCAAAGAGTGCGGTGAGCTGATCGAGTGCCTGCGCAGGGATACCAACCTGCCGCAACTCGAGGCGGAATTCACGGGCAGTGTGACTGTGATTTCGGGTCACTCCCTTGCGCCGACGCGAGGACACGCACAACTGGTGGTAAGCGCGCAACACCACATTTTCGAGCTGCTCTCCGGCCTCGATTTCGGCCAAAGCCTGCTGGGCGTCGGCGGCGATCTGGCTGGCCGGCGGCTGCGCTGCGCGGGTTTGCCGATAAAGGCGATAGCCGATGAACGCGACAACCGCGGCTCCGATCACGCTGGCGGCGTTGATCAACCAGCGCGGCGCCTGCGGCAGCGCGGCGGCGAAATCGGGAGCCGCCGACGGAGCTACGGCTTGCGGTGGGGCGATGGACGGTTGATCGAATTGCTGGGCGCCCAGCGAGCGCGAGAGGGTAAGGATTGCGATCGAGATCAGCAACAGGTAGAACAGCTGCACCAGCACCTGCTTGCGGGCGGCCGGCGACCGAATGAGGTGAAGCACTGCAAAGGGCAGCAGCAGCAAGGCGCCAATGCGCAGGACGGCCGCCAGCACTTCCAGGATTCCAGCCGGCACTTGTATCTGCGAGATCATGCTAGAAAACGCACCGCGGTCGACGGCGCGCGGCGCGATTGCCTGCCCGGGCTTGAGCTCCAGATCACCCACGCCGATGGCCAGCATGGTCGCAGCGGCCAGGGTGAATACAGCCATGAGCGCCGTAAGCCAGCGGTGGGTCTTGGGTTTCGGTACCAACATCAGGGTTGCAGAAGTATACCCGTGGGGTCTAATGTGTAGCGTGTCGCGACCAATGAGCATAGCTAGAACGGAAGGAATGATCCCCCCCGGCGGCCGTCAGCCGCCCTGTCAAGAGCAGGCCGAAGCGCTGCGGGAGGCGATCGACGAATGGGTGGAGGCCTCTGAGGCCACCCGATCGTATGTGGTGAGACTGCCGAAGGATCCGAGCGAGACGTTGGAACCGCTAAGACCAGGCTTCTTCCAGGGGATGCAGGAGGCCTACGAAAGGGAAATGCGCGCTCGAAAGCGCTGCATTTCGGCCAACAATGCGCTGTACGAGTGCATGAATCGCCTGGGCCTGATCGATTGAGGCTATCGACCTAGCAAACCGTGCAGCCAATGCTGCCAGGGGCCGGCAGGCTTGATTCTGTGCTTTAGGCGTCGCAAAAAAGGGGCGCCGATCATTGCTGATCGGCGCCCTGTTCTTAGGGGTGCCTGAGGGGTTTCGAACCCCCAACCTCCTCATCCACAGTGAGGCGCTCTACCCTTGAGCTACAGGCACCATGCACGCCAATTCTACGGTTCGCCCGAATCGGCGTCAAGCTGAGACTGAAGCATCTGGCGCATGCGGTTAGCCAGCGAGCTGCGTGGAAGCTGCAGCTGCTCCCCGGAGCGCATGTCTTTGACCGCCACCACGTCGTCTGCTAATTCATCCGGGCCGAGAATGGCTACCAGCGGAAGCTGCAATCGGTCGGCATATTTAAGCTGTTTGGCCAGCCGATCCGGTCGCGGGTACCACTCAACTTTCAAGCCCGCCTGGCGAAGTTCCGCTGCCAGGCTCAGGCTGGCCTGAATCATGGATTCATCGAAGGTGACCACCAGCACCTGTGCTTGCGTGGCAGGCAGCAGCGGAAGCCCGGCGTAGCGCTCCAGCACCAGCCGGATCACCATGTCGCCCATTGCGAAACCGGTCGCCGGAATCGGATCTCCGCCCACCGCCGATACCAGATCGTCATAGCGGCCGCCGCCCAGGATGGCGCGGTACTCACGATCTCGATCGCGGGCCTCGAATACGATGCCGGTGTAGTAGTCCAGGCCGCGCACCACGCTCGGATCGTAGGCGAGATACTGGTCGACCT
>CAZJUE010000150.1:0-3372 GCA_964549025.1 uncultured Anaerolineaceae bacterium | reverse complement strand
ACGACGATCATTGACGTACAGCTTCACCGCATCCGGTCCAAGGCCGATCGCCCGCAAGAATTCAGCGGCAATCGCTGCGATCTCCGCATCGGCCAAAGGAGACTCATCCCCGATTAAGTCGATGTTCCATTGGAAAAATTCGCGGGCGCGCCCCTTTTGTGGCTGCTCGTAGCGCCAGAAAGGGCCAAAGGACCACCAGCGCAGCGGCATCATCTCCGAGCGGCTGCGGGCCGCTACCATGCGAGCCAGCGAGGGCGTCAGTTCTGGCCGCAGAGCGATTTGCTCGCCACCACGATCGGGGAAGACGAACGACTGCTCCTTGACCAGCTCCTCACCCGATTTGGCCGCATACAGCTCCAGACGCTCCAGGAACGGTCCGTCGTACTCCTGGTAGCCAAACCCCTCCGAAACCGATCGAATGCGCGCGTAAAGCCACTGCCGGAAGGCCATCTCTTCCGGATAGAAATCGCGCGTGCCCTTTACTGGGGGAATTGCCTTCATCAAAGCTGACCTCAGGAAACAAAAAACGGCGGGGCGTCGCCCTCGCCGTTGGCTTCAACCAATTGCAGGGTCAGACGCCGGAGCCACAAGACTCCTGGTGCATATGGTGCGGATGGCCGGCGATCTGCATTTCCTTCACAATTGCAGCGAGTATAGCACAGCGCTTAACCACCGCCCGGTGCGACGGCGAAGACCTCAAAAGTGAACTGCGGTTCGATCGCCGCAGCGTTGGCGACCAGCGCGTCGATATCGGAATTGACCGCGTTGGCATTGGCCAATTCGCTAGCCAGGCCCAAGTCGCCGACGATACCGATTACATCGGCGCCGGCAACCTGACGCGCAGCATCGCGCACGGCAATCGCCGCATCGATCAGCCGGGCGGCTTCGGCCGCGACCTGATCCGGCAGGTCATCGACCCGACCGGCCAATTCCTGAGACACAGCGAACCCTTGTGCGCCCGCCCGCAGCAGCTCCAGATAGAAGATCAAACCAACATCGTCGCCCGGATTCTCGGGCGTGCCACTACCATCCCAATCAGCAAAGAACTCGCCGGCGCGGCCTTCGGCGATATTGATGGTGTGCTCAGAGTGCAGCTTGGCACCGCCCAGGTTGCCTGCGTTGATCTCGTTGATCGCCAGATTGGCGTGACTCTGGAAATGGGTAGCCTGGCGGGGAAGCAAGGTCAAGAGTTCGCTGAAAAGCGGAGCGCCACGGTAGACCCGGTTGTAATGCTGCACTCGCTGAAAGAGGCCGCGGCCCAATTGCCCTCGATAACGCAAATGGTCCTCAATGAACGCTCCGCTGCCGGCCGGCTCGAGGCTCACCATGAAGCTGTAATAGCTGGCGACCAGGCTGTCGTCGCCGGGGTGCGCGTAGTTGATTGTGAGCTGTCCATTTGCGAAGCTGACCTCGCCCACCGGATTGAGATGCAGCGGCTCTACTTCGTCACCAATCAGCCAGGCTTGATATTCCATTCCCTCTCCGGGCGGATCGATCTCACCGAGCGCGCCGGCCAGAAAATCGTCTCCGATCAGCATCGAGCCACGCGGGGTGGTGACGTCGACGGTCGGTGCTGCGCCGGGGGCGCTGGTCGCGATCGGCTCGGGCCGCAGCGTGGATGCCAGGCCTGGGGCTGCGGTTTGCGTGGCCACCGGAGGGCTTGCCGGAGTGGGTTCTTCAGCGCCACCGACCATATTTCGGATCAGGCTGATCCCCAAGAAGACGCCACCGGCCAACACGACCGCCCCCAGCGCGAAGGCCCCAACCAATGCAATCCCAGATAGTCCGCCGCCTCCCGAACTCAAGGTGGGCGGCATGCTGGGAGGCGTGGAATCGCTGGTGACCGGCGCTGGCGTACCAGTCGATGCTCTGGTTTCTGCGGCCTCGGTAGCGGGCGCGGCGGCTTCGGGCTGCAATCCACTGGGAGTTACCGGGCCTGGCGAAGCGACCGCTATTTGCAGGTCTCGCGCGAACACGCCGGCCTTCTGGTAGCGTTGGTCTTTGTCTTTCGCCAGCGCCCGCTGGACCACCTCCCGCACGTTATCTGGAATGTTTCCTAGGCGGGGAGGCGATTCATGCACGTGCTTATACAGGATCGAGGCTGGCGTGTCGGTATTGGGATCGAACGGCAACCGGCCGGCCAGCATCTCATAGAGGATGATACCCAGCGAATAAATATCGCTCCGGGCGTCGACCACGATGCCCTGCACTTGCTCCGGGCTCATGTACGCCGGCGTCCCCAAAACGGTACCCGAGGCGGTTCGGGTTGAGGCGGTGGCGATGCGTGCAACGCCGAAGTCGGTCAGGACCGGCTGGACGTCTTCGCCCAGCGGCAGCCCGGCCCGAAGCGGGTCACGGCCTTTGCGAAGCACAATATTGGCCGGCTTGACGTCACGGTGTACGATGCCGCGCTGGTGCGCGTAGTCGAGCGCTGCCGCGATGCCGCTGATCAACCGCACGATCGTCTCCAACTGCAGCGTGTGTCCGATCGAGTGCAGCTCACGCAGGAACTGCCCCAGCGACATGCCCTCCAGCAGCTCCATCACGATGTAGGGACGGTCGTCTATTACGTCGAAGTCCAACACCTGAACGATGTTGGGGTGGCGCAGGGCGGAGACCGCCTTGGCCTCGTCCTCGAAACGGCGGCGCAGGTCGGGATCGGCGGTCATGTGTGAATGGAGGACCTTGACCGCCATCGGGCGATCAAGGGTGGTATGCCGGCCGATATAGACATCGGCCATCCCGCCGCGCCCAATCATGCGCTCGACGCGCACCTTGGACAGTATTCGTCCTACCCAGTTGTCCGGTTGGGGGGATCCCACGGTGTTCAGTCGGTGGCCGGGCCCGGGACAACTTGGCCGCCCACCGCAGCGGGCCGCATTTCAATGCGGTCGCCAACCCGCAGGCTGCCGCTCTCGAGCACGCGAGCAAGCACTCCTCGCCGGCCTTCAATCGCTTGACGCAGCCCGGACTGCAGCTCTTCCATCTGGCTGCACGGCGCACAATCGCCGATGATCTCCAGCACGGCGCCGCCGATCTTGAGCTCGGAGCCGACGGCTAAGGTGGTCGGGTCCAGCCCGCGGCTGGTCAGATTTTCGCGTACATCGCCCGGGCCGAGCCCGAGTTCCTCCAGCGTTTCGGAGTCAATCAACAACACTTGCCGTCGGCGGCTGCCGAACTGCAAATCGCCAACCAACCCTCGATCCCGCTGGGCGCGCACGGTGCTGACGGCGTACATCGGCTCGCCGCGCTCGGTTTTAAGGAATATATGCTCGATTACGGCGCTCATTTTGCTGAAGCGGCACCAGTATAGCACGCAAGCCTCTGGCCGCCCCCGGGAGCGTAACCACCGGCGGCCCACATGGTATTCTT
>CAZJUE010000149.1:6177-7174 GCA_964549025.1 uncultured Anaerolineaceae bacterium | reverse complement strand
CGGATCACTTCGCGACCGGAATTCGATCCCATGACGACGAAGCCGGCCAGCTGCAGGAGCAGCAGCGGAACCATCAGGATCACCATCAGGGTCTGCTGCGCGCTCTGCACCGTGGCGGCGCGCATTGAGATCAACACCCCCGCTCCAGCAGTCAGCAGTGCGACCAACAGGCCGATCAGCACCGAACCAACGAACACCTCCGCGGTGAAGAACGCCACTCGGCCGGACCAGTGCATCACATTGACGCTGACCGCGCTCAACAGTAAGGTGCACAACGTGGCGCCCCAACCGACCAGCACCGATGGCACGACCTTGCCGATCAGGATGGCCCGATCCGGCAACCGGCTCGCCAGCAGCGTGAGCAATGTATGCCGCTCACGTTCTCCAGCGAAAGAGTCCGGGATCGTGATTCCCACCAGAATGAAAGGAAGGATCACCGCTAGCACGATCGGAAATGCCATGCTGAACCAGTCGGTGCCAATCTGCCAGGGCATGACCAGCGCCAGCAGGATTGGGGTCAGCAGAGTGAAGATGGTCTGACTCCTGCGGCCTTGGGCACGGAACATGCTCCTACGTTCTTTCCAAATGACGGCCATCAGGTCGGCGATCATTGTTCCTCCTCCATCAACGTCACGAAGACTTCCTCCAAGCTGGCCTGGCTCCGGCGAACCTCGTCCACCGAAACCCCTGCGCCGACCAGCAGCGAAACCAGCGCGCTGCTGTCTGCGGTTTGGGCCAAATGGATGTCCCAGTGCCCATTGATCGTTTCAACCGTCAGCACCGACGGTTGGGCCAGCAGCAGCTGGCGGGCGCGTTCGTTGAAGTTGCGTCCGACCACTTCCAGCCGCGGTGCGCCGGCCCGGGAGCGAAGCTCATCAGGCTGGCCGACCGCCACCAGTCGCCCTGCACGGATCACCGCAACTTCGCTGCAAAGCGTTTCGGCTTCGTGCATGTTGTGGGTGGTCAGGAAGATGGTTACACCTTCAGTGCCGGCCAG
>CAZJUE010000149.1:0-6167 GCA_964549025.1 uncultured Anaerolineaceae bacterium | reverse complement strand
CAGATCCTCTCGGATCGCCCGGGCGGCCATCACATCTAGGCCTGCTGTGGGTTCGTCCAGCAGCAGCAGCGGTGGGCGGTGGAGCAGCGCTCGGGCCAGCGCCAGCTTCTGCCTCATACCCCGGCTCCAGTTGCCCGCCCGCTCGTGACGGCGGTCCCACAGCCCCATATCCTCCAGCAACGACCTGCTGCGTGCCGCAAAGTCAGATGGCTCCATCTGATAGGCACGGCCGTAGAACTCCAAGTTCTGCTCGGCAGTCAGCTGCTCGTAGACGCCGGTGTGTTCGAGCAGGGCGCCGGTCCGGGCCCGAATGGGCTCGGCGTTGGTCGCACTATCGAACCCGAGTACTTGAGCCCCGCCGCTGGACGGCTCCAGCAGCCCAAGCAGCAGGTTGATGGTGGTGGTCTTTCCGGCCCCATTCGGCCCCAAGAATCCGAACACGATGCCGCGCGGCACTTCCAACGTGAGCCGGTCCAGAGCTCGCACTGCGCCAAAATCGCGCGACAGGCTCTCCAAGACGATTGCGGGTCCTGAGCTCGAGCTACTCCTCATTGCTGCTGCCTCCAATCAACCAGGCGCCAACGATCCCTGCGATCAGGCCCAGCAACGGGCCGCCGATCATGAGCACCGGGTTGGAATTCGCCACCCCAATGGAGACCCCCACCACGGTGCCAGCGCCCGCGCCGATGACGATCGCCATGGAGGGGGACACAACTGCTTGATCCTTGTTCTGCACAGTAGACCTCCTTACGTGGCTGGCTGAGCGCACTCCCGGCTTGCCATACAGTTTTCTTCCGAGCCAGCGCTCAAGCTGTATCTGGGCGTCGAACTACAGGCAGTATGCCCGGCGCGGTGCCAGAGGACATTGGACGGGGAGGGAATTTTCGGATTGGACAGCTGTAGGATCGGTCACTGGGAGCTGGAAGTCGCAATCCGCATCGCCACCAGCGGATCACCGGCCGCATGCGCGTCAGTGTGGTGCTCCCTGCAAGAGGGCGCGATGACGATCAGTCCTCGGCTTGAAGGGGACAGGCTCTGCCCAGGTACGCCGGATCAGGGATCCCGGCACCTTCATCGAGGGCGGTCTTCAGATACGCCTGCGCCGCCGCCGTATCGTACGGGTAATCATCGATGCCCTCGTCGTAGCCCCACAGGCTTTCCGGATGCAGTCCAAGCCACGTCCCAGCCGGCTTGAGCCTAGCCTGATCCAGCCCTATCCAAGCGGCGCCATCGTTTCAACTGCCGGCAGGAAGAGCTGCTCATACAGCTCGGCGTGCTCCGCTTCCGCTGCGATCATGAGCACGAAGTAGGTCGTTCCGGCCGCCTCGGCCATTGCCAGATCGGCAGGATAGCTGCGTCGCTCAAAGCTGTAGAAGTCCCACTCAAAGCTGCCCAGTTGCCGGGTGGCGACTGGTTCCAGCTCCGGATCGAATTCCAGTTGGCTGGCCAGAATGCCCAGCATCTCACCCGCCGGCAATGGTGCAGCCTCCAGCACGAAGTAGGTTGGATCCAGCGTTGAGTCGCCGCGCAACAGGTTGGCCGGCCCCAGCTCTCGCCAGCCGACCGGCAACAGCCCGGTAAATCCACGCTGCTCGTCCACGTACGGCTGCAGCGTCAGCGCCAGCTCGTCGCCAGGAACATCGAACACGATCCCCCCGTCGTTGGAAATGCAGCTGGCGGACGGCGCATGCTGCGGATCATCCAAGAACGCACCGGCCATGTTCCGGGCGCACTCGCTGGCGACCAGGATATTGTGGCCGATCCCGGGGAACTCAAAGAAGTGACTATTCGACAGGTCTTCCGCGACCAACTCAGCGTAGACCGGAGGTGTGACCGGATCGAACTCTCCCTCCAGCAGCAGTATCGGGATATCGCTCACCAGCGGCCGCTTGACCGACGCGTCGGCCTCATCAACCGGCCAGTTCTCGCAAACGCTGAAGATTCCGTACCGGGTGATCAGTTCATGGTCAACACGGCCGGCAAATTGCTCGGGCAGCGTCGCTTTGAGTTCGCGCACCTCTTCCGGCGAACGGCCAATCAGGTCATCGGTGCAGACGAAGGAATAGGTCATCCCGCGGCTCATAGCGCTGTACAGCGCCAGGTTTTGCCCGATCAGCTGCCCCATCAGTTCGTAGTCCCCGCCGTACACATCGTAGATGGCCTGCGGCAATGCCGGGATTAGCTGTGTCTGGTACAGCAGTGCGACCAGGTTGCCGAACACGCCGTCCCCAGACAGCGAAGCGGTGTAGCTCGCCCCGTCCAGCGGGTTGGTGACGGTGAGCGTGACCTGTTCGGCGTTCAGTCGGTCGATCACCTCGAACAACACCTCCTGCAGGTCCGGGTACGCCTGGTGGCAGGCCTGGTCGGCCTCGCAGCTCTCAAGCAGTCGCGTGACGGCCTCCGCAGTGGCGATCGTGCCCTCTACCATGAGGCTCTTCTCGATCGGCCACACCGACCACATCACCGCGCTGCGGATGTTCTCCGGGTAATCCCGGACGGTCAGCTGCGCCAATAGCGAGCCGTAGGAGCCCCCATAGATATTGATTTGCTCGTAGCCCAGCGCTTGCCGCAAGGCATCCACGTCGGCCGCGTTTTGCGAATTGTTATACAGCGATAGGTCGTGGCCTTCCTCCAGCAGCCGATCGCCGCAAGCCATCAGCGCTTCGAAGTTCGTCCGCATGGAGATCTCGGGATCCGGTTCATCGAGCGTGTCGAATAGCGACTGCTCCCACTCCGGGCACTCCAATGCCGGCTCGGAGAGCCCCACTCCGCGTTGATCGTAGATGATGAGGTCGCGATCGGGGACGGTGGGCACGAAGATCTGGGCAATAGTCAGCCCGTTGGCAACCACCTTTTCGCCGGGTCCGCCGGCCAACAAGAGGACCGGATCCGGCTGATGGTTCGCGCTGTCATCGCGCACGATGACCACCGCCAGCCGGATGGTGCGCCCCTCCGGATTGCTATGGTCCTCGGGCACTGTCACGAAGCCGCACTCTACTGGCGCGCCGGGCGGAACCGAAAACGGGCAATCCGCCGCTTCGTAGCTTGTCGGCACAGTCGCCGCCTCGGGCGTCGAAGTTGGCTCGGCCGGCGCTGCGGTCGGGATCACCGAGGTTGGCCGGACCTCGGTCGGTTGCTGCTCATCCGGTGTCGCGGTTCCCGTGCAGGCAGTCAGTGCCAGGGCGACCAGCACCCATATGGCGCGGCAAGAGGCATTCATGGTTGACTCTCCAGTTGAATTCTCTCGTTGGCGATCCAGATAACTTGATCCCTTGTGGGTACGATGGCAGAAAAAACCCCCGGCGGCATCCGCCATCCGGGGGAGCGCTGTATTGGGCAGTTGACCAATCCCTGCCTCAGGTCCAGTCCGCCCTCAATCGACCGCGGCCAAAGACAGACCTCCTTCCAACACCCAGTCTATCGCTGCATTTGGGCCAGCTTCTCCCGTACCCAGGCCTCGTCCATGCGGCTGAGCCGCTTCTTCTTAAGGTTCTGCGTCATCAGCCAGCGGATATCCCGGTCATCGCTCCCCAGCCAACGCTCCATCGCCGGCTTGCCATCTTCCGGCGAGGCGGCTACCGCCACGCTCCAACAGTAGGCCAACCCTTTGCGCAGCACCTTGAATTCCTCCCGTTTTCGATCCTCCGTCCGCGCCATCGATTCGGTGATCAGGTGCAGCAGGCCCAGTACCCGTTTGACGATCATCGTCTCGCCTAGCAGATCCGGCTCACATAGCCCCGCGGCGACAGCGCGCATCTCCAAGAGCGCCCGCCCACTGAGCAGCTCCAAGAGTGGCCGCTCTTGGAGCTGCTCAAGCGTCCCACCATGGGTCCACGATTGCATCTCCTGCAGCAGGCCTTCGATGTCGGCCCGACCCCAGCGCTGCAGCGCCATGGCCACTGCCTCCCGGATCCGCCAGCGAGGATCGGAAGCGTGCTCCTTCAGGACAGGCAAGACCGAGCGATCGCCTTCGGCCAGCAGCTTCCCCAGTCCGAGCACGCCGCAGAATGCCAGAAACTCATGCGGATCGTTGGTCGGGGCTCGCGCTACGTCGTAAGTGATGAACCGCTCGAAGAGCGCCCGGGACCCCTCCTCGGCAACCGCGTTGGCGAGTTCTAAATTGCCGCGCGGCCCCGGCAACCCGGAATGCTCCAGCAGGTAGGGCTCCCAATCATGGATCTCTCGCAATTGCCTGCGATAGTCGTCGCTCTTGCTCATCGGCATAAGCCTACAACAGGCCTGTGCGGAGGCAGGCCGGCTCGCCAGGCAAGCCGGAGTAGAAATGCCCACACAACAACCCCGCTGCTGATGGCTGGGTAGATCCACCCACTGAGCCGTGCCAATTCGAAGTAACTCCGCAAATCGGGTATGGCCATGATCAGCACGAAGAGACCCAGCATCCCAAGCGCAAGAATGCTCGGGCGCCGATCGCCGCTGAACTCATCGCCTCCGACCCACAGTTTAGATGGCGGCTCGACGAAAGGAATCAGCGTCAAGCCGCAGAGCACCGCCGTGGTTGTCAGCGCAGACCGAGCCACGGCAAGATCTCCGACGATTGCCAGGATGGCCAGGTAGATCGTCAGCAAGACCATTGACACGGAGATCGCGGCTGGAAACACAAAATGACGGGTGGATTGGACGATTCGCCCGGGTGGACCCGGACGAGCCCATGCCGCGATCGCCACAATTGGCACCCCCACAGTGAGCGCGGCAATAACGGCATTGTGCGTGGGCGTCAGCGGAAATGGTGCCCCGATCAGCAGTGTGGCTCCGATGACCAGCAGCAAGGAGAGCGTGCGTGTCAGAAGCAGCCGCACGACATCTTCCATGCCCTTGACGATTCGCTGGCCCTCACGAAGAGCGATGGGCAGAGCGGCGAACGAATCTCCCAGCAGAACTACGTCAGCCACTCCGCGAGTAGCTGCGCTGCCGCTCTGCATGGCGACGCCCAGCTCGGCACGCTTGAGCGCCAGCACATCGTTGACCCCATCACCGATCATCGCCACGTGGAAGCCTTGCTCACTGAAAAGACCGATCAACTTCTCCTTCTGCTGCGGTGCTACGCGACCGAATACAACCGAGCGCATTGCAGCCTGACGAAAGCCATGATCGTCTGCGGCCGCCAATTCGAGCCCGGACACAACTGGAAGGTTCCCCCTAACGCCGAGCTGTCGAGCCACGGCTGCCACCGCGTGCGGATCGTCACCCGAGATGAACCTGAGTCCGACCCCCAACTTCGAGAAACGCCGCAAGGTCTGGTGCGCCTCCGGCCGGAGCTCATCACGCAGACAGAGCAACGCCAATGGAACCAGTCCCTCGGGGAGCTGCGGCCTGGCATCAGAGCCGATCACGACTTGAGCGAGCGGATGGTGAGCGAATAGCAGGACGCGCAGGCCGCGCCGTGTCCACTGCTCAATCTGACGCCGGCCTGGATCGGATCGGACACGAGCCGCCAAGACCTCGGGCGCGCCCAGGAAGTAGGCCCCCGGAAGAACCGTCTCCTCGAATGCCAGCGCACTCCACCTTCGCTCGGATGAAAACGGAACTTCGCCCCGCAAGGCTCTCGCCGTTCCCCCCAAAGCGTGCTGAATTGCCGCGCTCGTACGGTTGGCGCCAGACCCACTGGCTACATAGTCGCCCAGCAGGCGCTCGAGACGACCCCTGTCGCCAGATAACCAACCAGCGCATGGCTGCACGTCCGCCAGCGCGAGGTCATTGGTTGTCAGCGTGCCGGTTTTGTCCAGGCACAATAGATTCACATAGCTGGTTGACTCGACAGCATTGGCCTGCTGGATCAACGCGCCATGGCCGGCCACTCGAACCGCCCCCATCGCATAGGCCACCGTGGTCATGAAGAACAGGCCCTGGGGTACCAGAGCTACCAGGACGGCCGCCGTTCGCAGCGTCTCCACCAGTGGGGCACCGTTTCGCAATTGCGAAAATCCGACAATCAGGCCCAGCGCAGCCACTACCGGAACCAATGCGCGGATGATCAGATCGATATCCTGCTGCAGGGGGGTTCTGATCCGGCGGAATGCCCTGGCCTGGACGGTGAGCCGGTTGATCAGGCTGTCGGCACCGACCTTCTGCGCCTGATAGCGGGCAGATCCGGATACACAATAGCTGCCGGAGTAAAGCGGATCGCCCACACTCTTGTTCACTGGCTC
>CAZJUE010000148.1:4995-7227 GCA_964549025.1 uncultured Anaerolineaceae bacterium | reverse complement strand
CGGTCTGGTTGGGTGAAACCGCCTACTTCCCGGCGCGAACCGACATCGATGTGTCCGCTCAGATGGCGGATGATCCGGTCTGGGCTGCCGCTCTGGCGCTGTTGGAGAGCGCCGACTCGGAGCCGAACCTAGCCGCCCACGGCTCGGTACGCGGAGAGGTGCAAGACGCCTACTTCGCCATCGTCGACGCAGCCGACGAAGCGGAGGTCGTCGCTATCCTGGACGGTTTGAACGAGACGGCCGCCCAGCTGGTAGCCGAAACCCAGTAGCTGCGTAGTTCTACGCCCGATACCACTCTCCCGCGGGGATGGCCTCGCGGGAGAGTGTCTTTTCAGGCCTGACCAACCGGTTTGTCCCCGCAAATGCGCTCCACCGTCCCAGCCCTTGGCCTATGCATCGTCTTGACACTGGCGGCTTGCGCCACGCGGTCGGTCGAACCCTCTCCCGCCGTGCCGTCCCCCACCCTGGCTCCCGCTTCGGCCACCCCGCAGCCAACCGCCACGCTGACCCCACGCCCCACACTGGTCCCCAGCCCAACCCCGACCCGCAGCGACTACTCTGCCTTCATCCAGCGGCCATCGGGCGAGAGCATTCGGGTGATGAGCTACAACGTCAATTGGGATTCGATCTTTCCCGACGACGATCCGCAGAACCATGACCTGCGCGAGTTCGATCGGGTGGAAGCCTTCGGCCGGATCGTGCGCGCCGTGCAGCCGGACGTGATCTGCCTGCAGGAGATCAACTACCTGCGCAGCACGCAGGATCTCAGCCAATACCTCGAGCGTATCCTCGACGCGCTTCCGAATCAGCCCTGGCAGGTCGCCAATGAGCGCGACAACCTGATCGCTACTGAATTCGGATTGCAGGAGGCCGGCTATCAGCTGGTCACCAGCATCTATCCGCTGGAGCTGCGTCAGGCGGCCGCGCTGGTCGACTTGCCGGATGCCCAATACGGCGCCACCGACTTGTACGTGATCTGCTCACATTTCAAGGCCGGCGGCAGCCGCTCCGACATCCTGCTGCGATCACGGCAGGCGGATGTGATCATGGCCAACCTGCGCGATCTCAAGACCCCGGGCGGCGAGCTCGACCTGCCGCCGAACACACCGCTGGTGATCCTGGGCGACTTCAACATCTACACCACCGACCCGGCGCTGCACGCCCGCACGCTGCTACGGGGTGATATCTACGATGAATCGGCCTATGGAGAGGATCTAGAACCGGACTGGGACGACAGCCCGTTGGCGGACGCCAATCCCAGCCACAACGGATTGGGGGAGGACTTCTATACCTGGCGCACCGAATCACCCGCGTTTCCGTGGGGTGCGCTCGACCGCATCTACTACACCGACAGCGTGCTTGTGCTGCGCAATGCCTTCGTGCTGAACACTATGCTGCTGTCGGATGCGGCGCTAGAACAGCTGGGGCTGCAGGCCGACGACGTGGTGCTCGACCTGCCCACCGGCTACTACGACCACCTGCCGCTGGTGGCCGACTTCGAGCTGGTCGCCGAGCCCTGATCCCCGGCCGCCGGGATCTGAGGCGGCCCAACCCCTTGCGACCCGCGCCCTCCTAGCCTTCCGCCCTTTCGCTCCCGAGCGGAAACGGCCGATCGGCGCGGGTGAGCTGAAAGCCGGCTGCGCCCGGATGACCGCCCCCACCGTGCTTGCGGGCTAGCTGCGAAACGTCCACCTGATCGGAGTACAGCGTCACCACTGTCTGGAGCCGATCATCGCGCACCACTTCGGCGAAGCAGTATCCGATTTCGTAGCCCTGCTGCCGGATGTACTCGCCCATGTCGCCGGTTCCGTGGTGGTTGACCGCCAGTGTGCGGTGGCCTTCGAAGACCGTTTCAAACCCATAGCGCTCAACCACGTCGGCGATCTCCAGCATGCGAGCTTCATACAGCAGCGCGCCGCGCTCAGTGAGCTGCTGCACCACCGTTTGGTCGTCATCCAGCAGCGGCCCCCAGAGCTCGTCGTTGGAGGGCGAGAAGTCGCTGCGGTAGAGGCCTTCCGAAAAGGCCCGGGTATCGGGAAACTGCATGCGCCAGATGTCCCGGTCGCCCACCAGCGCTACCGCTTTGGGCAGCGGCTGATCGGGGTAAAAGGTCTGCCAGGTCAACACGCAGCCGGCGGCCTCCAGCGAACGCTCGCCCGGCACGTCAGCCATCTCCTCGCCCAGCAGCACCAGCGAGGTCTTATGGTGATCGACCCATACCAGACGCCATCC
>CAZJUE010000148.1:0-4895 GCA_964549025.1 uncultured Anaerolineaceae bacterium | reverse complement strand
TCTTGCAGAAATTGCAGCCCGCGCAGCCACTTGCCGCCCTTCCAGAAGTAAGGCTCCAGCAGGTCGTCGCGGCCAGGGATCGAACCGACGATACCGCGCAGGGGATACCCATGCTCCGGGGTGAGCGGCTCACCGTCAAAATGGGTCGCCAGCAGGAAGTTGTCGGCCAGCGCCACCTCGACCGGCACGTTGACGGTGAAGTTGTATTCACAGTGTTGCAGCAGGTGCTTGGCTGTTGGCTTGAGCTGGATCAAGCCACCGTCCACCAGTTGACGGATCGAAATCCCTTCCCACTCGGTGTCGAACTTGCTCCAGCGGGTCACGCAGTGGATGTCCATCTGCAGCTTGGTGCGCGGCAGCTGCTGAAACTCTTCCCAGTTCCAGCGCTGCTCCTGCTCGACCTCGCCCCAGACTCGCAGGTCCCAGGTCTCCGGATCGAACTTGGGGACCGGGCCGTAGTGCAGCACCGGGAACTTGTTGGTCGCCGATTGGCCGGGCGGTAGCCGACCTTCCTTGCGGTAGCGTTCCTCTTCTTCTTTCCGAGCAAACAACTCAGCTCTCCTTCCGTTGCGCGCCGGATTATATCAATCGCCGCTTAACCGCGGATTACGGCGGCTGGGAACCATTTCACGCTTGCCACCGTCTGAATCCACGAATAGGCATTAACTACGACCGCAGCGCGCGGCCGAACATCGGCTGCGAGCAGTCCTTCGGGGCACCGGCAAGAAAGCGAGGATGCAAGCATGAATCACCACGAGACCGAGTACGGATCGACCCGGCGAGCCATCATGGTGGTGCTGGGTCTGACCTTCCTGGGCATCGCCTGCAGCAGTCTAGGAGTAACCGACGAGGCGGCCACTCCCACTGCGGTGCCGGTCGCCGAGGCGGCTGACGGCAACCTGGCGCTGACCGTCTACAACGAAGGCACGGCGCTGGTGCGCGACCGCCGCCAATTCGACCTGAACTCCGGGTTCAATGAGATCGCCTTCTCCGACGTGGCGGCCTCAATCGACCCCACCAGCGTCCTGTTCAAATCGCTGAGCGACCCGGATGGGTTGGCCGTGCTCGAGCAGAACTACCAGTTCGATCTGGTGGACTCATCGGCGTTGTTCCGCAAGTACCTCGACCAGACGGTCCGAGTGCTGACCCAGGACGGCACCCTGTACGAAGGGCGCCTGCTCTCGACCCAGGGCGGCATCATTCTGGAGGACGAGGCCGGCCAGGTGTCAGTCATCAGCGGCGACGTGCAGGAGGTCTCGTTCCCTGAGCTCCCCGAGGGCCTGATCACCCAGCCGACGCTGGTCTGGCAATTGCTGGCCGATCAGTCTGGAGAGCAAGAAGTCGAGATCACCTACCTGACCGGGGGCATCTCCTGGCAGGCCGACTACGTGGTGCTGCTCTCCAGCGATGAAGACGCCATCGACCTGGACGGCTGGGTGACCATGCGCAACACCAGCGGCACCAGCTACCAGGACGCCCAGCTCAAGCTCATCGCTGGCGACCTGCAGCGCCTGGCCCAGCCCGGCATGGCGGGGCAGGACATGCTGTTTGCAGCCGAAGCCGAGCTGGCGGCCGCGCCGGTGGAGCAGCGCGAGTTCTTCGAGTACCACCTGTACGAGGTGCCGCGACCGGTGACCGTCAAGAACAACGAGAACAAGCAGATCGAGTTCGTCACTGTCAATCAGGTGCCCGCCGCCAAGTTCTTTGTATACGACGGGCTGCAGTGCCGCTCGAACTACTACTACTGCAACTTCTTCGGTTACCCACAGACCGAACCGTCCTACGGCGTGGCATCCAATCCGAAAGTGATGGTGATGCTGGAGTTCGACACCGAAGAGGCCGAGGCTGATCTGCCCAAGGGTCGGGTGCGGGTTTATCAAGAAGACGTGGACGGCGCGGCGCTGCTGATCGGGGAGGACTCGATCGACCACACGCCGAAGGGCGAAACCGTACGGCTGTACGTCGGCGACGCCTTCGATATTGTCGGCGAACGGATCCAGACCGATTTCCGCCGCCCATCGCAGAAGAGCCTGGAAGAGGCCTACGAGATCACGCTGCGCAACCATAAGGACGAGCCGGTGGAGGTGCGGGTGGTGGAGCACCTGTTCCGCTGGAGCGAGTGGCGTCTGCTGAGCTCCAGCCACGACTACGAGGAACTGGACTCCTCGACCATCGAGTTCCGGGTGCGGATCCCGGCCAATGATGAGATCACGCTTGACTACGAAGTGCGCTACTCCTGGCCGTAAACCAGTGAGCATCCTTGCAGAGACCTCAGCGCCAGCTGGCGCTGAGGTCTCCAATGCGCCACGCGCAGGGGCGTACAAGCATCCTGATTCTCCCGGCAGGATTGCGGCTCGCCGGGTGATCTCCGGCCCGTCGGCCCGGCACCGGCTTGGGCTGGCATTGGCTGTGAGCCTGGCTGGTTTGTTGATCGGCTGTGCACGCACCGGTGGCGAGCCGCCGCCGGAGAGCGCCGACCGCTACCTGGGAAGCGTTGAAACGGCATGCTCGCCGTTGGATGCGATGGCGATCGGTTTCAACCTGCAACTGGCGACCGGTGAGGAACTGCCACAGGTGAGCATCACCATTTGGCCCAGCGGGGATACATCGTCGGGCGAGCGCGTCAGGCTAAACTTCGACGGCGCTGGATACGGGGCAGCCGTCGTCAGCGGTACCGAATGGACCCAGGCAGTCGATGGCGAGATCCAGCTGGAGCACTACTCGGCCGGCCAGGCCGCCGGCGGTTGGTTCTGGCTCGAGCTCAGCGACGCAGAGCGGCTGGAAGGCTGGTTCGAAGCCGAGTGGTTGGATCGGGGGCCGGTTTACTGCGGTTAGGTGGTCTAAACCCCTTCGCGGAAGAGCGGCAGGTGCCCCAAAGCGATCACGTGGTTCCAATCGTCTTCGTCCCCCTCGGTGAAGATCGCCGCTTCGCAGGCCACCTCGGCGCCGGCCATCTCGACCAGCTTGCGCATTCCCTTTAAGGTGGAGCCGGTGCTGATCACGTCATCCACCAGCGCCACCCGCTTGCCTTCTAATAGCTCGCGGTCCTTCTCGTCCAGGAACAGCTGCTGCGGCTTGCCGGTAGTGATCGACAGCGTTTCGGCCTCCAGCGCATCGCCCATGTATAGCTTGTAGGTCTTGCGCAGCACCACGTAGGGCTTTCCGGTCTGCTCGGTCAACCGACAGATCAACGGGATGCTCTTGGCTTCGGCGGTCACCAGCACATCGAAGTCCACCTCCGCCAGGCGGGCTGCCAGCGCGCGGCCGCAAGCTTCAACCAACTCGCTATCGCCCAGGATGTTCAACACAGCGATGCGCAAGCCAGGCGCCACTTCGAACAACGGCAGCTTCCGCTGCACACCGGCGACCTCCACCGCGTAGCGCTCGCGCGCATCAGCCATAACCACCTCCAAGGGTTGACAGGCGACCCGAAGTCCGTATAATTATTTCGATAGCTATCGAATTAGTTAGATGATCGCTGAATCGCAACTCGATGATCTGCTCGCCTTCTTCAAGGCCCTGTCCGATGCCAATCGACTTAAGATCGTTGGTTTGTTGTCGCAAGGCGAGTACACGGTGGAGCAGCTGGCCGCGCTGCTCGAGCTGCGCCCCTCCACCGTCTCCCACCACCTGGCCCGGTTGGCGAGCGCACGATTAGTCAGCGCGCGGGCAGACGGCTATTATAGCGTTTACCGCCTGGAGCCTAAGACGCTGGAGCAGATGGCGCGGCGATTGCTGTCGTCGGACCGGCTGCCCGAGATGGCAGCCGAAGTCGATCTGGACGCCTACGATCGGAAGGTGGTGCGTGACTTCTCCAATCCGGACGGCAGCCTGAAGTCGATCCCCGCGCAGCACAAGAAGCTGCTGGCGATCCTACGGCACCTGGTCGAATCGTTCGACCACGATCGACACTACAGCGAGGCGGAAGTCAATCAGCTGCTGGCCCGCTTCCACCCCGATACCGCTCGGCTGCGCCGCGAGCTCATCGGTGCCGATCTGATGCAGCGGGAATCCGGTCGCTACTGGCGGCCTGAGGACGCGCCCGCGCCAAGATAAACACGCTCGGCGAAAGCTGCACCCAGCGCCCGATCGGCTGCAATAGCGAATCGAGCGCCACCAGCACCCCGGTCGGCAGCGCCCGCTTCAACAGCCGCAGCCGGAAGGTCGAGACACTGAGCTGGCGCTCGATCTCGAATCCGGCACTGATTACCCATTCTTGCACCGCGCTCGGGTGAAAATCGAAGTTCAATGTGGCGAATTCGATCGGTTGGCGATCGAATGGGTTCCAGCGCTGCGCACGCACGATCCAGCGCACGATCGCTTTGAGGTTGCGTTTGTTGGCGAATTCCAGGATCAGATCCGCGCTATCGGCCAGTGTCCGCCGCAGGCTGGCGAGCGCCAGCGACGGATCGGCCATATGGTGGAACGTGCGGATCATGGTGGCCGCATCGAAACTGCCGGTGGCAAACGGCAAGCGATAGACGTCAGCCACCACGTAGCTGTGATCGGCACCGGACTCCAGCCGCTGCTGCGCCTGTCGCAGCTGGGAGATCGAGTAATCCAGCAGCACGATTCTGCCGAATCCAGCATAGCGCGGGGTATTGCGTCCGGCTCCGGCCCCAACTTCTAGCAGCAGTCGGCCGCCCTCCGGTAGCAGTTTTCGCAGCGCGGCCGCCTCGGCCCGGTCTTCATAGCTCCGTTCCCCCTGATCCCAGAAGCGATCCTGATAGTCGGAGTCTTCGTAGTCGATGACCGGTGGCCAATCCCGGTCAAGGCCGCCATTCGGGTCGAGCGTCCGGTGCGGATGCATCAGCGACTCAATCCTCGAATTTAGACTCTTCGATCATGCGATCCAAATCGCGCCCGGGCTCAGCTTGCGATTCAACCGGCTCGCG
>CAZJUE010000147.1:0-7387 GCA_964549025.1 uncultured Anaerolineaceae bacterium | reverse complement strand
ACGGCAAGTTGGGGGTCAACAGCCGGACCCGGGCGGCGGCCAGGGCGAGGTTGATGGGCCTGCTTGCCTCCTGACGGCCGCGGGACTGCTCGCATGCCGCCATTCGAGTTGCCGGGCGGCAGCCGCGAGCCAGTCGAGCACTGCGGCGAATCCTATTAACCCCCGAACCATCCTTTTGTGTCATGACGAGGCACATGCGGGCCTTTAAGCTTTGCATGTCGTTGCCAGCCCGGTCCAAGCACATTGGTGGCGAAGTGGACTGCGGCAAACGCCCCTTCGAAAGGAGCACAGCATGACACAAGACCTGGCGGTCGAGATACGTGGTCTGGTCAAGGACTACGGGTCCGTGCGAGCCCTGAAAGGCGTTGATCTGGAAATCCGTCAGGGCGAAATCTTCGGGTTCCTTGGCCCGAATGGAGCGGGGAAAACGACCACCATCCGATGTCTGCTGGACTCGATCCGCCCGGCGGCCGGTGAAGCGCGGGTGTTCGGGATCGATCCGCAGGTGGATCCCGTGGCAGTGCGCCAGAAGGTGGGCTACTTACCAGGAGAACTGCACCTGGAGGGCAACCTCAAAGCCAAGTCGATCCTGGAGCTGCTGGCCCGCCTGCGTGGAAGTCAGGTGGAATGGCCCTACGTAGAGCGGTTGGCGAGCCGGCTAGGCCTGGATCTAGACGGACGAGTCAAGAACCTTTCGAAGGGTAACAAACAGAAGGTGGGCGTCGTGCAGGCCTTCATGCACCGGCCGCCGCTCCTGATGCTGGACGAGCCGACCTCCGGACTTGACCCCTTGGTGCAGAAGGAAGTGCTTGGGATGGTCGAACAGGCCCGCATTGACGGGGCGACCATCTTCTTCTCTTCGCATGTACTGAGTGAGGTGGAGGTGATTGCCGACCGAGTTGGGATCATCCGCGAGGGTGTGGTCGTCGAGGTCGCCAAGCCCGAATCGCTGATTCAGCGATCGCTGCTGCGCGCCGACGTTCGATTTGACCGACCTGTCGACAGCAGTTTCTTGGAGCGAATTCAGGGTGTCCGGGTCTTAGATCGAGACAACGGGACCGCCGTCAAGCTGGAAATTAAAGGCAAGATGGATGAGCTGATCAAGGCACTAGCCAATTACCCGATCGCACGGCTTGAGACTGAACAGCCCTCGTTGGAAGAGGTCTTTCTAGTTTATTACCAATAGCTTTCCTCGAGTGGAGCGGATTTACCGGCCTATTCGCCGGCAGTCCAAGAAATGGAGCATGAACATGTTGGCAATCTTTCGCCACACACTCACTCGTCAGCGAGGCGGCATCTTGGCATGGGGGTTCGGATTGGCCGCCTACGCCCTGGCACTGATCGGGATGTACGACAGCATTATCGAGATGCGCCCCACCTTTGAGGCTGCGCTGGAAAGCTATCCACCGGAACTGCTGGTGCTGATCGGGGAGGTCCCATCACTCTTCACGCCAAGCGGGTTCTTGGATACGTACGTGTTCTCCTATCTGGGGCTGATCGTGGGCATCTTCGCTGTGCTGACCGGCAGCGGATTGCTTGCTGACGACGAGGAGAGCGGTGTGCTCGACCTATTGATCTCGCACCCGATTAGCCGGACCCGGCTATTCTTGGGGCGCGTGCTGGGATCTGTGGCCGCGACTGGCTTGATCTTGGTGCTCATGTGGCTCGGGGCGGCGCTTGCTGCGCCGGGCACAAGCATGCAGGTAGGTGTCGTCGAATTGGCTGGGCCACATCTCTCGCTGTTTGCGTTCTTGGTTTTCTTTGCCGGCTTGGCTACGTTCCTGAGCATGGTGCTACCATCTCGCAGGCTTGCCGCCACCCTGGCTGGGCTGGCGCTGATGGCCAGCTTTATGACGACCATGGTGTTGCCCCTTACGCCGTCCTTGGAAGGGTTGGGGCGGTTCTCCCCGTTCACCTACTATCAAGGGGGCGAGGCTCTATCCGGGTTGAATTGGGCTTGGGCAATCGGCTTGCTCGCAGGGGCGGCGATCTTCTACGCAGGCGGCCTGGCGCTATTCCTCCGCAGAGATATCCGCGTGGCCGGGGAACGTGGCTGGGCGCTGCCGAATTGGCGCAAGCAACCGGATGAGGAGCTTCGGTTCGCCTGAAAGCCGATCCATTCACCCTTTCGCCGCTCGACTTCCGGTAGCGCCACAGATCGATTATCTGACTGAGCTTCTTGCGGAGACGGAGAAATCAATTGCAAAAAGCTGTTCGGCGACTGAACATGACGCAACCGCTTCGATATCGGATCTCAGTGCAAGGTCAGGTTGGCAACGGCATGCTGGAGTGGTTCGGCGGTATGCGCATCGATGCCGATCGGGCCGGGGCGGACCGCTACCATACGCGGCTGATCGGTACGGTTGCGGATCAAGCGGCACTGATGGGCCTACTGCGCAGGCTTTATGATTACGGGTACGTCATAATCGGAGTGGAGTGCCTCGACCTCACGGGCTGATCGCGCCCAGAGCGACGCGAGCTCTACCTCGGAAGCACGCGAAAGGAGGTGAAGCCGTGAAACGGTTCATGATTCCTAGAGTCGCCCACTGTTCCGAGGGCTGCTGTCGCAAGTCCTGGGCATGACCGGAAAACTGCCTGGTCCTGGGCATGACCCAATACTGCCCCTGAACGCACCTGGGTACACAGAATCCGACACGTCCGAAGGGAGGGATCAAGTGACGAAATGTCCGGTCTGCGGAATGATGGTGGACGAAGCGACTGCTCCGTCCTCGGATTTCGGCGGCAAGACCTACTACTTCCACATCGCCGTCCACAAGGAGATGTTCGATAAGGATCCTGAGAAGTTCCTCGGCGACCCATCCGACCAGGGCGACCACATGTCTGGCGGCATGAAGATGGACATGGGCTGAGGTTCGCGAGTCGGTGGCCGTCCTGCTGACGGCGATTCGGAAGAGCGCGGCCGATAGGCCGCGCTCTTTCGCCGTCTACTCGAGTGCAAGTGGGATCGACGCGCTTCAGATAAACCGGGACTTCAGCGCGTCGACCTGCTCGGAGGACAGGCGCGCGAGTTGGCGCTTGACCAGCGGCCCACTTCGCAGAGCCATCTCCTGCTCCTCATAGGTGGGCCGTTCCTGCTGGAGCAATACACCGATCGGAATACGATCGTTCCAATCCTGGGCCAGCTCCCATGCCGCAGCCCGATCGCTGCGATCGTGTCCGGCTTCTTCCACGTCATAGACGCGTGCTGCATACCAGTCATAGGTATTCACGCGGTTGAAGATGATGCATGGCTGGAGGACGTCCACCAAAGCGTAGCCGCGATGTAGGATGGCTTCCTTCATCACTCTGCTCATGTGTGCTCTATCGCCAGCGAAGGTACGCGAAACGAAGCTTGCATTGGCGGCAATGGCCAGCGTCAGCGGATTGACCGGCGGCTCGATGGCGCCGTATGGAGATGTCTTCGATCGGTAGCCTTTCTCAGAAGTGGGTGAGTACTGCCCTTTGGTGAGACCGTAGACCTGGTTGTTCTGGGCGATGTGCGTAATGTTGATGTTTCGCCGCATTGTGTGGATGAAGTGGTTCCCACCGATCGCATATCCATCTCCGTCCCCGGTGATGGCGATCACTACCATCTCATCGTTGGCGAGTGCGAAGCCTGAGGCCACTGCCAGCGGGCGTCCGTGGATTCCCATGAAGCCATTGATCTTGGTGTAGTCTGGAAGCTTGCTTCCGCAACCGATGCCTGAAGAGATGATGGCCTGATGGGGGGCGAGCTCGAGTTCGGCCAACACGCTGCGAATTGTGGCCATGATGTGGAAGTTTCCGCAACTTGGATTGCCGGGGCACCAGGTCGGCTTCTGCCGGACGATGTAATCAGATGGTCTGAGCATTGAAGCGCTCCTCCTCCAGGCATCGGAGAATGTAGTTTGGGGTCATTGGGCGCCCATCGTATTTCAGAATGTTGTCTGCGATGTGGATCCCCGTCTCCTGGCGGATCAACCCGGCGAGCTGGGCAGCGAAGTTCTGTTCCACTCCAATGGTCCGCCGCGCAGGGCCCAGGACTTCACTCACCTGGTTCACCGGAAATGGCCAAACTTGTGGTAGATGCAGCATGTTTGCGCTCGTACCGTCATCGTTGAGCCAATCGACTGCTTGCCGAAGCGGGCCGAATGTAGAGCCCCAGGCGACGAAAGTCAGCTCCGCTTGCTGCGGTCCGTACAACTCCGGTTGCCAAAGGTCTTCGCGAGCGGCTTCGAGTTTGCCCATCCGTTTGCCCATCATGCGAACGCGGTTCATGCGCTCTTCCTCGATGTGTCCGTCCGGCCGATGCTCATCCGAAGTGACCGGGAAAAACGCCTTCTCGTGGGAACCGGGGACGACACGCGGCGAAATTCCGCTTTCTGTGAACGCGTAGCGCTCATATTCCCCGTCCAATTGATCCAGATCCTCAGCACCCAGCAACTCGCCCCTGTTGATGGCCACCGAGTCGAAATCCAGCGCGTCGAGCTCCAGCACGCGGGACGACGTGGCCAGGTACTGATCGTAGAGGACGATCACCGGAGTCTGATACTTCTCCGCCAGGTTGAACGCGCGCGCGCCGGCCTCGAAAGCCTGCTCCATGGTACCGGGAGTGAGCACCAAGCGCGGGAACTCTCCCTGGGAGGCATGCAGCATGAACCGTAGGTCGCACTGCTCGGTCCGTGTGGCGAGACCAGTGGAGGGGCCGGGACGCTGAACGTTGACCACGACCACGGGGGTTTCTGTCATTCCAGCCAGGCCCAAGGCTTCTGCCATCAGTGAGAAACCGCCGCCAGAGGTCGCGGTCATCGCCCGGACGCCCATGTGACTGGCGCCGATCGCCATGCAAATGGCGGCGATCTCGTCCTCGGTTTGCTTCACCAGCACGCCATATTCCTCAGCCCGAGCTGCCAGCCATTCCATGATCGTTGTCGCCGGTGTCATCGGATAGGCCGAGACGAAGCGGCATCCCGAGGCCAACGCACCCAGGCTGAAGGCGTGATTGCCGTTCATCAGCAGGCGAGGCGGCCTCTCAACCGCTCGCAGTTGATAATCGAAGCGCTGAGCATAAGTGTCTCTGCCGAAATCAAACGCCACCTCGGCCACCCTCAGGTTCGATTCCACAACCTGCGAACCCTTCCTGGCGAAGTTCTGTTCGATTACCTCCGCGATGCGTTCGAACTGATAATCCGTGATTCCGGTGGCCACCCCGACGGCGGCGGTGTTGGCCATCAGGCGATTACCCCCAACCTCCTCGGCGATCTCGTTGATCGGAGCGGAAAATGCTTGTATCCCCCGATCCGTCAGCTGCTCGGCTTCTACCCTCATTTCCTGGTCATAAACGACCCCACCGCCGGGATCGACCAAGGGCGAATGGCTCTCAAACGCTTCACGATTCAAGGCCAGCAGAAGGTTCAGATCGTCCGTATGGGAATAGATTTCCGACGGGGCGATCCGTAGCTGGAAGAAGTTCAAGCCGCCTCGAATCCTGGACATGTAATCCTGCATGGTGAAGATGTTCAAGCCGCCTCTCGCCAGCGCCAAGGAAAATCCAGCTCCCGTGGATTCAACGCCCTGGCCAGCCTGGCCGGCGATTCGGATGCTCATGTTGTTTTGGGACATGGGGGCTACACTCTGCTTTCTTGGCGACTACGCCACGGTCTCCTTTACCTTGTCCCAGCCTCCGGTCGGAGCGCGGTTCGGATGCAACCGCGAATACTTGGCACGCAGTTCGTCCATGCTCTCCACCTGCTCCGGATCGAATACGACCGCATCGACTGGACAGACTTCGACGCATTGCTGCTCATCGAAAAATCCAACGCATTCGGTACACAGGGTCGGATCGACCTCGTAAAGAATGGGTCCTTCTGAGATCGCATCATTGGGACAGACCGGCACACATGCGCCGCATAAGATGCACAGGTCCTCAATCAGCATCGCCATGGCCAATCTCCTTCAACGAACCATCTGCACGATTCGCGACACATCAGCATGCCGGCAACACGTCATCGAGGTCCGTCGCCGCAGATACGGGGTCTTGGACATTTTTAAGATTCCTCCACTCATGCGAGGCTCGCGCAAAGGCCGCGGGATCACTGCGAGTGTAGGCAAGGGGGGCATCGATGTCATGACACAAAAGGGTGGTTTGCGGGTTAACGGTGGGCAGCGGCACCCGCAAGGACCCGCAAGCCTGCACTCTCCCCGGGGCTTGCGCGGCCGTGCGGAATCCAGACCGGCTACAGCAGGATTGGCGACGGGCTGCTATGACTGGTGGGTGACCACGCGTCCCCAGGTGCTTTTGGTTCCCCAAATGCCCGCTCGAAGGCACTCGAGCTGCGTGATCTGACTGTGATCTACAAACAAGTTCACATCTGGGCCGTAGTTCTTGACATACCATTCGAAGACCTGCGGATCAGCAGCCTCGAACATCACCTGCTCCAGCCCCAAACGATTGGCGATCTTGGCCGGGACGTCGGTGCGCCAGGCGGAAACGTTCTCCGTGATCCCCTCAGATTCGATCATGATCATGTAGGCGCCGGCCTCCAGGAACCGCACTGCCTGGGAGATCGCCCAATCCGGATCGCGGGTTCCCTCAGCCTCGAGCTCCGCGGCCATGGTCGCCCCACCGGCGCCGAATTGGATCCCGATCTCTGGCTTGGCCCGCAATCCAGCCTTCTGCACCTTCTCGACCAGCCCGAGCCAGTCATCGGTCGGCAGGGTGATGAACCCGCTCGAGAGCTCAATGATGTCGAATTGGAGCCTGTGGCAGATCTCGACGTAGCGGTCAACCGCGGCTGCCCCATGGGTTAGAACGTACTCGATGAAGCCTCCGGTAGAAACCAGCACGTCATGGCTGTGGCAGAGTTCATTGAGCTCACTGACCCTCGCCGCAGGCATCAACGCGAAAGATCCACCCGCGTATTTGAGAGCATCCACGTAGTCGCCCATCGTGTCTAGGATGTCCTCAAGGTAGCGTCGACCCATGGGTGTGTAGTAGGGGCCGCGAATCTCCGTCACACCCTTTCGGCGAGGCTTTGGCGGTCGCCTGTTGATCCTCAAGAAGTCGAAGTTCAGATCCTCAGCTTCAGCTGCTTCCGTAGTCATGTTCCAGCATCCTTTCGGTATTGTTCGATCGCAGTCAGCCTGCCGCCTGAATTTCAGCGAGAATCCGCGTAAATTCCGACACCTGGATCGACTCGAGGCTCCTAATCGCATCCAAGATTTCCTGTCCAAGGGGCGGTTCCACGCGTGGGTCGCTCAACCGGTGGAACTTCTCAGCGGCGGTATCCCAGCGCACGGGCTGCGTGTGGAATCCGTCGTACGATCGCTTTTCGATTTCCAGCAACCGACCAGTTGAGAGACGTATGCGGATTCGGCAGGGCAGCTCATCTGGGAATCGTTCCGAGAA
>CAZJUE010000146.1:0-7422 GCA_964549025.1 uncultured Anaerolineaceae bacterium | reverse complement strand
GAGACCCTCGGGTGGAAGGCGTTCTGCTTCAGCTCCGGCCGCTTCAGATGGCCCCAGCCGCCATCGAGTCCTTGCGCGATCTGGTAGCCGAGCTGCGCGCAGCGGGAAAACGGGTGGTGGCCTGGGCCACTTTTTACGTTCCGTCCAACTACCTGGTGGCCTGCGCCGCGGACCAAATCCTGCTGCAGCCGGCCGGCGAGGTCCATGCGCTGGGAATGGCGCGCACCTACCCCTATCTGGCGGAGGCGCTGAAAAAGGCGGGCATCGAGGCAGACTTTCTGCCGATCAGCCCCTATAAGTCGGCCGCCGACGTGCTCACCCGTAAGGACATGTCGAAGGAAGTGCGCCAGATGGCCAACTGGCTGATGGATTCGGCCTTCGAGCAACGGTTGGGCATCATCGCTCAGGGACGGCAGGTGGACGTCACGGCCGCAAGTGAGCTGGTCGACCAGACCCCCGCCACCGACCTGCGAGCGCTGGAACTCGGGTTGGTGGATGGCTTGCTCGGCGAGGAAGACCTGGCCAGCCAGCTCGGGAGCGACGATCAGCCGGCGCGGCTGGCGCCCTGGGAGGCCGCCCGCAAATCGCTGCGCTTGCCCAGACCGATGCGGGTGGACCGATACGTGGCCGTCATTCCCATCGAAGGAACGATCGTCGACGGGAGGAGCGGACGGCCACCGATCAAGCCGCCGATCGATCTCCCGATCCTCACTGAGCCGCGCGCCGGCGATCTCACGGTGGTGCAGGCCGCCCGCCAGGCCCTGCGTGACAGGCGCGCCGCGGCCGTGGTGCTGTACGTCGACTCCGGCGGCGGATCGGCCACCGCCTCAGAGGCGATGCGCGCTGCGCTTGAGAAAATCAACAAGGAGAAGCCGCTGGTGGTGAGCATGGGACCCACCGCCGCATCCGGCGGATATTGGGTCTCCACCCCGGGCCGCCACCTCTTCGCCCAGCCCAGCACCGTTACCGGTTCCATCGGCGTACTGGTAGGCAAGCTGGTAGCGCACGACCTCCTGGATCACCTGTTCCTCGGCCGCGAGCGGATCGAGCGCGGCGAGCACACCGGGATGTATGACGTCGAGGCCAGGTTCAGCAAGGCCGAACGAGGCTTGCTCTGGGAGAGCATCACCCGCATCTACGACCTGTTCCTGGACCACGTCGCCAGGAGCCGCTCGATCGGGCGTGAACAGGTCGACGACATTGGTGCGGGACGGGTGTGGACCGGCCGCCAGGGAGTCGAGCTCGGATTGGTGGACGAGATCGGCGGCCTGCAGGCTGCGATTCGCAAAGCCCGAGAGCTGGCGGGGCTGCCTGCGGGAGCCCCGGCAAGGGTCGTGAGCCAGGTCAAATCTGAGCTGGTTCCCGCCGCTCAGCCGGCCGCCATGTTGGAGTACGCCAGGCAGGGGCTCGAGCTGCTGCAGGGCGCCCGCCCGCTCTGCATCACCCCGCTCAACCTCGATCGCACGTAGAGTTGGGGCGCGAGATCTACCGCAGTCGGCGCACTCGGTCGGCGCACCCGTTGCCGTAGGCACTCGGTCCAGGCGCCGGTGAGCGCGCAGCTCGCACCGCCACGCTCACCCACTTCTCACGTGCAATTCTGAACAAGTTCCTTATAATAGTAGGCGGTGAGCGCAACTCCCGGATAGGCCCCGGCCACCCAGAGGATCGCGACCATGGTCCTTCCCTGCGGTGGCCGTTCCGCGCTATTGAGTCTCAGGCACGCTTACTGCAACCTATAGCTTGGATTGCACCGTTAACCCGTTAACCTCAGCCAAACAGGAGCACAGGAATTTGAAGTCACTTCGTACGCAGGGAGTACGAGAGCTGGAAACCGATACCGAACCACTGATCGAAGCACCGGCCCGCCCGGGTCCGGAGCTTATCGTTCCGCCGCAGGTCGCACTGCACCCACCTGCCGACCCCAGGCCATCCGAACAGCAGATCCGTGAACAGCTCGGCGTCCCGCCGGAGGCCGAGCGAGTGCTCATCCTGGCTGAATCCAGCCACTGGGATCCCAACTGGCTGCACACTTCCGAGGTCTATTACGATCGTTTCGTCGAGCGCATCATCGACAAGGCCATCGACTACCTGGAGCGCGAGCCGCGCCGGGTGTGGTCGTTGGAGAGCGTGTTCTTCCTGCGCATGTACTGGGAGGACCGGCCCGAGCAGCAGGAACGCATTCGCGCCCTGATCGACCAGCGCCGGCTGCGGCTGTCCAGCCCGGCGGTGTCGACCGCCGACACCATCATCCCCAGCACCGAAGCGCTCTTGCGCGATTTTCTGATGGGCCAGGAGTGGCTTCGCCAGCACGACCTGGAGCAGCCATCGCGGCTGGCTTACTTCCCGGACAGCTTCGGCGCTTCGCCGGCGCTGCCTTCACTGCTGCGAGCGGCCGGATTCGACCACACCACCATCACCCGGGTGGACGGCATGTACTTCCCGGGCTTCGAGCTCAACCTGTTCGGCCGCTACCCGCTGGCCGGCTCGACCGCTGAGATGCTGATGAAGCACGAGCGCACCTTGGACTTCGTCTGGCGCGATCGCTCCGGCGCCGAGGTGCTCACCCACTGGAACGCCTTCTCTTATTTCCAGGGCGATTTGCTGGCCCACCGGGGGCTCAGCCGCATCTACCTGTTCCCGCTGGCGGTGGCCGACCGCAGCGAGCGCAACATCGCCCGGCGCATCCGCCGCTACGTGCACCAGCTCAGCCCGCTCAGCCCGACCCCCTACATGTTCTGCCCGATCGGCGTCGACTTCATCCACCCGATCCGCAAGCTGCTGCCGCTGCTCGACCGCTACAATGAGCGGCGCTACCCGGACACCGGCGTGTGGGTGGTCAACGCCGGGCTGGACGACTACCTGAGCCTGATCGAGAACTACCGCTCGGAACTGCCGACGATCGAGCTCGATCCCAACCCCTATTGGAGCGGCTTCTACACCGCCCGGCCGGCGCTCAAAGACCGTTGCCACGACCTGGTCGACCGCATCCTGCTGGCCGAGCGTCTGAGCGCTCTGCCCGAAAACGCGGCGGCCGCCCAAGAGCTGCGCAACGACCTCGAATCGGCCCGCTGGACCGCGGCAGTCTCCAACCACCACGACTTCATCACCGGCACCTCGCCGGATCCGACCGTGGTCGACGAGCAGATCCCGTGGTTGGAATCGGCCCGGGAGACCGCCGACGCCGCCATTCGCGGGATGCTCAATCCCGCAGGGACTTCGCTGCCGCTCAGCGGCAACGGCCGCCCCGGTGACCGCCGGCCCCTACAGCGCGCGGGCATTCCGGCCTGGTCCCGCCACGGCGACGCGCTCACCGTCGAAACCGATGACTATCAGGTCGTCTTGGACGCCGGCGCAGGCGGCGCCATCATCCACGCCCAGGACCGGCGCAGCGGCGAAAACCTGCTGCACGGTCCGTCGAACGACCTGATCAGCTACCGCGGTTCGGGCGGCCTGTGGCGCATGGGCAACGAATTCGAGGGCGGAACCTGGAAGCTGCATCAGCGCGCCAGCCGTCGGCGGGTCGACCTGCAGGTCGACGAGTACCCTGAGGGGCTGCTGGTCGCCTGGGTCAGCGAACTGGGCGGCGAGCGCCTACGGCGCTCGATCCGCTTCACCGCCGGCGAGCCGATCATTCGTTTCCGGGTCTCCGGCCGCGCCCCTCGGCACCGCACGGTCACCGTCGGTTTCAGCACCGACTTGCACGCCGAGCAGTTGGTGATGGACGTCCCCGGCGGGGTGGTTACCCGGCCCGGCGAGAAACTGCGCTCGCCGACCTTCTGGCCATTCCAGCATTTCGTGCACCTGCACGATCCGCAGCACCAGCACGGCCTGGCCCTCTATCAGCGCCGGCCCGGAGCGGTGACCTACAATGCCCAGGGCGGCCTGCAGCTGATCGCGCTGCGCAACGCCGTCAAGGAGCGAGCCTACCGCTGGTTCCCGGTTTCGGGACATCCGGCCGGCGGATTCGAGCCCGACCCCTACACCTTCGATTACGCGCTGGCGTTCACCGCCGGCGGGAGTTGGATCGACAACGCTCTGCCGACCACCGCGTATGCGCTACTGCAGGACGGGTGGGCCGGCCCACTCAACCAGCAGGTGAGCGAGCGCACCGCCGGCATGCTGTCGCTCGACCGCAGCGACGTCTGGGTGACCGCCAACAAGCCGGCTTCACGCGGCGCCGGGCGGGTGATCCGTCTGTACACCCACACCGCCCAGGGCCAGCCGGTGACCGTGCGCGTTCATCCCGGCCAGCTGCTCCAGGCAGCCTACCTTTGCGACGCTCGCGAACGCGATCTACAGCAGCTTGAGCCGAGCGACGGATCGGTTACACTCAGCATGCCCGGTTCGATCGCGAGTTTGCGGCTGGTCATCTAATGGGGTCCACTCAACCAAACAGCTCCTCCAACCTACGCGCCTCCAACCTGCGCTCCTGCTCCTGATGGAGCTCACGCGGCCGCCGCAGCCGGCGCAGGTCTCGCCGGTGCCGCGGCGCTTCGTCCGCTGGCTGGCCACCTTCATCGTCCTGCTCGGACTGGTGTTCGTGGCGCTCGAATGGGAGCAGATCCGGGACGCCCTGAGCCAGGCGACCTGGGGCCCGTTCCCGTTTGCACTGGCTGCCATCGGATTGTCCTACCTGGGCAAGAGCATGAGCTTCGTCCGGGTGAGCCGGCTGCTGCAGATTCCGATGCGTACCCGCGATCTGCTGCCGGTCGGGTTCATCTCCACCGTACTCAATCACGTGGTCGCCAGCGGCGGCGCAGCCGGCTACACGGTGCGCTACGCGCTGATGAACCGTCACGGCGTGGGCTTCAGCCAGGTGGTGGCGGTGTCGATCCTGCACTTCGTATTCACCAGCGTGATCATGATCGCCATGCTGCCGGTCGGCTTGATCTACCTGCTCTCCAACGTCGCCATGCCGCCCACCACCGGCACGCTGTTGACCGCCCTGACGGTGGTAGTGGTGCTCGGCACCCTGCTGCTGCTGGCGCTGATCTTCTCCGGCCGGCTGCGCGCCCGGCTGTTCGGCCTGGTCGAGCGGATCGCTCGCCGCCTGCTGCGCCGCGAGACCGGAGAGACCCTGGCGGCTTTCGACGCCACCGTTACGCTGGGCGCCGATTCGATGCGCCGCCGGCCGATCGAAATCCTGTGGCTGGCGCTGTTCATCGGGCTCGACTGGGTGGCCAGCGTCGCCACGCTGTATTTCGCCTTCCGCTCGCTGGGCGTCACCGTCGCCCCATGGACGCTGGTTTCCGGTTTCGTGATCGGAGTGGTCACCGGCGTGGCGTCCATGATCCCCGGCGGGCTGGGGGTGCAGGAAGGAACGATGGCGGGCGTGTTTTCGCTGTACGGCCTGGAGTTCGATCGGGCCGTCCTGGCGGCGGTCTTTTACCGGGCGACTTACTTCATCCTGCCTTATCTGATCAGCCTGGGCTTCTATCAGTGGATGCTGCGCCGCGATCCGAGCCGCCTGGCTTCCGCGCCGGGTTCACAGACTTCGCCGGCGCTGCCCCCAGAGCCTACACAGGGAACATCCGAACCACCTACGGAGGACAGCCGTGCGTCTGTTGATGCTTAGCCACGGTTACCCGCCGACCATCAGCGGCGTCACCGTGGTGGTCCAGAAGGTGGCCCGGGCGATGGTCGAGCGCGGCCACCAGGTCACGGTCATCACCGCCAGCGACCGCGGCGAGCCGTACGAGGCCGAAGATCAGGGCGTGCAGCTGATCCGGGTGCGCTCGGGCACCAATCCGTTCTGGTCGGAGGGGCGCCTGCCGCTGATGGGCTACGAGCGGCTGCTGCAGATCATCGAACGGGTCGAGCCGGATGTGATCAACACGCACGACAGCGCGCTGCTCGGCTGGCAGCTCACCCGGCTGGAGCAGGAGGAGAGCGGCATTCCCGAGATCCTGACCGCTCACTTTCTGCCTCGTTTCGTCACCTATTACGTGCACGTCGGCCAGACCATTGACCGGGTGGTGGAGGACATCGCCTGGGAGGTCACCATGCGCACCATCAACACTTTCGACCACGTGGTCTTTCCCACCGCCACCCAGCAGTCGGCTTTCGCGGCGGAGGGGCTGAAGGCGAGTTCGACGGTAATCTCCAACGGAATCGACACCGACCGCTACCAACCGGGCAAGGCCGATCGCGAGCTCGTAAAGCGCTTCGATCTGCCAGACGGCCCGCGGGCGTTGTTCCTCGGGCGGCTGGCGCGGGACAAGAAGATCGACCAGCTGCTGCGAGCGGTGGCCATGCTCGACGAGCCCTGCCTGCTGGTGGACGGACGCGGCGACGATCGCAAACAACTGGAGCAGCTGGCGGGTGAGCTGGACATCACCGATCGGGTGCGCTTCCTGGGTTTCGTTCCCGACGAGGACCTGCCCGGGCTCTACCGCGCCTCGGACGTGTTCATGATCGCCGCCGAGGTCGAGGTGCAGAGCATTCCCACCCTGCAGGCGGCCGCCACCGGGCTGCCGATCATCGCCGCCGACGCGGCCGCGCTGCCCGAGATCGTGCAGGACGGCAAGAACGGCTACACGGTCACCCCTGACGACGTTCGCGGTTTTGCCCGCGCCCTGGAGCGAATCCTGGCCTCGCCCACCCGCAAGGCGGCTTACGGCAAAGCCAGCCTGGAGATCGGCCGCCGGCACGACAACCAGCACACCATGGACCGCTACGAGCAGCTTTATCACCGGGTTGCGGACGCGCCGGCGTGAGCCGAAGCTGAAATCCCCCAGCGAGCCCCCCGCCTGAGCCGAAGTCGGAATTCCGCGCCGCCCTCACTAGTACGCCAGTCCCCCTTTCAGAACTGTAACAGGACCGCTCCCTGCCGGTTAACCCTAACGCGGAGGCATAATGCATGACGAATAGGGCGAAAATGACGCTGGATGAAATCGCGGCCGCGTTCGGCCTCGAAATTGGGCAGATCGGTGGCGAAGTCGAGCGTTGCGTGAAGCAAGGCGGGCGCTTGTATATGTACGGTCACCTTCCCTATATGGCCGACGTCGCCAGCGGCGACTTCATCGGCGGCGGGATCGCCATGCGCGCCACCCGCAGCGCCATCGGAGTTCACCCCTACGTCGTTCGCCAGGTTTGCATCAACGGTTTTGTCCTGTCCCGGGTGCTCGACGCGCAGCCGATCCTTTTCCAGGAATACAAGCGGCCCAGCTCGGTCATCTTCGCCCTCGGGCAGGCGGTCCGGGTCTGCAGCACCAAGCAAGTGTTTGACTTCGGAATGGACCGGCTGCGCGCTTCCCGGCAAGTGCCGGCTTTTTCCGGCAACTTCGCTATGGACGTCTCGCTGATGCTGAATCGGGGCTTTGCCCGGCAGCAGCTCTCGCGCATTTTGGAACAGGTCAGCCAGAAGGGCGACGACTCGGCCTTCGGCCTGGCCAACGGGGTCACCGCCGTCGCCCGCGACGT
>CAZJUE010000145.1:0-7479 GCA_964549025.1 uncultured Anaerolineaceae bacterium | reverse complement strand
TTGGTGGAACCTGTACCGTTGGGATGGCGAGAACGCAGAGCCGCTGGCGCAGCATGCGGCGGAGTTTGGCTTTCCCATGTGGGTCTTCGGTCTATCCCAGTACGCCTTCACGCCGGATGGCCGGCTGCTCTCGATCTACAGTCAAAACGGCATCGACCATTTAGCGATGGTCAGCGAGGGGGAGCTACAACAACTTGAGACCGAGTTCAGTTCGTTCTACCCCAACAGTCTGCACTTCGATGCCAGCGGCAATCGAGCGGTGTTCATCGCCGGGAACTACCGCACTCCGCCTAGCGTGTACGCGCTCGACTTAGAACGCGGCGAGATCGACGCACTCAGCGCGCCGCAGCCGGAGCTGCCGCCTGCCGGATCGGTCTCCAGCGCAGAGCCGATCTCGTTTCCGACCACCGGCGGGCAGACCGCCCACGCGCTCTACTACCCGCCCACCAATCCGGCCCACCAAGGACCACCCAGCGAGCGGCCGCCGTTGATCGTGATCAGCCACGGTGGTCCGACCAGCAATACCCACTCGGAGATACAGCTGCCGCTTCAGTTCTTCACCAGTCGCGGCTTTGCGGCGGTCGACGTCAACTACCGGGGAAGCACCGGCTATGGACGCGAATATCGGCAGATGCTGAACGGTGAATGGGGTGTGGCCGACGTCGACGATTGCATTGCGGCCACCCGTTATCTGGTCGAGCGCGGCGACGTCGACCCCGACCGGCTGGTCATCCGCGGCGGCAGCGCCGGCGGGTACACGACCCTATGCGCCCTGGTGTTCCACGAGTTCTTCTCCGCCGGCGCCAACTACTTCGGGGTAGCCGACGCCGAGGCGCTGGCCAAGTACACACACAAATTCGAGGCTCGTTACCTGGACAGCCTGATCGGCCCGTACCCGGAGGCGGTCGAGCTCTATCGGGAGCGCTCGCCGATCCATTTTGTCGATCGCTGCTCAGCCCCGGTAGTGGTGCTGCAAGGGGGCGAGGACAAGGTGGTCCCGCCGGATCAGTCCAAGCAATTGGTTGAAGCGCTGGATGCGAAAGGGCTGCCGTACGCCTACCTGCTGTTCCCCGACGAGGCACACGGATTCCGCAAAGCAGAAAACCTCCGGCGGGCGATGGAGGCCGAACTGTACTTCTTCTCACGCATCTTCGGGTTTGAGCTTGCGGAGCCGGTGGAGCCAATTACCGTCCATAACCTGGAAAGTTAGCCCACAAGCCTGTACGTAGCGCTGCCTGCTGAGCAGGCGAGGCAGAGATATGGTACGGCCAGGCGGCGCTCGCCGCCGGCGCTGTGCTACTCGTGACCGATGGTGGCGTAAAACAGGGGCAGCGGCGGGACGCGCTCTTCGGAGAACGCGAAGGCCGCCCGCACCCGCTCCACCGCGTCCTGCAACCGTTCGGGCTGATTAGCGTGGATGGTGAACAGCGGATCACCGGCTGAAACCTGATTTCCGACCTTGCGGTGGACGACGATTCCGACCGCGTGGTCGATCGGATCGCCTTTCATAGCCCGCCCCGCCCCAAGGTCGACCGCCGCGTAGCCGATTTCGGCAGCGTGCACTCCAGCCACGTACCCGCCCGCCTCGGCAGTGATCGTTTCCACCATTTCGGCGGCCGGCAGCTGACCCGGCTGGTCCACGTAGCTCGGGTCGCCTCCCTGGGCCTCGACCAATTCCCTGAATTTGCCCAGAGCTTTACCGTCGGAGATCACCTGCCGGGCCAGCTGCTTTCCGGCCTCGGCGCCATCCGCGGCTCCGGCCAGGTGCAGCATGTGGCAAGCCACCTCCAGGCAGTGATCGAGGAAGTCCGGCGGTCCGTCCCCATTCAGCGTGGCGATTGCTTCGGCCAGCTCCAGGGCGTTGCCCACCGCATGGCCCAGCGGCTGATTCATGTCCGAGATCAGCGCCACCACCTTGCGGTCCGCATGGTGGCCGATCTCTACCATGAGTTCCGCCAGCTGGCGCGCCTCCTGTTCGTCTTTCATGAACGCCCCGACCCCGACTTTGACGTCCAGCACGATGGCCTGCGCGCCGGCGGCCAACTTCTTGCTCATCACCGAGGAGGCGATCAGTGGAATCGAAGGGACCGTGCCAGTGACGTCCCGCAGGGCGTAGAGCTTGCCGTCGGCCGGCGCCAGGTCGGCAGTCTGCCCGGCCAGCACTACGCCGATGTCGCTCAGTTGGCGTTTGAACTGCTCGATTGAAATCTCAACCCGATAGCCGGGGATCGACTCCATCTTGTCCAACGTGCCCCCCGAGAATCCCAGCCCGCGCCCCGACATCTTGCCTACCGGCACGCCGGCGGCGGCGACCGTGGGCTCGACCACCAGTGTAGTCTTGTCGCCAACTCCCCCGGTCGAGTGCTTATCCACCGCCACCGGCACCACCCCGGTCAGGTCGATCTGGTCGCCGCTGGCTACCATCGCCAGCGTCAGGTCGGCCGCTTCTCGGGCGCTCATCCCTTTCAACATCACCGCCATTGCCCAGGCGGCCGCCTGGTAGTCCGGAATGTCGTCGCGAGAAAAGCCCTGGATGAAGAATTCGATCTCTTCGCTGCTGAGCTCGCGACCTTCGCTCTTCTTCGTGATTATGTCTACTGCGCGCACGATAGGGCGATTATATATGCGGTTTATAATGCGCCGAACTCTCCCATGGATACGGCAGACCTGATCCTGACCAACGCCCAGATCGTCACGATGGACGAGAAGTACCGCTTGTTCCCCCACGGCGCGGTCGCCGTTCGGGAGGGCGAAATCGTCGGGGTGGACACCATCGAAGCGATCGAAGCGGCTTTCGAAGCCGATGAGACCGTAGATTGCGGCGGAAAGGTGCTGCTGCCCGGCCTGATCAACGCTCACACCCACGCCGCCATGACGATGCTGCGCGGGCTGGCCGACGATCGGCGGCTGGACGTGTGGCTGTTGGGCTACATCATGCCGGTCGAGCGCGAGTTTGTGACTCCCGAATTCTGCCGGGTGGGGACACTGATCGCCTGCGCTGAGATGCTGCGCAGCGGCGTCACCTGCTTTGCCGATATGTACTATTTCGAGGAGACGGTGGCCGAGGCGGTAGCCGAGGTGGGCATGCGGGCTGTGTGCTCGCAGACGGTGCTCAAATTCCCCTCCCCCGACGCCGAATCCTACGAGGATTCGATGGCGGCAGCCAACGAGTTCATCGGGCGCTGGCGCGGCCACCCGCTGGTGGTACCGTCGATCGCCCCCCACGCCCCATACACCTGTACCGAAGAGATCCTGCGCGCCTGCACCGACATGGCCATTGAGTACGACGTTCCACTGCACATCCACATCTCGGAAACTTCCCAGGAGGTCGAACAGTGGCGGGAAGCCTACGACATGCCGGTGGTCCCCTGGGTCAAGAAGCAGGGACTGTTCGAAGCCAAGGTGCTGGCGGCCCACTGCGTGCACATCGACAGCGGCGAGATCCACACGCTGCAGCACGCCGGAGCCGGCGTTTCCCACTGCCCCTCCAGCAACCTGAAGATCGCCTCCGGGTTCGCGCCGGTCAACCAGATGCTGGAAGAGGGCATTCACCTGGGGTTGGGCACCGACGGAACCGCTTCCAACAACGACCTGGATATGTTCGAGGAGATGCGCTTGGCCAACTTCGTGGCCAAAGCGACCTCCGGCGATCCGACCGCACTACCGGCCCGCACCACCCTGGCGATGGCCACCCGGCTGGGCGCTCAGGCGCTGCACCTCGGTCACCTGATCGGCTCGATCGAAGTCGGCAAGCGGGCCGACTTCGCGCTGGTCGACCTGGATACGCTGCATTCGCGCCCGCACTTCTCGCACGATCCGCTTGCGATCTACTCGCAGCTGCTCTACACAGCCAAGTCGACCGACGTCACCGACGTGATGGTCAACGGCGTCTGGTTGATGCGCGAGCGGAAGCTGCTGACGGTGGAAACCGGGCCGCTGATGGAGCAAGCCGCAGATTACGCTCGACGCATCGACGCCTTCTTGATCGAACGCGAGGACTCGGTGCTCTCCAAGCTGCTGGCGATCGGCGGTGCCGAGCAGGAGGAGAGCTACGAGGTCCAGATCAAGATTCGGCTGCCGGATCCGGAGGCGACGGTCGAGCAGCTTCGCTCAGGAGCACTGGAAATCGTCCGCACGGCGCACTACCAGGAGTACGACACTTACTTCAGCTTCCACGAGCCGTCTCAGGGGCGTCTGCGCTATCGCGAAGACGAATTCTTGGACGACCTGGGCGAGGTCTTTAGGGTTCGCTACCGGCTGACGCTGATCGGCCCGGCGGCTGAACGCGAGTATCCCAAGTCGGTGCTGCTCTCCCGCTCACGCTTCATCGCCCCGGCCAACCACAGCGAGCGCTTCTATCGCGAGTACTTCGAGCCCAGCGGGGAGATCGAGGTGCACAAAGACCGATTGCGCTGGCTGGTGCGTTACCAGGGCAAGGAGTTCTTCATCAACGTCGATCGGCTGCTCAAGCCAGCGATGGACGGCAGCTACCTGGAGGTGAAGACCCGCACCTGGTCGCGCAGGGACGCCGAACAGAAGGCGGAAATGATCCTGGCGCTGCTCGACTCGCTGGGCCTGGCCGACGCTGAAGAGGTCAAGGAAGAGTACCCGGAGCTGATCGCAGAGCGGGCCTGACTTCGTGAGAGTTCACCGCAATCAAGCGGGCGCCGTGACGGCGCCCGATTCCGTTTGGCCGGTGCTGTAAGCAAACGCTCAATCGCGCCGACGCAGCCTTTGTTGATATTCGAACAACAGGTTCAAGGCCTCCAGCGGTGTGAGCTGCTCCAGCTCCAACTCCTCCAACTCAGCCATCAACGGATCATTTCCAGCGAATAACGAGAGTTGCCGCTGCGGCGAACTCGAGCTGGCGCTGTGATCCGAATTGGCCTCCAGATCGGCCAGAATTTCTTGCGCGCGCTGGACCACCCCGCGCGGCAGGCCGGCCAGCTGGGCGACGTGGATCCCGTATGACTTGTCGGCTCCGCCGGGGACGATGCGGTGCAGGAACACCACGTCGCCGCCCTCCTCCGACACCGCCACGTTGTAATTGCGCACTCCGGGCAGCGTCTCGGCCAGCCGCACCAGCTCGTGATAGTGGGTGGCGACCAGCGCCCGCGAGCGCAGCTGCGGATGGCTGTGGATGAACTCCACTACCGCCCAGGCGATCGACAACCCGTCGTAGGTGCTGGTGCCGCGGCCGATCTCGTCCAGCACCAGCAGGCTGCGTTCGGTCGCGTGGTGCAGCAGGTTGGCGGTTTCCAGCATTTCGACCATGAAGGTCGACTGGCCGGCGTGGATCTCGTCCTGCGCGCCGATGCGGGTGAAGATCCGGTCGGTCAGCCCGATGCGCGCCGAGCGGGCCGGCACGAAACTGCCCATCTGAGCCATCAGCACGATCAAAGCCACCTGGCGCAGGTAGGTCGATTTGCCCGACATGTTGGGCCCGGTGATCACCCTGATGCGCTCTCCTTCTTCGAACACGGCGTCGTTGGGTACGAAGCGTGAACGGAATTGCTCGACTACCGGATGGCGCCCCTCGCGGATCTCCAAGCTGAGGTCTTCGGCGAGCTCGGGCCGCACGAACCCGTGCCGGGCGGCGGCTTCCCCCAACGCGGCCAGCACGTCGATGCGCGCCAGGGCGCGTGCGGTGCCGAGCAAGGCCGATGCGTGCTGGGCAACCACACTGCACAGGCCCTGAAACAGGCGGGCTTCGACCGCTCGGATCTCTTCCTCGGCGGTCAATACCCGCGACTCGTAGTCCTTCATCTCGGGTGTGATGTAGCGCTCGGCGTTGACCAGCGTCTGCTTGCGGAGGTAATCCTCCGGCACCCGCTCGGAATGGGTCTTGGTGACCTCGATGTAGTAACCGAACACCTTGTTATAGCCGACCTTCAGGCTGCCGATGCCGGTGCGCTCCCGCTCGACAGATTCCAGGTTTGCGATCCACTCCCGCGCCGCGCGGGAGGACTCGACCAGCTCATCCAGGGCCTCCGAGTATCCGGGCCGAATCACGCCGATCTGGCTGAGCGTAGCCGGTGGTTCGTCAGTCAACCCCTGCTCCAGTTCGTCAAGGATCGGCTCGCAAGGATCCAATCCATCACGATCGAGCTGCATGCCTTCCAGACCGTCGATCACCCCCGGCACTGCACGCAGCGCAGCCCGCAGCGCCACCAGGTCCCGCGGGCTCGCCAAGCCGGCGATCGTCCGGTTGCCGATGCGCTCCAGGTCGGGGAATGCCGCCAGTTGTTTTCTCAGCCGTTCGCGCTCGAGCCCATGGTCGAAAGCAGCCTGCACTTGATCGAGGCGTCGTTCGATTTCGGCCAGTTCAAGCCGCGGCTCGCCGATCCACTGACGCAGCGTACGACGTCCCATTGGCGTCACGGTTTGATCCAGCACGCCCAGCAGCGATCCCTGGATCTGGCCGGTGCGGATGGTTTGCGTCAACTCCAGGTTGACCCGGGTAGCCGCGTCAAGCACCATGAAATCTTCGGTCGAGTAGCTGCTCAACCCGCTGAGCAGCGGCAGTGCGGCAGCCTGGGTCTCAGCGACGTAATCCAGGATGCCACCGGCGGCCATGGTGGCCAGCTCCGAGTCGGCCAGGCCGAAGCCGTCCAGCGCCGCCACGCCCAGTTGGCTGCGCAGCCGTTCGGAGGCGGCCTCCAGCTCGAACTTCCAGTCCGCGCGGGGAGTCTTCTGCCCCGGCAGCTGGTCGTCCAGCGGTTGCGACTCGGGAAAGATCAGCTCGGCCGGATTGAGCCGCTCCAGTTCCTGGCGCAACCAGCCAGTGATATCGGTCGATTCGATCTGCGTAGCACGAAACTCGCCGGTGCTGATATCGGCATAGGCGACGCCCGCCGCCGCACCTTCGGTCACCACCGCCGCCAAGTAGTTATTGGCATCGGTCGGTAATAGGCCTTCCTCAATCAATGTCCCAGGGGTGACGATGCGCACTACCTCGCGCGGGAACAGCCCGCCGACCGGACCGTCGCCGATCTGCTCGCAGATCGCCACCCGGTAGCCGCGCTCGATCAGCCGGGCCAGGTAGCTTTCGGCCGCATGATGCGGTATGCCGGCCATCGGAACCCGACTGCCCTTGGCGACTTTGCGAGAAGTCAAGACGATGTCCAGCTCGCGCGCCGCGGTCTGGGCGTCCTCGTCGAAAGTCTCGTAGAAGTCCCCCAGCCGGAAGAACAGGATGGCGTCCGGGTACTGGCTCTTGATCTCCAGGTATTGTTTGCGAACCGGGGTGGCGCTCATCGCCTGCATTTTAATGCGTGGTGATAAGATTTGGTCCCGCCCCAAAGGCAGCGCCAGCATCGCTCCACTACGCCCAGGTTCCCGCCACTTCGTCCGTCCAATGGCCGCCCTCTGCCTGGCGCTCGCGCTGTCGGCCTGCCGCGGCGCGCCGGATAGCGCTTCTGAGCTGCGCTACGGGCTGACCCTGGCCCCGACCGGCATCGATCCGCACTTGAACGCCTC
>CAZJUE010000144.1:5203-7480 GCA_964549025.1 uncultured Anaerolineaceae bacterium | reverse complement strand
CGCCTGTGCCAGCCGCAGATCGAGCATCTTCTCGTTCATCTGAGTCCCTCCTCTCTGACTGAAATCAATGGCGTACATCTCACTCCTATGAACGAGCGATTCGCTGCGATTTCAGCACACTTGGGCAAGAGGATGGTCGTTCGGCGCCCACGCGCCAAGCGATAGGACATCAGCTCCAAAACAGCAGGCCCTTGCGTTGAGCAAGGGCCTGCGTAGGGGTGATCTGGTAGAAGGCGTGCTACTCATCGGGAGCGGAGGTAGCCCCCGAGATCAACGCGTTGGTCTCCAGCGCACTCTCAAGCATCAGCTGACAGCTATTTGCGGTCTGCTGGCTCACTGCATCGACTTGGACTACTTTGACGTCGTCAACAGCACCTGTTCCCGCAGCACTGCTCGCCGACGGACCATCCCTTGCGTTCGCGATGACCAAGCACATCACGAATTCTGGCACCAAGTAGGATCGGCGTTGTTCTTCAGTCAAACTGATGTTGCCCAGGTAGCTGTCGAGATCCTCGATGATGCGGGCAGCTGCCCCGCTGACGAGCGGGGCCGAGAAGGAAGTTCCGGTCCACACAGAAAATCCGGAACTCATCTCGGCTTCTACCTCTGCCGGGTCCGGTTGCTCGCCGTCGGCTCTCAGATTTTCATATTCTTGTAATGTTGGGTAGCTTGAGGCAGGCACGCCCAGACTGATCACACAGAACTTCAGGTCGCGAAAACACTCTTGCGTCTTCGGCCGACACTTCAACACATCCCAGGCCCAGCCTCCATTTCCACCAGGGGCATATACCTGCGCGGAGTTTGAGTAGCAGGAGCGTTGGTATTCGATGTCACTGGCGCCTACTCCCAAGACGGTATCTAGCGAGGCGGGAAACTGTGCCGGCGCTGGCCCGGTGAGATCTGGCAACCACGATCCGCTATCGTTTCCGGAGGCTGCGATCACGGTCACGCCTTGGCAATACAGGTTGGCGATTGCCACAGTCAATGCGTGAATCTCATCGGGTAGATCACTCCCAAGTAGTTCAGTGACGAACAGGAGCTCGCGAGGACGATGGACGCCGAGACTGAGATTGCCCACCGCCCCGGCGCTCTCAGTATTCAGTCGATGGTCGATGCTGAACTGGCCAAGCGCGTACAAGAGGGTGAACAGATCTCCCTCGCCGCTGTCATTGAGCACCCGGTAGAGTTTGATATCTGCGCCCGGTGCCACATGCTCCAGCAGCCCGCCGACGAACAGGCCATGGTTCCGCTCGTCGAACACCGGTCGATTGCTGATGGAAAGCGCAAACTCTGGCTTCTGCCAGCCCACAGCTGCGTCACCCTCCAAATCGCTCCGGAAGGGAGATGAGTCGAACACAGCCACCGTTGTGTTCGCGCCGTCGGATCGCGGGCCTTCCTGCACGCCGAGCCCGATTCCTCCATTTCCTTGGTCAGAGAAGGCCCATTGACGATCAAATACCCACTGCGAAAAAGAGCGGGTCCAGGCAGATCGACCTTTATCGACGGTTGACGCCGGAATCGCGAATGCTTTAAGGGAGAAGTCCTTGAACCACTGTTCGAAATCGGCTGCGGATTTGGGAGGGCTGGGTTCGGGGTTTGTGCTGTCGGGCAGACTCAGGTCGAACGATTCGAGGAATTCATCGAATGATTTCCAGATGGAAATCGCAGCGTCGGCAAACTGATCTGAAGTTGGGGCCGCAGGACCCCCAAATGCTCCAGAGATCATGTCCCATGGGTCGGCTCCTACACCCCATGGGTCGGCCCCCACGCCCCACGGATCGGCGCCGACTCCCCATGGATCCGCACCCACACCCCAGGGATCGGCGCCGACTCCCCATGGATCAGAATCAGTTGGCACCGGGTTTCGGCCGCTGAGGAAGTCTGGATCGGCGAAGAGTTCGGGATTCTCGGCGAGATCCCGTATTTTGTCGGCGATTCCCTCGTCTTGCAGTTGATACAGCCGAGCCTGATACAAGCCACCACCTTCGAGGATGGCCGAGATCGCGACGCCATGCTCCTGGCTCTCAGGGGGGAGGCTGGGATCGTAGTCCTCAAATGTGGTGGTGGCGATGCATTGGCGTTGATAAAGGTGCTCGGCGGTCACCAACTCGATCTGTCCGATCCGTTGTACGGTGGGGTGTTCCGAGGCAGAATCTTCGAGCTCGAACCCATCTAGCTCAGACGCTGGACCGGCCAAGATGATCCGCTGTGGGACGACGAATTTATCGAGGTTGTAATGTGGGGCAAGGTCGATGCCGAATATCGTTGCCCAAAAGG
>CAZJUE010000144.1:0-5193 GCA_964549025.1 uncultured Anaerolineaceae bacterium | reverse complement strand
TGCTTTTCCCAGGAAAGCTCGCCATCTCCACCCTGGACCGTCACCGGACTGGGGTTCACCGTTCGGATTTGTTGTACTTGCACGCATAGACATCGGTCTCCTCCTGAACCAGGCACACGCGCCTACAACGGGCCGCCCTCTCCGACCAAGAAGAACGGCGCCCAGAAATAGGGATGTCTGAATAAACGTGACTCGAGCGAGCTTTCACCCGCATCGCCCCTAGCGAATGCCCGCTGTGTCTCGGCCAAACCAACTTCTTTGGGCACTCCCTGCGAAAGTTTTGAGTACAGCTCATGCATGAAGACAGCGGTTGCTCGATCGCGCACGGGCCACAGCGTCATCAACAGCGATGCCGATCCGGCGTACAGGAATGCGCGTGCCAGCCCGTACAGTTCGTCTCCGGCTCGTACGATGTTCATGCCGGTCTGGCAGCCACTCAGCGTTACCAGCGACGCCCCAATTCGAGAATTGAACACGTCGAAGGTGGTAAGCCAGCCATCTTCCAGGGCCAGACCGGAGAAAAGCGGATCGTCGGATCGAAACTCGCCATGAGTAGCGAAGTGGATCATCGAACAGGACTTGATCCGATCCGTTACAGCGGCGTGGGTGGCGTCAGATTCGACCAAGCGGTCTGCTCCAACCAGCGCGCATATCGTGTCGACCTCCTCCAAGGCGTATGGCAACCTTCCATGGTAGGAATGACCGACAGCCAGCCGATCCGTTGATGTCGCAGCTCCGCGACCCAGGTGGTTCGCTAGGCCAGCGCTTGGCAGGTATGTCACCGAAAGGCGCTCAACCAGATGGTGACCAGCGTCCAAAAGGGCATGGAACGGCACGTAATGAAGGATCCCGTGCGGAACGATCGCCAGTCGTTCGGCCGAATCCATTTCACTGGGAAGCTGGCTGAGCAGATGGCCGTGCAAATCCCTCAGTAAATCGCGGGTGTTCGCAAACGCCGCGGAGTGCTGATCCGGCGTCTCAGCCTCGATGATCCGTCGGTTAAGGCGAAGCAGCGACAGCAGCTCCGATATGCGATCGACCGAACACCGCAAGCGTTGAACTCTGAGGTCCGCATTGGAGATACAGAACCTTACGATTTGGCCGTGAACAACGAAGTACTCCAGTAGGATCTGCTCGTGTGATAGTTCGGGAACGCCGAGCGCTCTGGTTGACTGCCAAATATCCGATTCGCGTGCGTAGTCAGCATTACGGATCAGCAGCTGATGCCACAGCTCGGTAATTCGCCGCTCAAGCTCTCGAATCCTGCTTCCAGCTCGCCGATCACCCGCTATTTCTGCGTCGTGCTCGGAAACCGGTTCGCGCTTGCTGGCAACCCAGGCACGCATCAACTGGTCTCGCTGTTGGCGTAACTCAAGTATCCGATCCACCAGTTCCTGATCCGCAGTTTCACGTGCCTCCAGACCCATGTTGATGTGATAGGAGAGCATATCGATCAACGATCGGGATTTGGCTCGCTCGACGAATTCGAAGGCCTGGTCCGTACGATCAAGCTTCATGCAGAGATCTACAAGGTCCTCGAAAACCACGGATTTGTTTTCCAGATAATCGACTCGAAACTCGATCATCATCCGGCCGAGCCCCTGCTCCAGCTGTCCAACAGCGGTCACGAGATGATCGATTGCCGACTCGTCGTCTCCGTTTGACAGCGCAATATCGCCTCGCAGTCTTGCAAGCTTATAGGCGAGCGATGGGATTCCTTCCAGCTCGGCGATAAGTCCAGCGGCCTTGCTGGCAGCCTGTGATGCGCCAGCAATGTCGCCTGAGCCCACTGCAGCCCGCGCGGCCACCAGCAGCGCATAGGCGCGGCGTACCGGCAGGGAGGATCGATTGAACTCATTTGCTGAATTGATGGCCAGCTCAGAAGCGGGCGAGTATTTCCCGAGTCTGGTCAACACTACCGCAAGTTCAACTCCGGAGATCGCGCGCCAAACCCGGTTGCCATCGAGGGAGAAAAGCTCACTGGAGCGCTCCAGCGTCGACCGCGCCGCCTCAAGGTCGCCCAGGCCCGCATGTGCGATTCCTTCATTCAACATCGCTTGCGCGTGCTCGAATTGTGCGCCACGGTCCGACAATAGTGATCTGGCCTTTGTGCTCATTTCCAGGGCGTCTCCGAATCTGCCGAGCTGCAGCATGCATTCGGAAACATAAACGTCAATCAGAAAGGCGTCCCGCACCCGACCGTCTTCGAGCAACGCCTCGCGTGAGTCAGTCAGGGCGCGAAGCGCTTCGTTGTAGCGATCCTGAACCATGTATGTGATCGCCAGGTTCCACCTGGCCCGGGCGGCTTCAGCGGGCAGGCCAAGCTGTTGCAGGGTTTGCCAGGCACGGTTCCCGGCCTCAAGCGCTTCATCAAAACGGCCAAGGTTTCTGAGAAGTCCGCCGCGGTTCATCTCAATCAGCGCCAGATTCGGATCGCTAATGTTGTCCAATCGAAGATAGATCCCGCGCGCCTCGTCCATCTTCTGCAGCGCTTCCAAATCTCTGCCCAATCGAGCGTAAAGCACTCCAATGTTCAGGGTGTGAGTCGCCAGGGAATGCCACTGTTCGGCCATTCGAAGCTTCTCGGACGCCTGCTCCCCAAGCCGAATCGCCTCGTCGTTTCGTCCCAGGCAGGACAGTGGATAGACCTTGCTAGCCAGCACACGAGTTTCAAGCACTGGATCTGCTAGATGGCCAAAGATCTCTGCCGAGCGGTCGTAAAGTTGAATGGCAGACGCGTATTCCCCCAGGCCAATGGCTCGCACGTGCCCTTCGGCCCACAATCCTAGAGCCAGATATCTTTGGTCGTTGGTGTGGTCTGCCAGTTGCATAAGGCACCCAACCACCTCCAGCGAGTCTGCGATATTCACTCTAAGCAGGCGGATAGCCTCCTGGCGAAGGAGCTCAGCATCCTCATAGGTGAAACGCCATGCGTGCTGTCGCAGAAACTCCTTGCGCAGCTCAGACTGGTCTATCCCGATCAGCTGCTCAACTAGCGCCACATCGGGATTGGGCTCGGTTGAGGCCACGGCTGTTCCCAGGGTCCTCAGATTTTGATCTGGTCGATCAGGATTTCGTTGGCAGGGCCGCTCAATTGAAGGAAGTAGACGCCGGGGGGTACATTTCGGAAGGCAAAGGATCCGTACTTGTCGACTGTTGTCTGGGTAGGTGGAGCGTCGGCCCGAAGAAGTGACACGGTCCAGTCCGATCCGCTCAGTCCCGTGGCAAGCCCATTCACCCTTCGCCTCGAGGGTTGATCGGGTTCCGTAAACCACTCGATGGCAATCCTGGCTTCGTCAGCGGCAAAGACACGGCCGGCGCTGGGCTCACCACGCAGCCCGACTGCAGCGGGTAGAGCTCCCGCCCCCGGATCAGCAGAGATGAGTGTGGCCAAGGCAACCTGGATTCGTTCGACTGCAGAGATGGTCAGGTCCGCCTCTAGCTCGTTGAGGTAGGCACGAAGCTGCTCAACTTCGGAGCTGCAATGCGGGCACGTACGCAGGTGGTCTTCAATGGAAGCTCGCTCGTCCTCCCGCGTATCCCCTGTGGCAAACGATGAGATCGCAAGCGACGGAGGGCAGGTAATCCGATAGAAGTTTCTCCGCAGCAAAGCATCAAGGGATCCGAGCTCATCGGCGCGCATCATGCAGTGTGTACAGTGGGCTAAATGTTCTTCAACCGCGTCATCAGCCTGATCCTCAAGATGAGCTAGTAACGAGTAGTCCTCAAGCTCAGGCGGTGATACGCAAGGCATGCTAGCGAGTCGCCGCCTGTAGGTATGAACGTGCCAATCGCGCGATTTCACGCATTCTGAATGAGGGAATTTGCAAGTTCTTCGTCGCGTCGCAATCGCGCCATCAAGTTTTGTTTTGCCCGGTAAACATCCTCGACGGAATCAAAAAGCTCTGGATGGCGCTCAAGCTTCTCGCTCGATTTCAGGCCAAGCGCGTAGTTGTCGAACACCACCGCCAGCTCGGCTGGATTGCTCACTCGATCTTGAATTGCCTGCCAGATCTCCACCCGAGATTCTGCTCTGAGGGCCTGCTGTTCCGGGTTCAGTTCTGTGTCAGATTGGCTTTCGGGAAACTCCATCGGATCGACCGCAAACTCGTCCAGGCGCAGTTTCCGGTGGTGATCGATGACTGCGCTATGCACGCAGATCTGCAAATAGCGAAGAATGGACTTAAGGTCCGAAAAGCGGACGAACCTATCACCGGACAGCGCACGCCAGAGCTTTTCGAAGGCTCGGTTTTGGAAGTATTCGGCCTGCTCGTCAGACGATTCGAAGGCCGGATGCCTGCGAACCCAGCGGATCACCATTCGGCCGTAGATCCGATAGAGGATCTCCCATGCGCGTTCCGGCTCTTCTGCCTGGCATGCTCTGCGGAACAGCTCGTAGCAAAATCGTGGATCGTGGCCCTTCCGCTCGAGGAATCGTTGTGTCTCCTGTGAGCATCGATCCACGAGGCTCTCCAGGCTAAGCGAGCGGATTGCGTCCCGCTTGGACAACGTTTCCTCCCAGAACGGATTCACAGGCTCGCGTATGCCGCAGCGCGCGGTTCATTGTCAGTCGTCGCCTGCTTGGGCGGGATTCCATGGCAACCCGAGGGGTTACCAGTCTTGGGGAAGCTTCAGTGCTTGCCGGTGCGGCGTGAGATGCGAGATTCCCCCAGCGACAGGAATTCGTACGAATCCTGCCCTAATCATGGTACTTGAAGTAACACCAATCTATAGCGATGGTGGCGCGACCCGCGGCGGAAATTCGCCATAGATGGCTCTGCGGGAGATGATCGTCTACGGCATTGAGCCCTACGGGCAGGGGGTCAGTGGAATCAGCAGGGCGAGCTTGCCGGGCAGGTAGGCCGGCTCCTGCAGGCAGTCATCGGTCGGGCCGGGCGGCGGCGGGGGCATGGGGGTGTTGGTGCGGGTTGGGGTGGGGGTGGCGCTCGGCCCGGAGCCGGAGCCTGACGGAGGCGGTTGCGTCACCCGGATGGTCGGCGTCGGGGTCGGGCCGGGAGTGAGTACCGGCAGGCCGGGAGCGCCGGCCGCGAAGCTGACCAGCAGCCCGGAAATCCAGCAGGAGAGCGATCCGCTGGGGTACTGGATCCACCACCACTGACCCAAGGGGTCCACACCGAATGTCAGGGCGGCCTGGCCGGCAGTCAGGTAGCCGGCGATGTCGTACTCGGTGCC
>CAZJUE010000143.1:0-7506 GCA_964549025.1 uncultured Anaerolineaceae bacterium | reverse complement strand
TAGCTGCATGCACTTGGCCGCGCCGGCGCCTCCCAGAGCCGGGGCGGTGATGTGGTAGGCATCGTTGGTGGCAGCGTAGCCTACCACCTCGGCCAGGATCTCGGCTCCGCGCTGCTTGGCGTGTTCGTACGACTCAAGGATCAAGGAAGCGCCGCCTTCTCCAGCCACGAAGCCGTCGCGGTCACGATCAAACGGTCGCGAGGCTCGCTCCGGTGCATCGTTGCGCTTGGAGATGGCGTCCATCACATTGAAGCCGGCCATCGCCAGCGGCACAATACCCGCCTCCGCTCCGCCGGCCACCATCACGTCGGCGTCGCCGCGTCGGATCAGCTCCGTGGCTTCGCCGATAGCATTGGTGCTGGAAGCGCAGGCGGTGACCACCGCCATATTCGGCCCACGTAGCCCGAAGGAGATCGCCACCTGCCCGGCGGCGGTATCCGGCAGCATTTTGGGCACGGTGAAGGGATTGACCCAGCGCGGGCCGCGCTCGATGAAGTTGCGCAGCTCGTCCAAAATGGTCCCGATGCCCCCGATCCCCGAGCCGATGATCGCGCCGATGCGATCGCGATTGGTTTCAGTGATGGCCAGCTTGGCGTGCTCGATGGCCTGTTTGGTGGCCACGAAGGCAAACTGGGTGAAACGGTCGACCCGCCTGGCAAGTTTGGCGCCCAAATGGGCTACCGGGTCGAAGCCCTTGACCTCAGCGGCGAAGCGGGTGAGGAACTCGCTGGCATCGAACTGGGTGATCATCGCCACCCCGCTGTGGCCGGCGATTAGGTTCTCCCAGGTCTCCCGAACGGTGTTGCCCAATGGGCTGACCACGCCTAACCCGGTAATTACGACTCGCTTGCGATCCACGGGGTCCTCCTGACTACCTGCGGCCGTCGCCTGGGCGTCGCAGGTGTGTATGAGATATGGTGCGATTGCTCCGCCTTCCCCCAAGGCGGCGCAAGGAACGGCTGAGCAGTATAACACGCAGGGCTGCAAAGCGACGCGAAGCCGCGCCATGATAGAATTCCCACCCCTATCCCAAAGCGCAGCTCTTCACACTTATGTTAGGTCTGAAATGACTCGGCCCATGGTCCTGGTAACCGGCGCGACCGGCTTCATTGGGCAGGCGGTCATCCGCCAGTTTTCCCAGGCAGGGATCCCAGTCCGGACGCTGATCAAACCCAGCCGTAAGTCGCCGCAGATTCCCACCGGAATTCCGGTGGAGGTGGCGATCAGCACGCTGCTGGATAAACGCGGCGTGCGGGCCGCGCTGGTCGGCGTGGAGGCTGTGATTCACCTGGCCGGGGCCGAAAACCGGGGCAGCGAGTCCGGGCTGCAGGCGGTGGATGTGGAAGGCACCCGGGTGTTGGCCAGCGCTGCGCGGCAGGCCGGCGTGCGACGGATGGTGTATCTGAGCCATCTGGGGGCCGAGCCTGCTTCCGCCTATCCAGCACTGCGGGCCAAAGCTCAGGCCGAACGGCATCTCGAACGGAGCCGGGTTCCATACACCATTCTGCGTAGCTCGCCGGTGTATGGGGAGGGCGACCACTTCACCACCGCGCTGGCTCGACTGCTGGCGGTTAGCCCGCTGATCTTTCCGCTGCCGGGAGACGGATCGACCACGATGCAGCCGCTGTGGGTGGAGGACCTGGCCACCTGTGTACTGTGGGCGCTGGAGGAGCCGAAGATGGCCGGCGCCAAGCTCGAGCTAGGCGGCCCGGAGTTCTTCACGCTGCAGCAGGTGGTAGAGATGGTAATGCAGGCCACCGGTAGCCGGCGCTGGCTGGTGCACGCCTCGCCGCTTACCCTGCGGGGGGTGACCTGGTTGATCAATCGGGCGCTGCCACGGCCGCCGGTGACTCCGTTTTGGCTCGACCACCTGGTAAGCAGCAAGACCGCCGGGCTTGACGCCTTGCCGAGGCAGTTTGGGTTGAAGCCCGGGCTGATGGGTGAGCGGTTGGGCTATTTGCATGATCATCGCTGGGGTTGGCAGCTGTTGCGCGAGCAATTGGCGAGTCGCAATGGAAGGCGCAGGGTTTGACCGTCGCCGGCCACACCGGAGGCCGGCTGAACCCCCGCGGCGACCTGACCGGGATCAGCCAGGACCAGCCGGTCGAGCGCATTCCCGCAGCGGCGGGATAGCTTAGCCATGCCTGAGATCAGCATTCGCCCTTTGCACACCGCTGAGCAGATGGCGCAGCTCGAGCAGCTGCAGCGCAGCATTTGGCCGGACAGCGAAACCGACGTGGTGCCGGCACACTTGCTGCTCACCATGGCAACCAACGGCGGGATCGTGCTGGGAGCTGAGCTTGATGGGCAGATCGTCGGCTTTGTCTTTGGCTTTCTGGGCACCGATCAGGAGTCACCCAATCGGGTGGCGATGGCCCGCCTCAAGCACTGCTCGCACCAGCTGGGTGTCCATCCGGACCAGCGCAATCGAGGGCTTGCAGTGGCGCTCAAGTGGGCTCAGCGCGCGCAGGTGATGCGGCAGGGCATCCGACTGGTGACCTGGACCTATGATCCACTGATGAGCGTCAACGCCCACCTGAATATCCGCCGTCTGGGAGCGGTGTGCCGGACCTACAAGCGCGATGTTTACGGCGACATGCGGGATGAACTGAATCGTGGCGTGGCTTCCGACCGGTTTCAAGTGGACTGGTGGGTGACTTCCAACCGGGTCGAAAGCCGCTTCGAGGGCGAGCGGCCGCCGCTGGACCTGGCCAACTACCTCTCGGCTGGCGCCCAGAAGGCGGTTTCGGCCGGATTGGGGGACGATCGCTTGCCCCAACCCAGCGAGCACCTGGAGGCGTTGAACGGCAACCTGGTGCTGGTCGAAATCCCACCGGACATCTTGGAGATCAAATCCACCGACCTGGAGTTGGCGCGCGAGTGGCGCTCGATCACTCGGTCGGTATTCGAGCGGGCTTTCGAAGCCGGCTACATCGTCACCGACTTCGTGCACCTGGCCGGCGAGACCTTCCCACGCTCCTATTACGTCCTGAGTGCCGGCGACAGCACGTTCGGATGAGAGCACGCGCGATTCGGTGAGCACGGCGCGTATTTCGCATAGACATCGCATGCAAAGGGTACGGTTGGTCCCGAAGAGGGCTCCAGCATGAGGATCGAGACGGTCGAGCTGCGGCTGGTCAGCATGCAGCTGCAGGCGCCGTTCGAGACTTCCTTCGGTGTGGAGCACGAGCGCCAGTGCGTCGTGATCTCGCTCCAGGCGGACGGGATCGAGGGCTGGGGCGAGTGCGTGGCGGGCCAGTTCCCGGGCTATTCCTACGAAACCGGCCGAACCGCATGGGCGGTGCTATCGGAGTTCTTGGTCCCCGCGCTGCTGGCGTCCGACATTTCATCCCCGGCCGATATGGTCAGGCTGGGAGCTCGGGTGAGCGGACATCCGATGGCCAAAGCCGGCCTGGAACTGGCCGTCTGGGATTTGGTGGGCAAGGCAGAAGGCAAGCCGCTGGCGGAGCTACTCTGGGGTCTGCGCCGAGCGGTTCCGGTGGGGGTTTCGATCGGAATCCAGCCCTCAACCGAACAGTTGCTCGACACGATCGCCGGCTATCTTGAGCAGGGCTATCAACGTATCAAGCTGAAGATCAAACCGGGCCATGACCGCACGCCGCTGCGAGCCGTTCGCCAGGCTTATCCGGATCTGGCGCTACAGGTGGACGCCAACTGCGCCTATTCCTCGGCGCAGCCTGAGGCGTTGGCCGCTCTGGATGAGTACGGGCTGCTGATGGTCGAGCAGCCCTTTCCAAGAGAGGATCTGATCGGCCACATCCGTTTGGGCCAACAGATCGAGACCCCGATCTGCCTGGACGAGAGCATCGGCTCGGGGCTGGAGGCGGAGCAAGCGCTGGAGCTCGGCGCTTGCCAGATCATCAATATCAAGCCGGGTCGAGTAGGCGGGCTCGGCGAAGCGGTCGTGATCCACGATCATTGCCGTGTCGGCCGGGTTCCAGTGTGGTGTGGCGGGATGCTGGAGACCGGAATTGGCCGGGCCGCTAACCTGGCGCTCGCAGCCCTGCCGGGCTTCACGCTGCCGGGAGACATCTCGGCCTCCGACCGCTACTACGTCGAAGCCATCGCCCGGCCGCGTTTTGAGCTAAATCAAGATGGAACGATCGACGTGCCGAACGATCCAGGGCTTGGCGTCGAAATCGATCGGCCGGCGCTGGATAGGTTCACGCTGAAACACGAAACCTTCTCAGCCTAGCCGAGCAGCTCCAACAGCCAATCGATAGAGGCCGCGCCGGCATAGGCGATCGCCAGCATCTTGATCGTCTTCCCCACGAATCCCCAGATCAAAAAGGTCAAGATTGGCATCCGTAGTGCGCCCGCCGCAATACCGGCCAGGTCGAAGAACGGATTGGGGACGGCGGCCAGCACAAGTATGGTCCAGCCGCCGTAGCGTTCGGTGAGCTGCTCCAACCGTTGGTACACGTCGGTGCGCTCGACAACCGCCCGGCCGCTGAAGCCGGCCAGGTATCCGGTCAGTTCGCCGATGATCGCTCCGGCGCCCGCCGCGAGGGCCACCCCGCTGGGATTGAAAAGGCCGCCGGCGGCGAAAACGAACAGGATACCGGGGGCGGGCAGCACCAAAGTGGCGTTGGAGAGGACCGAGAGCAAGAAGATCCCCGGCAGCCCGTAGCGCGCCAGTTCCTCCGCCTGGTCCCGGATTGAGTACACGAAGATGGTGATCGCGATCACCGCCAGCAGGATCAGCACCCGCAAGGCGGTGGCGCCCCATGGGTAGGGGCGGGTTTCGGAGTTCACTTATGCCTGAGTATGGCGAGCCCGTGCGATGGGCCGGCGATCACCCCTCGCTGATCTCGATGGTCTGGATGGTAGTGGCCGGCGCGTTGGGGGTGGAGGGATCGCGAGCCGGGATGCCGCGCAGTACCTGCATTCCTTCGGTCACTTTGCCGAAAACCGAATGTTTATCGTCCAGCCAAGGGGTGGCCACATGGGTGATAAAGAACTGAGATCCGTTGGTTCCGGGTCCGGCGTTGGCCATCGAGAGCACGCCGGGTCCGTCGTGCCGCAGCTCAGGATGAAACTCGTCTTCAAAGCGGTAGCCCGGCCCACCGGTCCCGGTGCCGGTCGGGTCGCCGGTCTGCGCCATGAAATCGTCGATTACCCGATGGAAGATCACTCCATCGTAGAAACCCTTGCGGGCCAGGAAAACGAAGTTGTTTACCGTCTTGGGCGTCTTGTCCGCCCAGAGGTCGACCACGATCTCTCCAGCGTCGGTGACGATCTTGGCCTGGTAGCTGCCGGCCGGATCGATCTCCATCGCGGGCGGCGCTTCCCATTGCATGTCAGTCACATCAGTCTCCTCTCTATGCCAGGTTGTGTCGGGCCGATCAGACTGCCGGCCTCCGGCTTGAGGCCGTCTAGCCTAGCGCTCATTGAGCAGCGTCGCCACCCGCGCCACCACCATATCCATCGCCACCGTGTTCAATCCGCCCTCCGGAATGATGACGTCGGCAAAGCGTTTGGAGCTTTCGACGAACTCCTCATGCATTGGACGGACGGTGCGTTGATACTGCAGAATGACCGACTCCATCGAGCGACCGCGCTCCTGGATATCGCGCTGCAGCCGGCGGATGAAGCGGATGTCGGGTGGTGTATCCACGTAGATCTTCACATCGAGCATTTCACGCAAGCTCGCTTCGGCAAAGATCAGAATGCCTTCGACCAGGATGACCGGATGCGGCTCGATGCGGGTGGTGCGTTCGGTGCGCTCGTGCCTGGTGAAATCGTAGATCGGGATCTCGACCGATTTCCAGCCGCGCAACTGCTCGAGGTGCTCGATCAAGAGATCGGTTTCCAGCGAATCTGGATGGTCGAAATTGACCGCTTCGCGTTGCGCAGCGGGGAGATCGGCCAGGTTGCGATAGTAAGCGTCGTGTGGGAGGACGGCCAGATGCTCGGCTCCGACCCGGCCGAGGATTACGCTGGCCACGGTTGTCTTCCCCGAGCCGGTGCCCCCTGCGATCCCGATTACGAGCGGGGTTGGCCGATTCGACATTAGGCGATTATACGCAGAGCGGACCGCTGACGCGGTGCGGGGGTACAGCGAATCCGGATTGGATAAATCCGGGCCCTATGCGACTTCGGCCAATCGATCGCCGACCAGCTGCTGCAGCTGGGCAGGGCTCAGGCGAAAGACCGCGTTGGGTGTGCCGGCAGCTGCCCAGATTTCGTCGTGCTGCGTCAGGTCGCGGTCGATCAGCGTAGGCACCGGCTGCCGATGTCCAACTGGCGCCACGCCGCCGATGCTGAAGCCGGTGCGCTGTCGAACGAACTCGGCATCGGCCATCTTGACTGCCTCGCCCAGCTCAGCCTGCAGCTTGGCGGTGTCAACCCGGTTGGCTCCGCTGGTGAGCACCAGGTACGCTCGACCGCTTTCCTGACCGCGAAACACCAAGGATTTGACAATCTGTGCTACCTGACAGTCGACCGCACGTGCGGCATCAGCCGCGGTGCGGGTGCTCTCCGGCAGTTCAACGATCTCGGATTCCAGGCCGGCATCAGCCAGCGCTTGCCGCACCCGTTCCAGGCTACCCTGCGGTTTGTTTGCCATGAGGCTGCTATGTTGGGCGAGGCTCCGATCGGCGGCTGAATCAGGAGCCACCAGTGGGATTCGAACCCACGACCTAACGCTTACGAAGCGCTCGCTCTGCCAACTGAGCTATGGTGGCGGGGGTAGGGCGGCGCGATTATACACTTCTGGTTGGCAAATCAGCCCGCCAGCGGTGATAATCAAACTCATGCGTATCGCCATGCTCTCCTATCACACCTGCCCACTGGCGACCCTCGGCGGCAAGGAAACCGGGGGAATGAACGTCTACGTACGCGAGCTCACGCGCGCCTTGGGCCGTCGCAAGATCGGAGTCGACGTGTTTACCCGCTCGCAGGACGAGCACGTGCCACACGTGCTCCACGATCTAGGCTACGGCAACCGGGTGGTTCATATCCCTTCCGGCCCCGAACACCCACTGCCCAAAAACGAACTGCAAACCCATCTGCCGGAGTTCGTCGAACGCGTTCAGCAATTCGCGCGGAAGAAGGGCCTTAGCTACGATCTGATCCACAGCCACTACTGGCTGAGCGGCGCCGCCGCACTGCAGCTTCAGCAGGACTGGGGTCTACCGATTGTGCAGCATTTCCACACGTTGGGCGAGATGAAGAACCAGGTGGCCCGCAGCCCGGAGGAGGTAGCCTCGCCGGGCCGGCTCGAGATGGAAGGCAAGCTGCTCAGTGCGGTGGATCGGGTGGTCGCCTCCACCGAGGCCGAGATTGCGCAGTTTCGCTGGCTGTATCAGGCGCCGACCAATCGGGCAGTGGTGATCGAGCCGGGCGTGGACACTACCCACTTCTATCCGATCCCTCAAGACGAGGCCCGAGAGTTCATCGCCGTGACCGACCAGCGCCGAATTGTGCTATTCGTCGGTCGCATCGAGCCGCTCAAGGGGCTCGACTCGCTGCTGCGGGCCGTAG
>CAZJUE010000142.1:0-7556 GCA_964549025.1 uncultured Anaerolineaceae bacterium | reverse complement strand
TCCCGCTGCTTTCGATTTCCCCTTTCAAGCTGTTCGTCTTTGCCTCGACCATCCGCCAGGGATGGCGACGGGCGCTGCGGCTGGCCCTGGTTCCGCTGCTGGCCGACATTCCGATCATTGTCGTACTTTGGTTGGCGATCCGGCAGCTCCCGGACTGGTCGGTGAATGGGTTGCGAATGTTGGGCGGGCTGTTCTACTTGTACCTGGCAAGCGGGCTGCTGCGAAACGCGCGGCGGGAGCTGGCGCCGGAACAAGCGATAGGCGAAGCCAGGCGCAGTCTCCTGCAAGCCGTAGCGGCGGTCTGGGTGAGCCCGAATCCCTACATAAACTGGAGTGTGGTTGGCATCCCGGCGCTGATTGAGTACGCGGCCGGCTCGGTGGGTCAAGCGGCGGTGTTCTTGCTTGGGTTCTACTTGGTGTGGGTCGGCGGCCTGGCGGCGCAGATCGTGCTGGTGGGTCAGGCGGGCCGCATCTCAGCCCGCAGCCAGACGGCGCTGGTTTATGTCGGCAGCTTGCTGCTGATCGGCTTTGGCCTGTATCAGATTTGGCTCGGAGCTGGCGCGCTCTTGCGCATTTAGCTCGAGGCTGGATTTTGGGGAAAGAATCCCGCTGGCGCGCCGTCCGGGCGCTGGGTCAAGCTCCGAGCCGCTCTCGTTCCTGCTCTACGATCTCATCGTCCAACTTGGCATACAGTGGGCGCGGCTCGCTGAGCTGCTGCCCCGATTGCAGCTGGCTGGGGGACCAGCTGCCGCTGGCGCCCGCCGGATCGTAGGTAAGCGCCTCGTGCGAGCGCGTCGACTCCTCATAGGTCTCGATCTGCAGCTCACCAAATAGCCTTCCCTGATAACCCAGCGCGGTGTGCAGCCGCTCCGAACTGAACGGCAGGAACGGAGCCAGCAGGATTTTAAGCGAGTCAATGGCGCGCAGGGCGGTGTAGACTGTACGGGCCGCGGCGGCCTTGTCATCTTCGATTACGCTGAACCACGGTGCCCGGTCCAGGTAGCCATTGACCTCGCGCGCCAGCCGCAGGGCTTCGGCCAGCGCCGCCCGCAACCGCACCGCCTCGATTTGTCGCCCCACGGTGCCGAAACCTGCTTCTATCAGGTGCAACAGCTCCTTGTCGTGGCCGCCCAGCTCGCCGGGGTCCGGCACTTTTCCGTCCCAGTGCTTGTAGGCAAAGGAAGTCACTCGGTTGGCCAGATTGCCCCAGGTGGCCACCAGTTCATCGTTATTGCGCGCCAGGAAGTCCGCCCAGGAGAAATCCGAATCGCGGCTCTCCGGAAGCGCCGCCGCAATGTAGTAGCGGATGGCGTCCGGGTCGTAGCGCTGCAGGATCTCCGGCAGCCAGATGGCCCAATTGCGGCTGGTGCTCAGTTTGCGGCCCTCCAGCGTCATGAATTCGTTGGCTGGTACGTCGTAGGGTAGGTTCAGATGGCGCGACGGGTCGTCATCGTATATGCGGTCCACGCCCAGCAGTTCGGCTTGCCAGATGATGGTGTGGAAGGGGATGTTGTCCTTGCCGATGAACACGTACCCTTTGGCCTGTGGGTCGTACCACCAGTCTTTCCAGGCTTCCGGTTCGCCGCGGTTGTGAGCCCACTCAACCGAGGCGGTGAAGTACCCCATAACCGCCTCAAACCACACGTACAGGCGCTTGTCGTCCCAACCCGGCAACGGCAGCGGGATGCCCCACTCGATATCTCGGGTGACCGGTCGGCCGAGCAGTCCGCCCTCGACGAAATTGCGGGCGAACTTGTATACGTTGGGCCGCCAGTGATCGGCGTGCGAATCCAGGTACTCCAGCAGTTGGTCGGTGAAAGCCGCCAGGTCGAGGAAGAAATGCTCGGTCTCCCGCACCACCGGCGTGCTACCGTCGGTCTTACTGCGCGGCTCGATCAGATCCAGCGCGTCCAGCAAGTTCCCGCAGTTATCGCATTGGTCGCCGCGGGCGAACTCGTAGCCACAGATCGGACAGATTCCCTCCACGTAGCGATCCGGCAGGAAGCGTCCCTCGCTCTCCGAATACAGCTGCTCCTGCTTTTCCAGGTAAAGGTACTCCTCGTCGTACAGCCGCTGGAAGAAGTCCTGCGCGATCCGGTGGTGGTTCTCGGTGTCGGTGTGGGTAAACAAGTCGTAGCTGATCCCCAACTGCTGCTGGGTCTCCAGGAAGCGGCGGTGATAGCGCTCGAATAGCTCCCGCGGCGAAATGCCCTCCTTGTCAGCCTCCACAGTTACCGGGGTGCCGTGCGAGTCGGAACCGGATACCATCAGCACCCGGTTTCCTTTGAGCCGGTGGTAGCGGGCGAAGATGTCGGCCGGCAGGTAGGCGCCGGCCAGGTGCCCGACGTGCAAGTCGCCGTTGGCGTACGGCCAGGCGACGGAAATGTGGATTCGTTCGGTCATTGGCGTTCTCTCTTCTGCATCAGATTCTCAGTATCCTGCACACCCGCAAAACAAAGCGCCAGCGCGAGGCTGGCGCGGGCGCGTTCCGGGAGGAGCAGCTATCCGCCGCGCCTCGCCTTGCCGGTGGGCCTCATTCCACCGGCGCGCTCCGCCTGGGCATGACCATCTGATGTGACGTTTGCATGGATTTCATTGTAACCCTGAGTCGGATCTGGTCAAGCGCCAAGCTGGCTGAGCAGAAGAGAACTGGGGAGTTCCGCGCGGCACGGAATCAGGTGCCGCAGGCGTGCGTTGCGGGAAGTAGCGGGCGCGCTCTGAGAGGCGCGGCTGCCCGCCGCGGGCTATCCTGCTGATGGCCTAACCAGCCGCCTCGACCAATTGATCGGCCCGGGCGGCAAATACGAAGTCGGCTTCCGACAATCCGTCGATGCTGTGGGTCCAAATGGTGATGCTGGCTTTGCCCCAACCAAAGCACAGGTCCGGGTGGTGATCTACCGACTCGGCCAATTCGCCGACGCGATTGACGAATTCCAGTGCGGATTGAAAGTTCGCAAACTCGTACTGCTTCTCCAGGTGGCGCTCGTCGATCACCTGCCAGTCGCTACCGAGCTTCTCCAGCATCAGCTCCAGCTCCGCCCCCTTCAGCGGCGACACTCCTCCGCCGCGCGGCGGCTTCAACTCACGTTCAGCCAGTTCGCTCATTGATTTGCTCCATTCGCACCGCGTTGCGGCGCCTCGTTAGGAAGGCATCATTGTATGTCGGACTGAGGCAGACTGGGTGGGTTACTCTGCGCTGAGGCTCTGCATGATCTGCAGCGCGTTGCCATCGGGATCAGTGAAGGAGGCGAAGATCGCGTTGGGGGTCTGGTTTTCGAAATAGAATTCGCAGCCGCGATCCTCGAGCGTGGCCCTGGTTTCAGCATAGTCGGACACCTCGAACACCGGCATGCCACCTGAATGCCGATCGCCCTCGCCGGCGGTGGAGCTGCCATGTAAGGCAAGGCGTTGGGCGCCAACCTGGAGCGTGGCGAAGCTGTCGTCCTGGTACAGGACCGGCAAGTCGAAGATTTGCTGGTACCACTCGACGCTGGCTTTCACGTCTGATACGTAGATCAATACCATCGGGATACTGCTCACCACCATACTTATCTCCTTTGGATCGCTCATCTGGCCGCCACCGCCCGGCTGCCGACCGCCTCGATGATCTCAGCTGCCATATCATACCGGCTGAACGGCGGCATCAGGTAGGCGCCCTGGACCAGACCGGTGAGCTGTTCGAGGATCTCGATCGCCGCTGCTACGCCCTCTTGAGGGGCGGATTCGCCGGCAGCGGCCATCCGCTCCTGAAGCGCCTCGGGAATGTGAATGCCCGGCACCTCGTTATGCAGGAAGCGCGCGTGTCGGATACCGTACAGCGGCAACACTCCCACCAGCACGGGAATCGCAAGCGTCCCATAGCGCTGTGCGTAGGCGTCCAGCACTCGGTTGATCGAGGCCGGCTCGAACACCGGCTGCGTAAGCACGAAATCAGCACCGGCCTCCACCTTGCGCCGCAGCACGCCGATCTCCCGGTCGAGTTGGTCGGCCGAAGGGTTCAAGGCACACCCGACGAAGAATGAGGTCGCCTCGCCGATCTCGCTGCCGTGGTGGTCGAGCCCGACGTTGAAGTTGTGTTTGACCAGCTTGATCAGGCCGGAGGGCACCACGTCGTAATTGTCGGTCGCCTCCGGGTAGTCGCCGATGGCAGTCGGATCGCCCATCACCACGAAGATATTGCGCACGCCGGTTGCATGGGCAGCCAACAGGTCGCCCTGCACCCGCAGCAGGTTGCGTCCGCGGGTGGGAAAATGCAGCACGCTCTCCAAACCGACCTCGTTTTGCACCAGCTGGCAGACTGCCCAGGGGCTCATCCGTAGGCGGGCCATCGGGGAATCGGCCACGTTGATGACGTCGGCGCCGGCTTCAGCCAGCAGGTGCGCCCCCGCCAGCAGCTTCTTGACCGATAAGCCGCGCGGTGGATCGATCTCCACCGACAGCGTGAACTTCCCCGAGCGCAGCCCGCTGCTGAACTCAGTTGGGCCGAGGGCTCCTTCTATGCCTTCAATCTGCTCCTCGATCTCCTCAATCGAAAGGCGCGGCGCCTGGCCGAGCTCGACTTGATCCAGCGCCGCTCGCATGTGGGCGATGTGCTGGTCGGTAGTGCCGCAGCAGCCACCGATCACGCTGGCTCCGGCCTGGTAAAGCTCCTGAGCGTGCTCAGCGAAATAATCCGCGGTGGCCGGATACATGATCCGCCCGCCGACCTGCTCCGGCCAGCCGGCGTTGGGCATCACCGAGAGCCTGGCCTCCGGGACCGCCCGCCGCATCGCCTTGATCACCCGCAGCAACTGGGCTGGCCCGCCCGAGCAATTAGCGCCGATCACCTCGGCGCCGGCCTCCCACATCAGCCTGGCGGCGTGCGCCGGCGTGTCGCCCAGCAGTGTGCGATCGTCGCGGGTGAAAGTCGCCGAGGCGATCACCGGCAGGTCGCTGACCTGCTTGGCGGCCTGAATTGCTTCGCGCAGCTCATACAGGTCACTGTGGGTTTCCAGCACGATCAGATCGGCGCCGGCCTTGGCGAGCGCGCCGATCTGCTCAGCGAAGGCCTGGCGGGCCTGCTCCGGCTTGACCCGCCCGAAGGGCGCCAGCCGCACGCCCAGCGGGCCCACGCTGCCGGCGACCAGCACCGATTGGCTGCTCTCTGCCACCGCCTGTTTGGCCAGTTCGACCGCCGCCCGATTGATCTCCACCACCTGATCTTCGAGACCGTGTGAGGCCAACTTGTGCCGGTTGGCGCCGAAAGTGTTGGTCTCAATGATCTCGGCCCCGGCCTCTATGTAGCCGCGGTGGATCTCACGGATTAGCTCTGGCTGCGTGAGGTTCAATTGGTCAAAACAGCTCTCGAACGGTACGCCGCGCGCGTGCAGCGCGGTGCCCATGGCGCCGTCGGCCAGGATCGGTCGACCGCTTTCGAGCCGCTCGACGAAATTCAGTTGCTCAACTCCCAATTTCCTGACGGACCTGCCGGACCGCCTCGGCTACATTGCCCAGCGCTGGCAAGACTTCATCCCAGCGGCGGGTTTTCAGACCGCAGTCTGGATTAACCCAAATCTGTTCCGGCCGCAGGTGTTCGGCGAACGACAGCAGCCGTCCCCGCACCTGAGCGGCTTCGGGAATGTTGGAGCTGTGCACGTCGTAGATCCCGGGGCCGACCTCCCGACCGTACCCGTAGTCCGCCAGTTGATGAATGGTTTCGTCGCCGCTGCGGGCGTTTTCGATCGAGATCACGTCGGCGTTCAGCCGATCGATGGCCTGGTAAACGTCGCTGAACTCGGCGTAACACATGTGGGTGTGCACCTGGGTGTGATCCTGCACCCCGCCGGTGGCTAATCGGAAGGCATCCACTGCCCAGTTCAGATAGTCGTCCCAGCGTTGCCGTTTGAGCGGTAGGCCCTCGCGCAGCGCCGGTTCATCGACCTGAACCACCGTCGCTCCGGCAGCCTCCAAATCGGCGATCTCATCGCGCAACGCCAGCGCCAATTGAAAGGCTACCTGCTGGCGGGGTACGTCATCCCGCACGAACGACCAATTCAGGATGGTTACCGGGCCGGTCAGCATGCCTTTGACCGGCTTTTGGGTGTAAGACTGCGCCACCTTGAACTCGCGGACCGTCATCGGATCGGTGCGTCGTACGTCGCCCCAGATGATCGGCGGGCGAACGTAGCGGTTGCCGTAGCTCTGCACCCAGCCGCTCTGGGTGAAGGCGAAGCCGCTCATCTTTTCGGCGAAGAACTCAACCATATCGGAGCGTTCGAATTCGCCATGCACCAGCACGTCCAAGCCCAGCGCCTCCTGGGCACCGATGGTGTAGGCGATCCAAGCGTCGATGCCGGCCTGGTACTGCTGCTGGTCGATCTCGCCGCGCTTGAATTGGCCGCGCAGCCTACGCACCGCGGTGGTTTGGGGGAAAGAGCCGATGGTGGTCATCGGGAAGCTTGGCAGCTTGATCTGCTTGGCTCGGCGTTGGTCGTAGGGAGTGCTGCGGGCAAATGAATTTGAGCGCAGCTGCTCCACTCGCTGCCGGACTTCCGGTTCGCCCTCGGCGAAGGCAGCAAACGTTTTCCAGGCTTGCTTCGCCTCGTCCAGCGTCGCCTCGGCACCGTCGGCGCCGCCCAGCGCGGCGATCTCGGCCAGCTTCTCCTGGGCGAAGGACATCACCCCGCGCACTGCCGGCGGAAGGTGATCTTCGCCGACGGTGGAATACGGTACGAACTGCAGCGAGCTGGAAGCCCCGGCGCGCAGTTCGCCGGCCTCAGTCAACCGCTCGAGTACGGCAGCTACCCTCTCGGGGCGCATCCGCCACACCGTCCGCCCGTCGATCAGCCCCACCCCTAGCTGCTTGTCCGCTGGGAAGCCGTGCTCAGTGATCAATCGGAGGTTGTCGCCGCGGGTGAAATCCAGCGAGAGCGCAGCCACCGGCAGCTCAACCACCCACGGATAAGCCTCGCCCAGGTCGTCGAAGTAAGTCACCAGGTTCAGGTCCGGGCCGGCTGCCGCCAGCTGCTCGACGGCACGTTGGTACAGCGGCTGCAGTCCAGTTGCGTCGTCCAGCACTAAGCGCGGCTCGTGCAGCTGCACCTCTTGAAAGCCCTGGTGCTTCAGGGCCACCATCAATTCAAGGTAGCGCGGCAGGAGCGCCTCCAGCGGCTGCTCGATCGAGCCAGCGAGCCGGCTCAAACTGAGCAAGGTGATCGGCCCGAGCACGATCGGCACCGCCCGCTCTTTGAGCACCTTGTGCGCCAGCTGGAGTTGCTTATAGAAGTCGGTGAAGTCTGCAGGGGCCGTTGGCTCGGCCTCCACCTCCGGCACCAGGTAGTGATAGTTGGTGTCGTACCACTTGGTAAGCTCCAGTGCCGGAATCCCGTCTGCTCCCCGGGCCATGGCGAAATAGCGCCCCAGGCCTTGGAAACCGCCGAACCTCTCAGGAATCAGACCGAGCCAAACCGCCCAATCTAGTACCTGGTCGTACAGCGTAGCGTCGCCGACCCCCACCCGGTGGATGCCGGCCGCGGCCAGCTGCTCCAGTCGCTCATCTTGAACCTGTCGATGGGTCT
>CAZJUE010000141.1:0-7579 GCA_964549025.1 uncultured Anaerolineaceae bacterium | reverse complement strand
GATTCGGTTTCCGTATTGTGCCGGGCGATCTCCGGATTCACCACTGCGTATAGTTTCTTCGGTTTGGGTTCATCTTCCGGGTCGTCCGGTGGCTCTCCCCATTCGACCACGATGATGCGCAGTCCGACCCCGACCTGGGGGGCGGCCAGCCCCACACCGGGCGCCGCACGCATCGTTTCGACCATGTCGTCGATTAGAGTTTCCAGCTCGGGTGTGATCCGCGGCACCTTCTTGGCCTTCTGGCGCAAGATTTCAGCGGGGACGGTGACGATTTCGCGCAGCGGCATGGGCTATGGGATGCGGGGCCAGGCGGGGAGGCGGAGAACAGGCATAGCGTTCCGTTTGACGGGCCGCCGGGAATATCGGATGAAACAACTACGCATCGGATGAGCCTTGCGGCTCTGCGCCGCGCTCCTCATGGTACACGCCGAACCACTGCGCCAGCTCCTCGCGGCGCTCGCGGCGTTCGAGCTCGCGGCGCCGCTCCAGGAACGCCTCCTGGGCGCGCACGATGTCCTGTTGCACACGATTAGGATCGAGCACGCCTTCGAAGGTGAATTCGGCGGTGCCCACCTGCGCCACCACGTCGCCGTAATTCAGCAGCAGGCCGAAGATGCCCTTGCGCTTGACCTCGGTGCCCAACACGTTTTCCAGTGGGGCTAGCTTGCGCAATTCGCGGGCCAGCGGCTTCTTGTACACATCTACGATGTTCTCGGGCGTGATCTGGTACAGGTCATTGGCCCAGTCCATATACTGATACAGCCACCATAACCCGGCCGGCACCAGCAGCGCTAAGGAGGCCAGAGTCGCCGCACCGGGCTCGAAGATCCGGATCAGCCCGCCCAGGTGCCCGCCGATCAATGTCACCAGCAGCATGATCGCCGACGAAGGCAGGGCGATGAAACGCAACAGCACTGCCCAGTGCTTGCGATAGGTGATCACGCCGCTTTCTTCGAAGCGCACCTCGAAAGTCCAATGGCCCAATCCGGTGCCGTTTTCGGCGCGGGCGCTTTGTTCTTCGGGTTCGATCAGGCTCTGGCGCGGTGGAGCGCTCGTCTCCGGGCCGGGTTCGTCGGAATCGCCGGGTTCCAAACCGCGCTGCAGCGCGGCGGCGACGACCTCGCGGTCCTCCCGCTCGCGGGCGTTTTTCGCCTTGCTCCATTGCTGTTCGATAATTGCCGCCATCGAGCGCGGGTCATTGACGTTCTTGAAGGTAATTTGCCCGGTGTAGGTGCGGATGATCACGTCACCGTAGCCCAGCGTGCGTCCGAGCAGGTCGGTGCTGACGCTGACCGAGAGCACCATATGAAGCGGCGACTCTTGGCGGCTGTCGTAGAGACCAATGACCTTCTCGAGCCACACCACCCGCCGATCGGTGACGATGTAGTAGTCGTTGCGCCAGTCCAGCCAGCGCCAAATCGAAAGCGCCAGCCCGAGCACGCCCCCGGCCCCAAACAGCCAGGCCAGGCCGCTGCCAACCTGCGCTCCGGCTAAGGGTGAGAACCACCAGGCGCCGACTCCGCCGGCGACCATGATCACGCCAGGCAGCGAGAGCGACTGGAACAGGATGTTGATGTCCTTGCGGGCCAGGGCGTGGACGAATTCGTCCTCGCCGAGCCAGTCGAACTCCAGGCTGAGCGCCAATCGGCGGCTCTCGGCGGTGTACTTGAAGCCGCGCATAGCACTGGCCTCTTCCTTTAACACCGCTTCGAGCGAGTCCACCGGCCAGTGCAGCACGGTGCAGTCGTCAAGGGCCAGCAGCGCGGCGTGGTAGCCCTGGTCGCGCACCAGCTCGAGCTCACCGAAGCTGTCGCCTGCTTCCAGCCTGTAAAGCTCGGCTTCGCCGCCCTCTGGATCACGGAAGACCGCCCGGGCGTTACCGCTTTGCAGCAGCAGCAGGCCCTCGGCGCGGGATCCCTGGCGAGTGATTTCATCGCCGGCGGCGTACTGGCGGGCCTCCAGCTCGAACTCGGCCAGCCGGACGTCGTCGACCGCGCGCAAGAAGTGCAGGCTGCGGAGCAGTTCGATGGGGGTCATAGCCGGATTTCTGGCATACGGTTTGCGTTCAGCAGCCCATGGCCATGGGAAGTGCCGGCCGCGGGCGCGGCGGGCATTGTAGCATCGGGGCTCGAATCGCGTGCGCGTAGTACAATGCCTCCCGCTCGCTTCACTGGAGGGTGCAAATTGGCGAAGCGCAGCAGCAAGCGCTCCGCGTCGAGTAAGCCGCGGCGGAAAACCCGCAAAAACGCTCGCAAATCGGCGAGCACTTCCCGCAAGAAACGCAGCTCAAGCCGCAAATCGCTAGGTTTGGCTGAACGCCTGTCGTTGTCCAACGAACGCAAGCGGGACCTGGTGGCGGTGCTGCTGCTCCTGTTGGGGCTGACCACTGCCATCAGCGCGGTCTCTTCCGGCACCGGCGTGCTGGGCACCGCCTGGCTGCGTTTCCTGGGGCGGGTGTTCGGCTGGGGGGCGTTTGCCGTGCCCATCGTGTTGGTTGCCAGTGCGGTTACGCTGCTTTCGCGCTCGTTCAAATGGAGCGTGCCGGAACTGGATCCCAACCGGGTGCTCGGGCTGGCGATCCTGTACGCAGTGGCATTGACCATCTTCCACGCTCTGGCCGGCTCGAGCAGCTTCGAAGAAGGGCTCTCAATCGCCAGCGACGGCCGCGGCGGCGGGGTGTTTGGGTCGGTGCTGCACTCGGTGCTGGTGGGCGCCTTGGGTGGCGCCGGGGCGGCGATCGCCCTGCTGGCCATCCTGCTAATCGGATTGAAATACGCACTGCAGGTGTCGCTGGCCGAGCAGCTGCAGGCCGCTATCGACCGGCTTGAACGCCTGCGCGATCAGTTGGCGCCGGAGCCCGAGCCGAGCGAACTCCCCGAAGTAACCAGCCACCGCACCCCAGCCTCGCTGACACCCACCATGCTGGTCGAAGAGCAACCGATGCGGGAGGGTTGGGAACTGCCCAACGTCGAAAACCTGCTGGAGGTCGGTTCGGAATCCAAGGCCGACGACGAATTCGACCGCAAGCGGGCCAGGCTGATCGAAGATACGCTGCGTATGTTCGGCGCGCCGGCCAAAGTGGTGGCGATCAACCGCGGACCGACCATCACCCAGTTTGGGGTCGAGCCCGAGTTCCTTGAAACCCGCGGCGGGCGGCGTACCAAGGTCAAGGTCAGCAAGGTGGCCAGCCTGGACGACGACCTGGCGCTGGCGCTGGCCGCGCCGTCGGTGCGGGTGGAGGCCCCGGTTCCGGGCAAAGGCTATATCGGAATTGAGGTGCCGAACCCGGAGATTGCGCTGGTGTCGCTGCGGGACGTGATGAGCGCACCGGCCTTTCAGTCCGTTCACTCGAACCTGCGCCTGGGACTGGGTCAGGATGTCTCCGGTGCGGCGGTGGCGGCCGACCTGGCGATCATGCCGCACCTGCTGATCGCCGGAACCACCGGCTCAGGCAAGTCAGTGTGCGTCAACGCCATTGTGGCCTGTCTGCTGCTGCAGAATTCGCCGCACGATCTTCGATTGTTGATGATCGACCCCAAGCGGGTGGAGCTCACCAGCTACAACGGCATTCCGCATTTGCTGGTGCCGGTGGTCACCGAACTCGAACGGGTGGTGCCGGCGCTGCAGTGGGTCTCGCGCCAAATGGACGAGCGTTACAAGAAGTTCTCCAAGGAAGGCGTGCGCAACATCACCGACTACAACGCCCGCATGCAAGCCATCCATCAGGACACGATGCCGTTCATCGCGGTGGTGATCGACGAGCTGGCGGATCTGATGATGATGGCGCCGGACGAGACCGAACGGGTGGTCACCCGGCTGGCGCAGCTGGCGCGGGCCACTGGTATTCATCTGATCATCGCCACCCAGCGCCCCTCGGTCGATGTGGTGACCGGCATCATCAAGGCCAACTTCCCGGCTCGCATCGCCTTCGCGGTGGCCTCCTCGGTCGATAGCCGGGTGATCATCGATCAGCCAGGCGCTGAACGGTTGCTGGGGCGCGGCGACATGCTTTACCAGGCCGCTGACGCGGCCGCGCCCCTGCGCATGCAGGGCTCATTCGTATCGGAGAGCGAGCTGGACGGGCTGGTCGGTTACTGGAAGCAGGCCGCCCTGGGTGTGGAAGACAGCCAGACAGTCAACATCCCTGCCGGCGTGCCGCTCAAGCAGGCCGCACTGTGGGAGGAGATGGCGGAGCAGGAGCAGGAACAGGAGCGCGACGAACTGTACGACGACGCGGTGGCGGTGCTGCGCGAAATGCGCCGAGGCTCGATCTCGCTGCTGCAGCGCCGGCTGCGCATCGGTTACACTCGCGCCGCCCGGCTGATCGATCAACTGGAAGAGGCCGGGATCGTCGGACCGGCGCAAAGCGGCTCCAGCGCTCGCGAAGTGCTGGACTACGGCGAATTCGCGCCGCCCAGCTAGATCGCCGCCAGTCTCCCCTTTCATGGCTTTGCATAAGCGCTGCACACCGCTGCTGATTGCATTGCTGCTGGTCGCCTGCTCAGGCGCTGCCACCGCTCAACCCACCCCCGCTGCACCGACCATCATCCCAACCCCCGCGCCTACGCTGACTCCCACCCCGGTGCCCGAACTGGTGCTGATCGCCGATGCCGATCCCGGGTTCGGTGAGCGGCTGCGTGAGTGGGCCGCCGAGCGCGGCTGGGGCTTTCGGTTGGTCAGCCCGCAGCAGGCGGCCAGCGCGCTGAGCGATCCACAGGTCGATTCGCAGATTGTGGTGTCGTTCGAAGTGCCGATCGATTCCGAGCTCAGCGGCCCGGCGGTGCTGGTGGAGGTCGAAGGTGCGACCCCCTCGGAACGCATGAGCACGGTCGGTACGCCCGCCACCCACCATGGCGAGGCTGGTTTCCTGGCTGGATTGCTGGCCGGGCTGACCACCCGGGTGGAGTGGGTCGGGCAACTGATCGGCACTGGCGAGGCGCAGGAGGCCGTCTTGCTGGCCGGCTACGAGCAGGGCCTGAAGATCGGCTGCCCGCGCTGTCGGCTGGTGAGTCTTGGCCTGGCTGAAGCTTCGGTCGATGGCTACGCGAGACAGGGGGTGGACGTGGTGTTCGTGCCGCCCTCGGCGGAGGCAGTGCCGCTGGCGGCCGCGCTGGGCGAAGCCGGTGTGTGGCTGGTGTGGATCGGTGCTCCACCGCCGGGGGTTCCGCCGGAATCTTTGGCCGGCAGAGTGGGATTTGCGTTGGAACCGCTGCTGTTCGGAGCGCTGGAGGCGCTGGCCGCAGGGGAGGTTGGGCAGGCCTGGCCATACGCGATCCACAACGGCGGGCTGGTGCTGGCGGACATCAACTCCGAGGCGATCAGCCCCGGCCGGCAGCGGCTACTGGATGAAACCTACCGGGCAGTGGCCAACAGTGAGCTGGACATCGGCCTGGATACCCCTGAAACGCCTTAAAATCGGCCGATTCTTTGTCAGACATTTGAGTCTCATAGTATGATTCCGCGCGACTTAACACGCAAACTCAGTCCGCGATGAGCCATTCCCGGATGGGGAGAAGGGAGCAACCAAACTGAGACGATTCCCGACGAAAATGCACTGCACGCGCAACAAATGCGCAAACAGAACACAATCAATAATGGAGGAGAGAAACGAATGAAGAAGCTGTACGCCATCCTTTCAGCGCTGATCGTGATGGCTCTGTTGCTGGGCGCATGCGGTGGGGCAGAAGAGCCCACCGAGGAGCCGGCACCACCCCCAGCGGCACCGACCGAAGAGCCGATGGAGGAACCCACCGAGGAGATGATGGAAGAGCCCACCGAGGAGATGATGGAGCCCTTGCGCGTGGGCGTCGTCACCGACGTGGGCCAGCTGGAAGATAAGTCCTTCAACCAGGCGTCTTGGGAAGGCGCGCAAGCTGCAGCCGAGGCGCTCGGCGGTACGGCGGACGTGATTGTCACCCAGGACATCTCGGACTACAAACAGAACATCCAAACCTTCGTTGACCAGGGCTTCGATGTTGTCGTGACCGTCGGCTTCCTGATCGGAACCGACACGACGATCGCGGCGGCGGAAAACCCCGACGTGATCTTCATCGGCGTCGATCAGGGCATCTGCGTTGATGAGACCGGCGCCCCCGATGCGACCTTCACCTGTGCCGGTGACGCAGCTACGCTGCTGCCAAACTACCAGGGCATCGTGTTTGCTGAGGAGCAGGCCGGTTATCTGGTCGGCATTATTGCCGGCAGCATCTCGGAGACCGGCACGATTGGCGCCGTCGCTGGCACCAATGTGCCGGCAGTGGTCGCCTACATCGCCGGCTATGAAGCCGGAGCGAAGTCGGTGAATCCGGACATCGTCGTCCTTTCCCAGGAGACGGACCCCAACCCGGCCGTGGGCTTCAACGATCCGGCCAAGGGCAAGGCGATCGCTCAGCAGTTCATCGCTGAGGGCGCGGATGTGCTCTTCCAGGTCGCCGGCCTGACCGGACAAGGCGTGCTGGAGGCGGCATGTGACGCAGGTATCTACGGCATCGGCGTCGACGTCGACCAGGTTGAAACGCTTCCAAACCTGGCGGGCTGCATCGTGACCAGCGCCGAAAAGAAGCTTTTTGACACGGTCCAGGCAGTTGTGGAAAGCGCCGGTATGGGTGAATTTCAGGCGGGCACGGTTGTGTACAACGCGGCCTCCACGCCGCGCGCCATCGGAATTTCGCCTTTTCACGAGTTTGAAGACCTGATCACTGAAGAGATCCAGGATCTGCTGAGAAACGCAGTCGTGGGAATGCAGAACGGGGCGCTAACACCACCTCGTCAATAGCTGCTTACCCGTCTGAACGAAATAGCGGAGGCGGCCAGTGCCACCGGCCGCCTCCGACTGCTTGCCATTATTTGAGACACTGGATCTCATGACCGGCGTCGAAGCCCAACCCCCGCGGCTTCAGATGCGCGGGATCACCAAACGCTACCCAGGGGTTGTAGCCAACGATCATATCGACCTGGACGTAAAGGCCGGGGAAATCCACGCGCTGCTCGGCGAGAACGGCGCGGGCAAGACCACGTTGATGAACGTGCTCTACGGCTTGGCGCGCCCGGACGAAGGCGAAATCTTAATCGATGGCGAGCCGGTGGCCATTGCCGATCCAGCGGATGCCATCTCGCGCGGCATCAGCATGGTGCACCAGCACTTCATGCTGGTGCCGGTGTTCACCGTCGCCGAGAACATCTTGCTCGGCGCCGAAACCATGGCCAATCCGATCTTCCTGGATCGCCGGGAGGCCCGAAAGCGGATCGTTGAGTTGGGCCAGCGCTTTGGATTTGAGGTTGACCCGGACGCCCGAATTGACTCGCTTCCGGTCGGATGGCAGCAGCGGGTCGAGATCCTCAGGGCGCTGTATCGGGAGACCCGGATCTTAGTGCTGGACGAACCCACTGCGGTGCTGACCCCGCAGGAAACCGTCGAGATCTTCGCCGTGTTCCGCCGCCTGGCGGAAGCAGGCCACAGCGTCATCTTTATCAGCCACAAGCTTTACGAGGTACTGGAGATCGCTGACCGGATTACGGTGATCCACCGCGGTCGGGTGGTCGGAACCCGACTTCCCGCCGAGACCAACGAGGAGGACCT
>CAZJUE010000140.1:0-7598 GCA_964549025.1 uncultured Anaerolineaceae bacterium | reverse complement strand
GCGCTAATCGCCGACACCTCGACACTTCAGGTAAGCGCCACCAGCACGCCGGAGAACGGCACCACCGACCAGCCAGGTGAGTCCACCGAAGAGCCGACCGTCACGCTGGCACCGGGTACGGTGGACACCCGACCAAACGGACGGCCGATAGAGGCCGAGGCGCTCAGCAGCGTGCCGACCATCGACGGCGACCTCAGCGACTGGAGTTCCAGCTCCCGCAACCTCAACTCGGTAGTATTCGGCGCCAGCAACTGGAGCGGAGCGAGCGATGCCTCGGCTTCCTACCATATCGGCTGGACGAGCGACGCGCTGTACATCGGCGTGGAAGTCACGGACAACAGCTTTGTGCAGGTGTCCGCTGGAAGCCAGATGTACAAGGGTGACATCGTGGAGATGCAGTTGGATCGCGATTTGGAAGGCGATTACTTCTCGAACTCATTGACCGGCGATGACTACCAGATCGGGCTGTCGCCGGGCAATTTCGGCAGCTTGGGCAGCTCCGCCTGGCGCTGGTACCCCATCGGAAGACAGGGAGTGCTCAACGGCATCACGCTGGATGCGGTCAAGACCGACGACGGGTACATTGTCGAGGCCCGTATCCCGTGGACCGTGTTCGGCGTGACCCCCAGCTCCGGTGATCGATTCGGCTTCACGCTGTCGGTCTCGGACAACGATCTGGCAGGTGCGCCGGTGCAGCAGTCGCTGATATCGACTGTCGGAACCCGCACCCTCACCAACCCGACCACCTGGGGCACCCTGGTGTTGACCGGCAGCGCCAGCGCGGGTGGAGAACCGGGAGACCAGTAGCCAGCTCTGATCAGCATGCGAAGCGGGGCGCCTGGTTGAGGCGCCCCGCTTTTTGATTCGATCGAATAGGCCGGCAGCCTGCCGGCTGAGCTACTCGGCTACATCGACCGGCTTCGGTTGGGTCGGCTCCAGCAGCGTCTGCCGCACGAACGAATGCAGCGGACTGCTGCGTCGTTTCACCATCATTACCGTGACCTTGGCCTGGCGCGCGATACGCTCGGCAAGCGTACCAACCAGGAAGTTGCGGAATAGCGGCTCTTCGGTTGCCCCGATCACGATCAGATCGTATCCCTCGCTGGCATCCAGGATGGCCTGTACGACGTCGGCCCCCTCGACCATACGCCGCTCCAGCGGCTGGTAATCGATGCCATCGGTGCTGTCTTCCAGCGCACGCTGGCCGCGGATCCTTCCACGCTGGCTTGCGCCTTCCGGCAGCACATGCAGCACCGTCACCAGCACCTCGCCGGGTTCAGCAGCGCTGGCCATCGTGGTCGCCAGCTTGGCCGCTCGACGGCTGTTAGGTCCGCCGCTGACCGGGACCAGGATTTTCTTCAAGGGCCGCCAGCGCCGGTATCGGGTTACCACGACATCGGTGGGAGGGTTGTCGACGATCGGATCGATCACCGAGCCGAACAGCTTGCCGGCCGTGTTGGTGTAGCCCGGCCAGCCCAGCACCATCAGGTCGGAGGCGTTCTCCGCAGCGGTCATGCGGACCGCGCCAGAGACGCTGCGACCCAGCCGGATGATGGTGTGGACTGGCACGTCGTACTCCCGGGCCTGCAGGATTGCCTCCTCCAGGTAGGAACGGCCCTCCTTGAGGAACAGCCGCCCGTCTCCCAGGGTCATCTGCGGCGGAACATTGACCACGTGTAGCGCCAGCACCTCCCCGTCGCGATCGGAGGCGATGATGGCGCCGATCTTACCGAGGATGCGGGCCTGCTCTTTGTTCTCGACCGGGATCAGCACTGAGAAGTCGTGGCTTAGCAGCACTTCCTCATGCAGGATCTCCTTGGGCTTCTCCATTTCTTCGATGCGCGAGAAGTAGCCGAAGTAGGCCAGCAGACCGATCAGGGTCCAACCGATCACGAAATACCAGGCGATGGAGCTGAACTGGAATACGTTGATCGCCAGCAGCGCGTTGCTGAGGATGGCCAGCACCGGGAGCAATGGGAACAGCGGCACTCTGAAGCCGCGCTCCAGCTCGGGCCGGCTGCGTCGCAGGTAGAGCACCGCCAGGTTGACCTGGAGGAACAGCAGCAAGAACATGATGCTGGCGGCGGCCGCCACGTCTTCGATCGGCAGCGTCCAGGCCATGATGATCATCAGCACCCCGGTGCACACGACCGCCCAATACGGCGTATGGCGGGTCGGGTGTACCTTGGCAAAGAAGCTGGGCAGATTGTTCTCGCGTCCCATCGCAAAGGACACCCGCGATGAGGCGTAGGTGGTGGCGTTCAACGCCGAGGTGGTGGAGGCCAGCCCGCTCAGCAGGAGCACCAGCGCGCCGATGCCGAACGGAAAGGTCTGACCGGCCACCTCGATAATGGCGATCTCACCTTGCTCGCCCAGGTACTCGTAGGCTCGCATCCCCTCCGGCGGCTGCGTAGCTCCGATGGCAACCGTGCCGACCAGGATGTAAATAACGACGGCAACAATGATCGAGGCGAAGATCGCCCGGGGGATATTGCGTTTGGGATCGATCACCTCTTCGCCCGATTGGGCGATGATCTCGTAGCCCTCAAAGGCGATGAAGGTGAAACCCATGGCAAGGAAGACGCCCAGGACGCCGTTGGGCAGGAACCCTTCGGTAAAGCGAAACTGCCAGTCAGTGGTTCGCGCCATCGCTGCCACGCCGAAGGTCACCAGTAGGCCCAGGATCGCCAGCTTGGTGACGGTCAGCACATTGCCGGCCTTGGCGGTCTCCGAAGCCCCACGGAAGTTGATCTGAATGAACACCAGAATGATGGCGGTCATGAATCCGAACGACAGCTGCTCCACCGTGAAGCCCAGGGTGGGCAGCCCGGTGCGCTCGATCAATTCTGCAGCAAAGCGGCCAAACGCCAGCGCGTACAAACTGCCGGCCACCGCCTGCGCGAACCAGCTCATCCATCCAGCGAGAAAGCCGGCGCTCCCTCCCAGGGCTTCCTTGATGAAGATGTAGCCGCCGCCGGCGCCCGGGAACACCGAGCCGAGCTCAGCGTAGGACATCGCGGTCAGAGAGGTCACCAGACCGTTTAGCAGGAAGACCAGCACCAGCGCCGGGCCGGCCACCCCGGCCGCGATCCCGGTCAACACAAAAATGCCGGCACCGATCATCCCCCCGACGCCGATCATCGTCACGGTGAACAGGTCCAGCTCGCGGCTGAGCGTAACCCCGTTGGACCGCCGATTCTGCTCGATTACAGCCATAGGTCGCCTTACACAAAAATCGGGGCCGAGCGTGGCGCCCGGCCCCAAATAGCTATCCCGGTCGGATCAAAACAGCACCGAAGCCATCTCATCGCGGTACTTGCGAGTCTGCGGATCGTCGTCGCCAAGCAACGAGAAGAGCGCCAGCAAAATCTGCTTCGGCAGCCCGCCCCGATAGCGCTTGTCCTCTCGTAGGATTCCCAGCAGTCCGTCCATCGCCGCCGGCAGGTTGCCGCGTGCAATCAGGCGCGCCGCCTGGTATAGGCTGGCTGCCAACGGGTCGTCGACTTCGGCCAGATCGGTCTCGTCGGCCTCAGCCATCAGCTTTGCCAGCGGTTTGTACTCCTCCGCCTTGGCCCAAGCGGTTCCGGGTGGGAAGTTCTCCAGCACCGCCAGCGCGGCTGCGCCGTCGCCCTGCATTAGCAGGCTTTCGACCAGCCCCAGCGCCGCATCGGCGTTGGTCTCATCTTGCTCCAGTACATCCCGAAAGGCGTCTTCCGCCTGGCGATAGTGCCGGGTTCCCAGCAAGCTCATCGCTTCGTCGACCGCCTGATCAGATTCGCTCGGCACCACCGATTCCAGAAACTTGCGCACCATTGACTCGGGCTGCGCACCGACGAATTCAGCCTTGACCTCCCCTTCCCGGAAAGCCTTCACCGCCGGAATGCCTTGCACACCGTAGCGGATCGACAGGTTGGGGCTCTCGTCCACATTGATCTTGGCCAGCACAAACGACCCGCCGGCCTCGATGGCCTGGCGCTCCAAGATCGGGCTCAAATAGGTACACGGCGAGCACCAGGGTGCCCAGAAATCCACCACCACCGGCAGCTCGTGTGAACGCAGCACCACCTGACTCTCGAAACCGGCCTCATCTACATCGAGGATGTACTCGGAAAGCGACATTGATTTCCCTCGTCGGCGGCGATTCTACTATGTGAGCGACCGCTCAGTCGTAGTCTTCCGGTGGCCCCGCTGGCTGCTGAATATCGGTGACTTGGCCGTGAATATCGATGCTGACTCGGAACCCCAGCATTCCCATCCAGGCGCGTGCGTTTTCGGGCAGGCCGCTCTCCAAGAGCTGCTCGAACTGCCGGTCAAGGTTTTCCAGCGACCGGTCGATGATCGCCTTGGTGAAGATGTCGTCTTGACCCATGGCCTGCATGGTGCTCTCGCTGATCAGGTCTTCGTTGCCACGGATGAATTCGGCGAAGTGCTCCAGCACCTGGCGGTCGACGAACTCGCTCTCGACGTGCCGCTTGAATCCATCGTCGTCTACCACGTAAAACGACTCACCCCCAATGTAGGCGACATCAACCGGCCCGCCCGACTCATCGGTCACGAGTCCTGAAAACAGCGCTTGTTTGGCCATCCAAACAGTGGTCAGAAGCTCACTCGCACCGCGGTGCCGTGACTCTTCCAGACTTCCTGCTCACGGTGGGGCACGATCGGGCGAGTCCAGCGGTAGAGCCACTTGGAAGCTTCCATGGTCATGTTGACGCAACCGTGGCTGCGAGGGTATCCGAAGTCGTTGTGCCAGTAGGTTCCGTGGAACGACACCCCGTGTTCGTTAAAGTATGAGACCCACGGTACCCCGGGGACATCATAACCGCTGGCCAGATTTCCATTGGACATGTGCCGCGAGGGACGCTTGCGGAAGGTCTCGAAGTTGCCCTCCGGCGTCCAATAGAACGATTCGCCGAACTTGCGGCCGGTGGAAACCTTCGTTGAAAAGACCTGGCTACCGGCCTCATAGCAGTGCACCCACTGATTGGCCAGATCGACTTCGATCCGTTTCTCGCGGTTGGGCACTTTGTAGGACAGGGGAATCAACTCCGCATTCGGGATCGGACGGAAAGCCGTCGCCGGGGCGTAGTAGGCGTAGGCGTATTTGTCGTCCAAGATCCGATACCATTTCTGCAGTCCTACATCCTGGCTAACTCCGGTGATCCAAAAAGTCGCCCCATAGTACAAGCGGTAGGCCAGTTCGGCGTCCTCGCGCGGGCGCCAGCGAGCGTCGATGTAGGGAACGGTGACCTCGGTGAGGAGCCCTTCCTGAGGGACCTCTTCAAGTGGTTGGTTGAAGTCCTGTCGAACCGGCTGGATCGCTGAGGAGTGAACGAATCCCTGGCCCTCGACCTCGTACCAGACCCGATTGTGCTCCGGGGCCGGATCGCCGACCCAGGCCGCCACCACCTCGAAGACCTCGTCGCGCCACAGGGTTTTTCGCTTGTCGCTGGCAAAGGACGGGCGTGAGTGGATCTCGGCGGTCGCGTCAAGGACCCGGCCGAGCGTGCCGGGATCGGCCTGGGCATTCGGCCGGAACCAATGGACCGGCAAGCCCAACGATAGCAGACTGGTGCTTGAGAGGCGCAAAAACTCGCGCCGCGTAAGCGAATCGGAGAGTTCGAATCCTTCCGGCATACGTCCCGAGGACTTCCCCTTTCCTTAGACGTTTTTGCAAGAAGCGGACCGCTCGCGCCCCGCAGGGGTGGAATGCCCCGCAGGGAAGCTACGGATGTACGTTTACCAGGGTCCCGACGGAGGCGAAATTATATAGCCATTCGGCATCCGGCGTAGCCAGGTTGACACAGCCGTGGCTCATCGGCGTGCCGAAATTGCTGTGCCAGTAAGTCCCGTGCAACGCGTAGCCCTTGTAGAAGTACATAATCCACGGCACGCCAGGCAGGTAGTAGCCGGGTCCCGACATCGGCGCAGCCTCGTACTTGACATAGATCTTGAATTGCCCGCTCACCGTCGGGTAGTAGGCGGTGCCGGTCGAGACCACGAAGCTGCGGACCTCGCTGTCGCCTTCATAAGCCGTCACCCGCTGGGCGATCAAATCAACGTCGATCCAGCGCTCCAGATCTGCCAGCTCGGACGGGTCGGTGGAGTAGTCCCAGGAGACCGCCGGCCGATCCGTGGGCGTAAAGGTTGGTGTCGGGGTAAAGGTCGGCGTGGGTGTGGGAGTGTTGGTCGGTGTCGGTGTGGGCGTCGGTGTGTTGGTCGGCGTGGGCGTCATGCTGGCCTTGGCCACCGGATCGGCGCCGGTGTGTGGCTCACGCGCATCCGCTGGCTGACCTCCGAGCCATGCTCCGATGCCGGCCGCCATCGCGACCGCCGGCAAGGCGATCCGCATGGAAAACAGGCGCCGCGGGCTCAGGGCCTCCAGTGGCAGCGGCCTGATCGGCGGCAGATCGGCGTCGCGCAGCGCCGCCTTCCGGTCCTGGGGAGGCAAGCGCCGCACCATCCACCGAATGGCCTCACGGGCTGGTTTGCTGCGCGGGTTGATCTCGAGCGCCCGCGCCAGGTAGGCCAGCCCGGCCTTGGGTTCGGATGCCGCAGCGAGGTACAGCCAAGCCTGCTCGGACTGAGGATTCAGCGTTGGAGCTCGGCGCGCGGGTCGGCGGGCGAAGTTTTTATCGCCACGACCGAGGGCGGAACGGGCCGCTTCCAGTGCCTGGGCGGCCTGTTGGCGCCGGGAGTTGGCTGTGCTCAATACGTTAGGCATTTCGCTTCGCTCAAGGGTTATTTCCGAGCGGAAGCGTCGCAGGCTCGTTATTGACGTAGCACAGCAGGCCCTCCACGATGCCCCGCGCGGCAACCTCCGGCTGTTGGGTCAGGAAGTCCCGATCCAGGTACATGAATCCGACCTCGACAATCGCCGCTGGAGTTCCGCTGTGGATCTCGAAAAAAGTATGGTATTCGGTCATATCCAGCGTCACGCTGTTAGGGTGAAAACGCAACCCCGTCATCCTGCCATAGCGGTCCGCCATGCAAGCCACCAACCTTTGCGTCCGGTCCGGCACCAGCGACTCAACCGCCGCCGAAACCTTATAGCCGGTGGCCAGATTGTTGATCGGCGCACACGAGTCGGCGTGGATCGAAACCAATGCCGCCCCGCGGAAGCCTTCCAAGCGCTCGTCCCATTCCTCCAGCAACAGCGTCTCTACCCCGGCCGCCTGCAGTCCCTGGACCGCCAGGCTGGCGATTTTGCTGTTGACCTGCAGCTCAGTTAGGTCATCGCTGCAGGTGGCGCCCGGATCCTCGAGCCCGCTATCGGGATGCAATCCAGAGTGTCCGGCCACGATGCCGACCGGCAATGGTCCTACCGGCACGGTCGCCTCTGGTTCACTCAACTCCGCCTGCTCCGCACCCGCCAGCGCCGCCATCAGGCTTTCGACCATACCGCCCGGGTCGAGGCTGGCCGGGGTCCAGGCCGTCAACACAGTCGCCACCACCGCCGCGACCCCCAAAGTCACGGCTAGATGCCGACTGACCTGGTTTGAACTGGTCTGAGGGGGTTGGCGGGAGGCTTGCCTGGACACGGCAGGCAGGAATCTATCCCGACAGAGGCATTATAGCAAGGTGATTATGTCGATTAG
>CAZJUE010000139.1:0-7626 GCA_964549025.1 uncultured Anaerolineaceae bacterium | reverse complement strand
GCCGGTGTACACGATTGCCACCAGCAGTCGCCGCGCCGGAAAACGGGCCAGCGCCATCACTGCTCCGGCCGGGATGCCGATCAGTGCGCTGGCAACCAGCGCAGTGCCGGTCACCTGGATGGTCAGGCCAATGATTTCCAGCAGGTCAGCGAAGGTAGGTTGCAGCTCGACCTGCACTAGGGGTTTGCCTGGAGATAGGCCTCTGAGTTGGGATAGAAGAGCGGCTGGCCGAATTGTTCCATGCCGTAGCGGGCAATCAACTCCTGGGTTTCACGCGAAGTCAACCACTCGACGAACTCCTGCGCCAATTCTGCCGCGATTTCGGGGTGTCGCTCCGGGCTAACCGGAATCACCCCATAGGGGTTGTACAATCGGTCGTCCGGGTTACTGTCGATCGAATCCCCGCCCAGCACGATCACCAGCTCCGACAGGTTGTTGCGCTGGGCCAGGTAGGTGCCGCGATCGGTCAGCGCATAAGCGCGCTGTTCGTCGGCGAACTGCAGGGTCTCACCCATGCCCTGCCCGAGCGAGAAATACCACTCCATGTCCGCCGATGGCTCGATTCCGGCGGCCCGCCAAATCGAGAGTTCCTTAGAGTGGGTGCCGGAGTCGTCGCCGCGGGAGGCGAACGACGCACCGGATGCCTCGATCGCCGCGAAGGCCCTAGCCGCGTCTGTCAGCCTGGCCACTCCGGCCGGATCGTTCGCCGGTCCGACCACCACGAAATCGTTGTACATGACATCAAAGCGGGCGGTGCCGTAGCCTTCGGCAACGAACACATCCTCCCGAGAGCGGCTATGCACCAGGACCACGTCGGCGTCGCCGCTCTGCCCCAGGGTGATCGCCTGCCCGGTACCAACCGCCACCACATCCACCCTCACGCTGTGCTCACGTTCAAACGTCGGCAGGATGGCGTTGAGCAGTCCAGAGTCGTAGGTGCTGGTAGTCGTGGCCAGCCGCAATACGGTTGGCTCTGGCGAGGCGCAGCCGGCCAGGTACAGCCCAATCGCCGCTACCAACCAACTGGTCCATATCCTCGCGCCGATCCGCATCGAACCGTCCAACTTCGCGGTCGACCCCCACCCAAAGCATGCTCCGGCGCGAAGCGTTTTATCGTACTACACTCGGCGCCTCGACTTGGCAGCGGGAGGCGGCATGGGAATGATTGTGGAAGCGGCAGGCCTCGAGAAACGCTACGCAATGGGTGAGCGTGAGATCGAGGCGCTGCGCGGGGTTGATTTCGTGGTCGAGGCGGGTGAGTTTGTCGCAATCATGGGTCCCTCCGGTTCCGGCAAATCTACCTTGCTTCACCTACTCGGCGGATTGGACCATGGCAGCGCAGGCACGGTCACGCTGGCAGGCCGACGGCTGGCGGCGCTCAATGACACCGAGCTGACGCTGCTGCGCAGACGGCAAATCGGCTTTGTCTTCCAGTTCTTCAATTTACTGCCGACGCTGAGCGCGGCCGAGAACATTGCCCTGCCGCTGCTGCTGGATGGCCGCGATTCGCAGCAGTCCGCAAACGAAGTCAGCGAGCTGCTTGACCTGGTCGGCTTAGCCGATCGGGCCGATCACCGGCCGGATCAATTGTCGGGCGGCCAGCAGCAGCGGTTGGCGCTGGCGCGAGCACTGATCACCAAGCCGGCCGTCATACTTGCCGATGAACCCACCGGCAACCTCGACCGCCGCTCCGGCCTCGAAATGCTCACACTGCTGCGTCGTGCCTGCGATGAGCGCAGTCAGACCATTGTGATCGTGACCCACGATCCGCTGGCTGCCTCCTACGCCGACCGTATTGTGTTCCTGCGTGACGGTGCACTGGTACACCAACTGCCACTGTTTGGCGTGCACGATCGGGTGCAAGCGATCACCGACGCCATGGCCGAATTGGAGCTTTAAGCGTGATTCTGATTCAGCTGGCCTGGCGGGATTTCGCCAGGTCCAGGCTGCTTTGGGTGCTGAGCGCGGTGGCAGTGGCGATGGGGGTATCTACGGTGATCGCCGCCGACGTGGTGCGGAGCGCGGTAATTCGCGCCATGCGGGGTTCTTCGGAGGTTTACACGCTCATGGGCGGACTCACCGAGCTCCTGGGGTCGAACCTGACTGCGATGGGAATCGCCATCAGCGCGGCCGCTGGATTCGTGGTTTTCAATGCGCTGGGAATGTCGATGGCCCGCCGCAGGATCCAAATCGCCACCCTCCGAACTGCGGGGATGACTCGTGAACAGGTGCTTCAACTGGCGCTGTTGGAGTCGCTTTGGACCGGCGGCGCCGGCGCGGCTTTGGGGCTAGTAGCTGGTCCGGCGCTGGGTGCGCTGGCGATAGCCGCGCTGCGGGCGGTCACCAACGAAGGGATGTTCATCTTCGATCTCGGCCCACCGGCTCCGCCGGCCATGGTGCTGGCGGTCACGCTGGGAGTGATGATCAGCCTGGGCGCTTCGCTAGCGCCTGCGCTGGAAGCCTCCCGGGTTGCCCCGCTGGCTGCTCGTCGACCGCGGCAAACACCTGGGATTCGGCCGACCGTCGGGATTCGGCTGGCGGTTGGCTTGGCTGCCATGCTAACGATGTCAATCTACCTTCGACTGACTCCCCCGGCAGCATGGCTGCGGCCACCCTGGGACCTACGAATCGCGCTGCTATTCGCGGCCGTTTGGCTGGGGATCGGGTTGTTGATGGTGCCCGAGCTTGCCGCGCTGACGGGCCGGACACTCCGCCGCCCGCTTCAATCGCTGCTTGGCGCCAGCGGATTGCTGGTCGCCGACAATCTCCGCCGCGGTCATCGGCGGGTTTGGCTGACGGTGGCCTCGCTGGCGGTTGCGCTGGCATTGGTGGTCTCAGTGGTGGGCTTCACGCGATTCACCGGCGGTTCCCTGATGGGGCCCAAACTCGAACAGGCGGCCGCGATGAACGCCTGGTCCGTCGCAGCTTTTGATCCGCTTGGAGGCATGGCGGCTTACGGGCAAGTTCAAAACCTGACCTTGGATCGTTCCGATGTGGCAGCTTTGCGCGACGTGGTCGGTGCCCAAGCGGATGTGTTGGATTTCGGCTTTGCGATCATCCCCGAGCTGTCCTATTTCGGCGACAGCTACTTCAGCTTCGTGATGGACCCCGCCGACGCGTTGCTCGGCGGGAACTGGTTGTTTAGCTTCAACCAGGGCGACTGGGGCCGTGCCGTCGAGCGGATGAAAAGCGGATGTGGCGTCCTGGTGATGCCGACCGTAGCCCAGCAACTGGGCGCGCCCATTGGGGAGACTGTCGATCTGAGCGGGCCGAACGGACCGGTGCCTTGCACCTTGGCCGGAGTGGGAGCCGCTTTCGGTGCAGCATCGATCGTGGGCACGACGGATCGGCGTGAACTGGACGCCGAACGACCCTATACGCTGATGGTCCGGCCACAGCCCGGTGCAGATCTCGAACAGCTGAACCAGGATCTTGCCGGGCTGGCCGAGGCACGTGGGCTTGCAGTCATCTCCATGCAAGCCATGACTGGCGTCCAATTGGACATATTGGATCAGGTGCCTAAAGTGCTCAACGGCATGGCGGTGTTGGCAGTGTTCGCAGCCGCGCTGGGGGTGGTGAATACCGTTGCGGCTGGAGTGGTCGAGTGCCGGAGTGAGTTTGGGCTGTTGCGAGCGGTTGGTGCGACCCGCCGGCAGCTTTACGCTGCAGTCGCCGGCGAGTCGGCGCTGATCGCCGCGCTGGGAGGCGGCCTGGGCGTCCTAATCGGGGCCGGGGTGACGGTCGTGGTGGCCACGGTCTATGGCGGAGCGAGTTGGGGTTTGCTCGATCTGGACCATTGGGCAGAAGCGCAACGGATCTTGCGGCCTGCCTTGCAAGTGGGGCTGCTAGGCTGGGCGGCTGCTCCGATCATCGGAGGCTTGGCCGGCCTGCTCCCGGCGAGGCGGCTGCTGAGTCACGAGCGACTGGTGGAACAGCTGCTAGCCGAGCGGCACTGACTCACTCTTTTGGAAGTTTACCTGTCGAAGTGGGCCGTCGGTCCGAATTGTTCCAAGTACTCCAGCGCTCAAATCGTTTGAGGAGAGCGATGAACGATCGCGGGAACCTGAGCTCGCAATAATCGAGCCCCGTTCCAGGCTCACCCCTGTAATTCAAAGATCAGCACTTCGCGATCCGCTCGCAGCAGCCGAAGGCTTTCGTCCTCAAGCCGATAGCCATCGACAGCACTCAGCAATTCGACGAAGCGCCGCTCCTGGTCCATCGCACCCTCGGGTTCGATACAAGCCATCTCAGTCAACGCGATCTCGCCGATCTCGATCTGGTTGCCATCTACCTGGTACGACGCGCCGTAATCGTTGCAGCCGGTGGAGCCACCGACGATTTCGCCGTCGAAGGAGGCTCCCGCATCCGCCACCGGCGATTGGCCTTCAATCGCTACCAACTGCCAGCTGGTACCTTCCAGTGGATCCGTTCGAAGGTTGCCCGACGCAACGCACGCGGCGAGCCCAAGAAGCGCGGCGCCAACCACGCCGAGCGAGTTCATCATTGAATTTCTCATCCTATCCTCTTCCGATTACTGACGCCGTCTCTAAGACGTTTGGCTTGTCAGCGCGTCGGGTTCCATCTGCAGCGTCGAGATGGCGGTCTGAACTTCGCCAATCTCATCAGGTTTGGCCTGGTCGATCCTCCGATGAAGTTCATCGCTGCAATCCCGCCCTACGAAGGTTTAGCGGTTTCTCCGATTCGCTCCAGGTATTCGATGGATTGATGCCGGAAGTAGGTATCGTACAGCATGGCGTAATGCCCGCCCTGTGCCATCAACTGCGAGTGGGTGCCCTCGGCCAGGATGCGCCCATGGTCGAGCACGATGATCCGGTCGGCGTTCTGCACCGTCCACAGCCGGTGGGCGATCACCACGGAAGTCCGTCCCTCCAGGATCCGGCTCAGCCCCTCCTGAATCTGGATTTCAGTGAACGGATCGACGCTGGCGGTGGCCTCGTCCAGGATCAGGATTGCCGGGTCTTTGAGCAGCACCCGGGCCAGCGCCACCAGCTGGCGCTGCCCCATCGAAAGGTTGGCGCCGCGCTCGCCGGCATCGGTATCCAGACCTTCGGGTAGGTCCTGCAGCCACTCGCCCCTGCTGATGTGCTCGGCGGCTTGCAGCACCTGCTCTTCGGTTGCCTCCGGCCGGCTGAATCGGATGTTCTCACCGACTGAGCGGGCGAATAGGAACGGATCCTGAGGCACGATGCCTAGGTGCCGACGGTATTGGTCCAGGTCGAGCGCACGGATGTTCCGTCCGTCGATCAGCAGCTCGCCATCCTGGTATTCATAGAATCGGGCGATCAGCTTGGCGATGCTGCTCTTGCCGGCGCCGGTGTGCCCCACCAGCGCCAGTGATTCGCCGGGCTCGATCGCCAGCGAGAACTCCGGCAGCACTACCTCTGACTGCGTGTAGCCAAACTTGAGCCGCTTGAACTCGATCGCACCGCGCACCGACGGCACCGGCCGGTCGTCGGTCTGGCGCACGTTCGGCTCAGCGTCGATCAGCGCAAACACCCGTTCGGCAGCCGACAGCCCATCTTGAAACTGACTCCAGAAGGAGGCGATGCCGGTCATCGGCCACCAGACGAAGAACACCGCCTGGATAAACAGATACCAATCCCCGGGGGTGAGCAATTGATCTTGAACCGATAGGCCTCCAGCGAAAACCAGCAGCGCCATGCCTGCTCCGGTTGAGATGCCGATCGCCGGGAAGATCGAGACCAGCGTTAGTCCGCGACGCAAGCCCACCTGGTAGGCCTGTCGGTTGTTGCGCTCGAAGGTGTCGTAAATGGAGCGCTCCTTGCGGAACGCCTTGGCTACGCCGATGCCGCTAATCGACTCCTGAATTTGGGCGTTGATCTTGGCGGTTACCCGCCGGGCGTGCTGGGTGACCGTACGCGCGTAACGGCGGAAGGCCAACGCCAGGCCGCCAGCCAGCGGAGCCATGGCGATCAACAGCAGCGTCAATGGCCGATTCACGGTCAGTAGCCAGACCGCCAGGATCGCGACCAGCAGCACCTGACTGATCAGGTTAACCACCAGCGACACCGTATCGGAGAAGTCCTGGGTGTCGGAGGTCGCCCGGCTGACGATCTTGCCGGAAGGGTGCTGATCGTAGAAGCTCATATCATGCCGGATGGTGGCCTCCAGCACATCCTCCCGAAGCTGGAGCACAACATCGCCAATTACCCGCGCCGAGACCCACTGGCGGACGAAATTGGCCACCCATGCCAGGCCACCAAAACCCAGCAGCACCGCTCCGCCGATGGCGATGGTGCGCGCCGATGGATCCAGCCCAACGGCGTCAAGGGCTTGTGAGATGGCAATGGGCCCCGCTGCTCCAGCAGCGGAGCTGACCAGCAGTGCCAGCACCACCAAACCAATCTTGCGGCCGTGCACCATGAAGTAGGCCAGGATCCTGCGGACCAACTCCCGATCGCGGTACTCGCGATCGTAGGATTCAGTTTCCAGGCCGTCCAAGATGAATCCCATCGTCCGCTATGCTCCGTATTTGCGTCCTGCGTCGGTGCCCGGCGCATCCTGGCCGTCGGTGCGCTCGTCGCCCGGAACGTCCTGACCGCCGGCGTGCCCGTCGCCGTCCTCCGAGCCGGCTCCGCCCGGCCCCTCCTGTCCGCCGGAGCCGCCATCTCTACCAGTCCCGTCGCCGAATCGAGCGAAGATCCGCCGGTAATCCAGGCTGCTTTGCATCAGCTCATCGTGGGTGCCTTGAGCGACCAGCTCACCGCGGCGGAGCACCAGAATGCGATCGGCCCAGCGGATCTGGCTCAGCCGGTGGGTGATCAAGAAGGTCGTGCGCTGTTGGCTGATGCGCCGCATGGCTTGCTGGATCTGATCTTCGGTGGCGCTGTCGATGGCGCTGGTGCTGTCGTCCAGGATCAGGATGCGCGGGTCGCTCAAGAAGGCGCGGGCGATCGCCACTCGCTGGCGCTGCCCGCCGGAGAGAGTCACCCCGCGCTCGCCGATCTCGGTCTGGTAGCCGTCATCGAACGAGCTAATGAACTCCTCGGCCTGCGCTTCGCGTGCGGCCCGCTGTACGGCCTGGTCGGTAGCGGTTTCGTCGGCGAAAGCGATGTTGTCGCGGATTGGACCGGAGAACAGGAAGATGTCTTGCTCGATGGTGGCGATCTGCGAGCGCAGCGATTCAAGACTCCAACGGCGCACGTCGATCCCGTCCACTTCCACGGTGCCGTGATCGGTGTCGTAGATGCGATTGATCAGTTGAGTCAGGCTGCTCTTGCCGGAGCCGGTCTGCCCCACGATGGCGACGGTTTCGCCGGCTTGGGCGGTGAAGCTGATGTCCTTCAGCACCAGTGTGCCGTTGTAGCCGAAGCTCACTCTGTCGAATCTGACCTCTCCGCGCATCGGCTGAGCTACGCCGCCGAGATTTTCGTCCAGCTCCGTCTTGGCGTTGATCATCTGCAGGATGCGCCGTGCGCCGGCCAGGCCGAGCTGCACCAGGTCAAACGAGAACAGCGAGATGAAGGTAGGGAAACGTAATCCACCGAACAATCCCACGTACGCCACAACCTGGCCGAGCGTAATGCGATCCGCTTGCCACACGAGCAAGGCATGGAACAGGCCCACAGCCCAAAATAAACTGAA
>CAZJUE010000138.1:0-7637 GCA_964549025.1 uncultured Anaerolineaceae bacterium | reverse complement strand
GTCGTAAGCTCTCTGTAAAGTAGCTCCCTGATCTCTGAGCATAGAATGAAGGCAGCCCGCAGGTCACGCCGTCGTGTCGCGTTGTGTGCGGACGCGTCCGGCATCCTAGGCATGAACCCGAAACGCATCCTGGTTGCAGACGATCACCCCAGCACGCTTGAACACCTGGCCAATGTGCTCAACGACTGGGGCTATGAGGTTGCAAAAGCCGAGAATGGCGAAAGCGCCTGGGAGATCTTGCAGCGGGAGGACGCCCCCAGAATCGCGATCGTCGATCGGCAGATGCCCGGCTTGGACGGTTTGGAACTCGTACGCCGTATCCGACAGCAAGCTCAAGAACCGTATATCTATGTGCTGCTTCTGACGGTCTATGATCAGGAGAGCCAATTGGTAGCTGGGCTGCAGGCCGGCGCGGACGACTACATCGTCAAACCGTTCCGCGCCCACGAGCTGCAGGCTCGCATCGAAGCCGGGCAGCGAATCCTGGAGATGCAGGAGGAACTGCTGGTCACCCGAGATCGGCTGCACTCGCAGGCCACCACCGATCCGGTGACCGGTCTGTGGAATCGGTCCGCCATACTTGACATCCTGGAGAAAGAGCTGGCGCGCGCCACGCGGGAGGGCACCTCGGTCGGGCTGGTGTTGATCGACCTGGACAATTTCAAGCAGGTCAACGATGCCCACGGCCACCGCGCTGGAGACGAGGTGCTCCTGGAATGTGGCCAGCGGATGCGAGGCTGCGTGCGCACCTACGACGCGACCGGCCGCTACGGTGGCGATGAGTACCTCTCGGTGCACCCCCGCTGCAATCTGGACGAGACCGTAATGCTTGGAGAGCGGCTGCGGCGCGAAATCGCCAAACAACACGTGATGTTGGGCAGCGCGCCGCTATGGGTGACTGCCAGTGCCGGAGTGGTGTGCAGCGATGTCTTTCCGCAGGCCAGCCCCCAGGAGTTGATCGATCTGGCAGACAAGGCGCTGTACGAGGCCAAGCGCGGCGGCAGAAATCGGCTGGAGCTGTCGCAGCCAGGCAACCTGATGAAGGATCTCTGAGCCAAAGCTGATCGCCCACGGTAGCCTGCGGCTCCCTTCGGGGAGCCTTTGCGTTTTCTGGCCGGAAGCCAAGCTACACAACCTCATGCTCGACCCGCTACGGTGGCAGTGACGCGCGGGAAATCCCTCTCCACCGTTACAATGGACGTACGGCGAGCAGCGATCGTGATTCTGGTTACCGGAGGAAGCGGGTACGTCGGCAGCCACCTGGTCAGGCGGCTGATTGAGTCGGGGAAGTCGATTCGCGTATTGGTGCGCGATCCTCAGCGGGCCAGCCGCGAGGGTCGCCTGGCCGGCTTGAGCATCGAGCAGGTCGAAGGAGACGTGACCGAACCCGCCTCGCTGGATGCCGCAGTCGCCGGAGCCAGCGCGGTGGTGCACACCGTTGCGATCGCTATTGAGAAGGGCCGCGGCAGCTACGAAGAGATTAACTACCAGGGCACGCTGAATGTGCTCGAGGCGGCCCGAACGGCCGGGGTTCGCCGCTTCGTCAACCTCTCCCAATTGGGCGCCGATCCAGAAATCCCTTATCGTTTTCTAGCCTCCAAAGGCGCCGCCCAAGCAGCGGTAGCAGCCTCGGAGTTAGATTGGACCGCCTTCCGGCCGTCGGTCATTTGGGGACCGGAGGATGAGTTCGCCAATACCTTTGCCCGCCTGGTTCCCTTCTCACCGATCATCTACCCCATCGTCGGGGATGAGCATGCCACCTTTCAACCGGTGTGGGTGGAGGACGCGGTGAGCGCAATGGTCCAGTCGTTGGAGGATCGCTCGACCATTGGTGAAGAGTTCGAGCTGGGCGGCCCTGAGGTGCTCACGCTCGAGCAGATCGAGCGACGCACATTGCAAGCGGTGGGAGCGCGACGGATCATGGTGCGCTTCCCCATGCCGCTGCTGCGTCTGGTGGTGAAGCTGATGGAGCTGAGCCTCCCGTCGCCGCCGGTGACCAGCAGCTTGCTGGAGCTGCTGGCGGTCAGCAACGTGCCCAGCGCCAATGCACTGACGCGGTTCGTTTCCGATCCGCGCCCGTTCGCAGTCGAGCACATCGCTCGCTACATGCGGAAGCTCAGCCCCGGCGCGACGCTGCGCCATTTCTTTGACCGCTAGCACGGAGAGGCGGCTCAGATCCGAACCGACCGTCCGTCGGTGGCAATCGGCCCACCGAGCTCCTGCTTGACGATCGCCGCGGCCCGCCTTAGAATTCGGCCTGTCCTCACGTGACCACGGTATGAGAGCTCGACGCATTGCCCTGTGGATCCTTTCGCTCGGTTTCGGCCTGGTTGGCACCGCCGGTACAATCTTTGCCTTCCAGAGCGACCTCGACCGTTTTTGGACCAATTTCCTGTTCAAAGGCGACCTGCCGTTGCTGCTGATGCTGGGCTTCGGCAGCTTGGGGTTCATCTGGCTGGACTGGATTCTGCGCACCGAATACCTGAGAAACTGATCAGCAAGCCGAGCCCAAACGAAAAAGGCGACCCGTTGGTCGCCTTTTGCTATTGGGTAGGTCGATCACTACCTCCCGGCGATAAGCTCCACTAGCTCGTCGCCATCGATGTCCTTAAGCATGTACGCGTCCGCGCCGGCTCGAAGCACGGCCGCCTTCTCCTCGTTGGAAGCGTAGGATGTCAGCACCAAAATGCGCGGTCGCGATTCGAGCGCGTTTAACGCCGACAACAGCTCGAGGCCCTGGCCGTCGGCGCGCTTGACCTCCAGCAGTACCACTTCTGGCCTGTGTTGCGCGATCTCCAGCTGAGCGGTCGCCCCATCGCCACTGCTCCCAACCAGCTGGATCTCACCGGTCTGCCCCAGCCAATCCGTCAGCGCCTGGCGCACGGCTCGGTGCTGCTCGACGATGTACACCGTGACCATTGCCTTGCAGTATAGGAAGCAGCGCCAATAGGCCCTAGTGATCTACTTCCTATAGAAAGGCTGCAACTAGTCAACGAGCAGTAGGTGGATCCGACTAGAACGTACCGTCGGCCGGGATGCGCAAAGTGATGGTGGTGCCGTCGTTCGGTTTGGTAACCACGTTGACTTCGCCTCCAACCGTTGCAGCCCGGTCCTGCATATTGGACAGGCCATGCCCGATGTGTGAGTCGGTTCCCGCAAAGTCGAAGCCGCGGCCATTGTCGATCACTTGCAGCAGGATCTCATCGCCCACCTGGCGCAGGCTGAGCCAGGTTCGGGTCGCATGGGCGTGCTTGGCAACATTTGCCAGCGCTTCGCGGGCAATGTGAAAGACCACCATCGCCGAATCACGAGTGACCTCTTCCGCGATCCCCGACTCCAGCTGCAAATCCAGCTCCATCAACGTGTTGGCTTTGAACTCCTTGCCCAGCTTGGCCAACGCCGGACTCAATCCATCTTCCGAGATTCGGGTGGGCTGCAGATCCAGAATGTAGGAGCGCAGATCCCGGATCACCGAGTTCAGGCCACTGATCGCTTCGTTGATCCGTGCTTCGGCACGATGGTTATCATCGCCGAATAAATGCTTCACGTAATCGAGCGACAAGCCAACCGCATAGATGGACTGAATGATCCCATCGTGTAGATCCATGCCGATTCGTTGGCGTTCTTCTAGCACCGCCAGCCTACGGGCCTGCTGATTCAGTCGTGCAACCTCAATCGCGGAGGCCGCGTAAGGCACCAGCATCTCCACCAGCTGCTGGTCCGCCTCGCTGAACTCATCGGCGCCTTGCCGCTCGGTCAGATAGATTTGGCCCAGAGGACGACCGAAGCCGATGATCGGCACTCCAAGGAAGGAGGTCATCTTGGGATGACCGTCCGGGAAGCCGATCGCACTCGGATGCTGAGAGAGATCGGCCAGCCGGAGGCTCGATTCGGTTCGCAGCATCTCGCCCAGCAGACCGGATCCTTGGGGTGGATCACCGATGCGGGCGCGCTCCTCTTCTGAGAGACCCTCGGAGATGAAGCGCGCCATTCCGCCCTTGTCATCCGGCACGCCCAACGCGGCGTACTTCGCGCTGGCCAGCTCCTTTGCCGCCCGGACAATGCGGGTCAAGATCCCGTCCAGAGAGAGGTCGGAAAACAGGCTCAGCGATGCCCGGTGTAGCGCTTGCATTTGATCAATGTGGTTCATGAGCTGCGCATCATCCGCACCGGGGATTTTACTAGATGGAGCGAAAGTTGATAGTTTTTGGGAGCTTCGGTCGCGTATAAGTGCACTCCGTACGCCGCTCATCTGCCGACCTCGCCGTTCAGGCGAGGGTTCGCGTCCGGGCCGACCGCAGTATGCACAGCAAGACAATGACCTCACGTATCCCGGGCTTCTATAACCTCAGCCGCGAAGAGCGGCTGAGGCGCTTGCGCGAGCTGGTCCCTGGGATGGACGGACTGCGTCAACTGAGTGCGGCCCAGGCCGGGTCGATGATCGAAAACGTTGTTGGGGTCTTCGGGCTTCCGCTGGGGATCGCCACCAACTTCATGGTGAACGAGCGCGAGCTGCTGGTTCCGATGGTGATCGAAGAACCTTCGGTGGTGGCCGGGGCATCCTACATGGCCAAACTGGTGCGGGAAGCCGGAGGTTTTCAGGCTGAAGCCGACCCGCCCCACATGATTGGCCAGATTCAAATCCTGGAGGTCGACGATCTGGAGCAGGCGGCTCAAGCCTTGCATCAGTCGGCAGAACGCCTGCTGGCGGCGGCCGATCGCGCTACGCCGAACATCGTGGCGGTGGGCGGCGGGGCCCGCGACCTGGAAGTCCGCACCTTCGCAGACAGTCCGGTAGGCCCGATGCTGGTGGTGGATGTGATCCAAGACACGGTCGACGCCATGGGAGCCAACTCGGTCAACAGCATGCTGGAGGGCATCACGGCGGAGGTCGAATCGATCAGCGGCGGGCGGGCGCACCTGCGCATCCTGTCTAATTTGGCCGATCGCCGGCTGGCACGGGCGCGCTGCGCCATCCCTGCCGAGCTACTGGCGTTCGATCAATACTCGGGCGAACAAGTGCGGGAAGGCATCGTCGAAGCCTGGGCCTTTGCCGCGGTCGATCCATACCGGGCCGCCACCCACAACAAGGGCATCATGAACGGCATCGATGCAGTGGTGATCGCCACTGGAAACGATTGGCGGGCGATAGAAGCAGGCGCCCACGCCTATGCCGCACGCGAAGGCACCTACCGTCCGCTCAGCCGCTGGTCGGTCGATGGCGCTGGCCAGCTCGTTGGTGAACTCGAGCTGCCATTGGCATTGGGAACCATCGGCGGCGCAACCGGGGTGCACCCGATCGCCAGGCAGAGCCGGGCGCTGATGGGCGTCGAACGCTCCACCGAATTGGCTGAGGTTGTTGCGGCGGTCGGATTGGCGCAGAACCTGGCTGCGCTGCGGGCGCTGGCCACCGAAGGCATCCAGCGCGGACACATGGGCCTGCACGCCCGCCAGCTGGCGATGGCCGCCGGTGCGCAAGGCGAGCAGATCGAGCGGATCGCCCGGCAGCTGGTCGACGAGGGACAGATCGTGCTGGAGCGGGCCGAAGAGCTTATGGAGCAGACCGAATATGACTGAACAACCATCCGGAGCGACCGGCGATAGCCAGCTGATGAAGCCCGGCCGGGCGGCGGGGATCGTCGGCTACGGCGCCTACATCCCCCGCTACCGACTGCCGGCCAGCGAGGTGTCACGGGTGTGGACCGACGGTAAGGGCGGCACCCCGATCGTGGAAAAAGCGGTGGCCGGGCTGGACGAAGACGTGATCACCATGTCGATCGAAGCCGCCCGCAACTCGCTGGCCCGTGCACACATCGCGCCCAACCAGATCCGGGCGGTTTGGGTCGGCTCCGAGTCCCACCCCTACGCGGTCAAACCGACCTCTACCGTAGTGGCGGAGGCCATCGGCGCCACGCCACACACCCAGGCAGCCGACTGGGAATTCGCCTGCAAGGCCGGGACCGAGGCCATGCAAGCGGCGGTCGGCTTTATCGGTTCCGGCATGGCCGATTACGCGCTGGCGATCGGCATGGACACCGCCCAGGGACGGCCCGGGGACGCGCTGGAGTACACCGCCGGCGCCGGCGGGGCGGCGTTCATCGTCGGACCGGCCGAGCATTCGCTGTGCACCATTGACGGCTCGTATTCATTCACCACCGATACGCCCGATTTCTGGCGCCGAGCCAACCAGACCTACCCCGAGCACGGCGAGCGCTTCACCGGCGAGCCGGCTTATTTCACCCACATCGTCGCGGCGGCCGAGGCGCTGATGCAGGCCACCGAAACTACTGCCGTGGACTATCGCTATGCTGTGTTTCACCAGCCCAACACCAAATTCCCGACTCGGGTGGCCAAGATGTTGGGCTTTGAGCAGGCGCAGTTCGAGACCGGCCTGCTGGTTCCCCATATCGGCAACACCTACGCTGGATCGGCGATGGTTGGCCTGACCGCCATCTTGGATGAAGCTCAACCTGGCGATCGCATCCTGCTGGTTTCCTATGGGTCCGGCGCCGGTTCGGACGCCTTCAGCCTGCAGGCCGCGGAGCAGCTGCCCAAGCGGCGCGAGAGCGCCCCGGACACCATGAGCTACGTACGGAGGCGAACCGAAATCGACTACGCCACCTACGCCCGGCTGCGCGGCAAGCTGGTGATGAAATAACGATGAACGGCTCATCAGTCACCATCGCCGGAATCGGCCTTACGCCGGTCGGGGAGCACTGGGAGACCTCGCTGCGGCATCTGGCAATGGAAGCCATCCAGGCGGGTCTGGAGGATGCCGGTGGTTTGCGGCCGCAGGCGTTGTACGTGGCCAATTCGCTGGCGCCGGCACTGTCCCGGCAGTCCCACCTGGGGGCGCTGATGGCAGATTTTTCCGGCTTGCGCGGCGTCGAAGCCACTACCGTGGAGGCAGCCGGCGCTTCCGGCGGAGTAGCGCTGCGCCAGGCCGTGCTGGCGATCGCCGCCGGGGCAGTGGATACCGCGATGGTGCTGGGAGTCGAGAAGGTGACCGACCAGCCCAGCAGCAGCGTGGAGAGCGCCTTGGCGACCGCCAGCGATGCGGACTACGAAGCCGTTCAAGGAGTGACCCCTAGCGCACAGGCGGCCATGCTGATGCGCCGCTACCTGCACGAACACCAGGCGCCCGATGACGCGCTGGCCGGCTTCAGCCTGACCGCCCATCGCAACGCGGTGAGCAATCCCAATGCGATGTATCGGCGGGCGATCAAGCCCGAGCAGTATGCGCGGGCGCCGGTGGTCAGTGAACCTCTCAACACATTCGACGCGGCGCCGATGGCCGACGGCGCGGCGGTATTGATCCTGGCCCGCGCCGGGTTGGTCCCCAGCAATGGCAGCCGTCCCGCGGTGGCTATCAGCGGATCGGCGGTCGTCACCGGCGCCCTGGCGCTGCACGATCAGCCGGATCCGCTCAGCCTGCCTGCGGCACAGGCCGCCACCCGGCAGGCTCTGACGCAAGCTGGATTGAAACTCGAGGACGTACAGCTATTCGAATTGCACGACCGCTTCTCGATTTACGCCGCCCTCTCGTTGGAGGCAGCCGGGTTCGCCAAGCGCGGCGGCGGCTGGCAGCTGGCGCAGAACGGAGCGATCTCGCTGACCGGCCGCATTCCGATCAGCAC
>CAZJUE010000137.1:0-7676 GCA_964549025.1 uncultured Anaerolineaceae bacterium | reverse complement strand
CCCGCCGCGCTCAGCGCATCGTTGAACCGGGTCTCGTCCTGGATCCACCGAGGCTCTTCTCGCGTGGGGAGAACGATTCCGACGCTGCCTGAAACTGCAGCGGGCGCCTCGGTCGTTGCCTGGCCACCGCAGGCGGCCAGAGCCCCTCCGACGATCAGAATCGCGAAGAGGCCGTACAGAGTTCTTCTAGTCACGCTTTCTCCTCCTGAGAGGTGGGGATCGCTCGGGATTGTCATTGCCGGCCGCTTGTTTCACAGCGGTCAATCCCCACTGAAGTTGGTGTAGGCTCGTCTTGCCAGTGCACGGGTCTGTCGAGTCCTGCGGCTGCCTACCGCCGCGCGTCTGGCGAGGCCCTCCTTACACAGAAGTCATCGAATCGGGCGCGAGTCTCCTCCTTTCGACAATCAGCTGCGCCGCGTCACAACGGCTTGGGGCTCGCACGGAGCGTGGCCAGCCGCTCGGGAGAGCGTGTCGGCTACCGACTTCCTTGAAGCGCGTCGGATCGCCAAAGGCGGCCCGCGACGGAAGCGGTTCGTCGGATGAGGGCCAAGAATCCGCGCGAAACTCCCCCTTTCAGGCGCTTAGAACTGACCGAAGTGTAAGAGACCGGCTTCTAGCCCGTCAAGTGACATGTGTCGCGGATACCCGACGTAAATCAGTGTGTACCGGGCGCCTTCCGCCTCTCTGTGGGGACGCTACGCGGTCTGGTTTTCTTGCCCCGCCAGCAGCACGACGTGCAGCTCTCCCGGCCCGTGCATGCCCAGAATGAGTTCCATACCGATGTCCGCCGTTCGGCTGGGACCGCAAGTCACCGCGCCGATGAGCCCTTGATGGGCCCGCCCCAGATGTGGCCGCGCGAATTCCAGTGCAGAGGAAACTGGCCGCGAGTCGATGAGACCGGTCGGCCGAAGCCCGGGATGACACCTGAGGTGTTCGCCATCGCCGCTACTCTGTGGAACGCCACTATTGAGGGCTTGCGTGTTTTCAGGTCCCTAGAGGAATTTGAAGGAATCTCAGGATGCTAGCTCAATTCATGCACTTGCCGTAGCAGGTCGTCAACGATATCTTCAGGATGCTCCTCCCAGGAATGCTTCTGCCACCCCAAGACACTGATCAGTGGCATGTCATCCAACATATCCATGACGTCCGTGCCGGCTGAGCCGTCACTACCGTAGCGATCTTCTCCGCCTTCCCCAAACGATTTCCGGGCTTCTGCCTCCATTCGCGGGTAGATGGACCGGACAATGGGTTCACCGACCGGGTCCTCCAGCCACTCACGCAAGGTGGACTCTCTGTTCAGGACACAGGGTAGCGTACCCGTCGCTTCCAGAGTCACCTCCTTGTGGGCGCGGATGTCAGCTGACGAGGCGCCAATCAGCAGGACGAATTCGCCATCCTCAGTGATCCACCTCCCGTATTGAGGATGGTAAAAGGCAAATGCCCGGAAATCCAGCGGGATGGAAATGGACTTGGTCTCTCCTGGTTGAAGCTCGACCTTGGCAAAGCCTTTCAACTCCTTTTCCGGCCGCCGAAGGCTTGACTCTCGATCGCGGACATAGACTTGCACAGCTTCCTTCCCGGTGTGCGAGCCGGTGTTCGTGACGTCGATGGAAACTGTGACGCCATCCACATCTCGGAACCTCTCCGCTGAAACGCGGGCATTGCTGTAATCGAATGTTGTATAGCTCAGGCCGTGTCCGAACGGAAACAAGACGGGCACTTCTTTCGCCTCGTAGTAGCGATAGCCGATGAACAGTCCTTCACCGTAGCGAACCTCGCCAGCCTCGCCGGGAAAGCCAGTGTATGTGGGTGTGTCGACCAATTTGACTGGGAAAGTTTCGGCCAACTTGCCGCTCGGATTCGTGTGACCGAAGAGAACATCAGCCAAGGCTGCGCCGCCTGCCTGGCCCATCATCCAGCCCTCGAGTACCGCCGAGACCGAGCTGATCCAATCACTCATCGCGATCGGTGCCCCGTTGTTGAGCACCACAACTGACTTGGGCTGAACTTCAGCGACGGCTTGTATCAGGGCGGTCTGCTGCTGAGTTAGGTCCAAGTCTTGGCGATCGTAGCCTTCGGACTCTTTGAACGCAGGAAGGGCGACGAACAGCAACGCCGCATCCGCTGACCCCGCAACGCGCGCTGCCTCATCGATGAGATCCTGGCGGAAGGAGGCGTCATCCGGATAGCCTTCAGCGTAGGTCAGGTCGGTCGTTCCGGCACGGCGTCGGAGTTCCTCCAAGGGGACAGCAACTCGAGTGGGATTGATGCGCGAACTGCCTCCTCCCTGGATGTAGGGATTCCTCGCTGATCGTCCAATCACGGCAATGCTTTGTAGTCCGTTCAGGGGAAGGGTCCCATCGTTCTTGAGAAGCACAATCCCGTCCGCTGCGATCGCGCGCGCCAGCTCGTCATGAGCATCCACGTCTACGGAACCCGTCTTAGGCGTCTCATTGGCCTTGAGCACGATGTGCAGAATGCGACGGACCGATTCATCGAGGACTGATTCTGTCAATTCGTCGCTTTGGATTGCCGCCACAACTGCCCCAATGCTGCGGTCCTCGGGACCGGGCATTTCTACGTCCACTCCTGCGCGGAGGGCAGCTACACGGTCTCGAACCGCGCCCCAATCGGAAAAGACCAGACCTTGAAAACCCCATTCGTTCTTCAGGATCTCAGTCAGTAGCTCACGATGCTCAGAGGCGAAGGTGCCGTTGACCTTGTTGTACGCACACATGACCGTCCACGGATGCCCTCGCTTCACCGCCATTTCGAAGGCCGGCAGATAGATCTCACGCAGCGTGCGTTCATCTAGTTCTGCACTGATTGTGAACCGCTGGAACTCTTGATTGTTGACGGCGTAGTGCTTGACCGAAACCCCCACTCCCCTGGACTGCACGCCAGTGATGTAGCCGACCGCCAATTCGCCGGCGAGGTAGGGGTCTTCGGAGAAATACTCGAAGTTCCTGCCACCCAAGGGAGAGCGTTTCATATTGACGCCCGGACCGAGCAATACGTCAACGTCCAGGGCAAGGCATTCCTCGGCAAGCGCGGAGCCCAACCGCTGGAGCAGCGCCACATCCCACGTGGAGGCGAGGCAGGACCCGGTTGGAAAGCACGTGGCTGGAAGGCTTTGCTCTCCCATCGCGTGAATATCGGGCACCCGCCGAACACCGTGTGGACCATCTGAAACGGTCATCTCTGGAATACCGAGTCGCTCTATCGGTTTGGTTGTCCAAGCGCTGGCCCCTGTGCACAGCGCCGCCTTTTCTTCGAGTGTCATCTGCTCGATAAGTGCCTGAAGGTCAGTTTCCACCGTAGCGTCCTCGTTCGAATATGAGCACACTCAGAGACGATCTGATCCAGGGGTCGATTGTCGAAGACGCGCGCAGAGTGGTCGCTACCTCAGACCCGCTTCGTTCTGTCTTTAGCGCGACTGGTCTGATGCGGTTCACGGTTAGCCCCTTCCGATGCGCCATCAGTCAGAGCCTCCATCATCATCGTGACTGCCTCATCGTAGTCGGGGAACATGATGAGGCCCTCGCGAAGCGAAAGCCCCGGCTCATTGAATAGCATCCGCCGAAGGTAGTCCGCAACCCCTTCTCGATCCAGCGCACGGACAATCGCACTGCGAGCGGCATCGTCACTCAGGATCTCGCCCACAAGATCATCGACGGTATACGAAGCCGGCTTGTCCGGATCTTGATACGGAGCTGACCAACTCCATGCGCCAGATCCAACTTCCAGCGGTGTCGACTCTCCCGGTATGTAGACAAGCGCGGTCGCATTTGGCGGAACCACCGCCTGTAGATCGATAGTCCCTCCGTCAAGCTGCCAAGCACACTCTGCCACCCCATAAGGAGTAAGGTGCCTGGCGAAGGCATGCGTAATTCCGCCGCCCGGCCGCGGCTTGATTTCGATGCGACGGTATCCGGGGCTCGCGGGCTTCAGTCCACCGATGGTTCGGTGCATCCAGTCCGCTACTGCGCCGAGCGCATAGTGGTTGAAAGAAGTCATCTCATGAGCGTTGAGTGAGCCGTCCGGGAGCATGCTGTCCCAACGCTCCCAGATCGTGGTAGCCCCCATCGTGACCGGATAAAGCCAGGAAGGCATCTCACGCTGCATCAAGAGCCGAAAGGCTGTCCTGTGATGATCGGTGTCGCACAGAGCATCGCAAATCAATGGGGTCCCCACGAAACCGGTCCGGATGCGATAGCCGCCTTCGCGCACCAGTTCGTCCAACCGTTCACCAGCGTGTCGGCGTTGTCCCGGCGTTGGAAGCAGGTCGAAGACCAGGGCGAGGGCGTATGCTGTCTCTGAATCGCTCATCAAGCGTCCAGCGGGAGTAATGTATTCGCGCGCAAAGGCAGCGCGCGCCTCAGCCGCCAGCTCCAGATAATGTTGGTGCTGTTCTCCGAAACCAAGAACTTCGGCCGCCATCGAAACCAGATCCGACGAGTGAACGAAGTACGCACTGGCGACAATCGCTTCGTCTGTACGGGCTTGCCGAGGTTTGTCTGGCGGCGCGGTGGGATCAAGCCAGTCGCCGAATTGGAAACTCTGATCCCAGAGTCTGTTTTCTCCCGCGGTCTGCGCAACCGAGTCCACCCAGGCGCGCATGCTGTCGAATTGGCCTGCAAGGATTTCTTCATCGCGGAACTGCTCGTAAAGGACCCACGGGACAACGGTCGCCGCATCCCCCCAGGCTGCTGCACCAAAGGTGTTGCCCAGTACGTTCGGAATGACAGGTGGGACAGTTCCTCTTGCCTTGCGCTGTTCGACGGCCAAATCCCGCAGCCAGGATTGGAGAAAGCCGCTTACGTCATAGAGAAACGACGCCGTAGGTGAGAACACCTGCAGATCTCCGGTCCACCCGAGTCGCTCATCACGTTGTGGGCAGTCCGTCGGGATATCAAGGAAGTTCCCGCGCATGCTCCAAGTTACATTCTGGTGCAGTTGATTGATCAGAGGATCGGAGCACTCCAACCAGCCGGTTCGCTCCATATCGGAGTGCAGCACGACTGCACTTAGGTCAGCGGCGCCCAAATAGCCAGGCCAGCCGGTCACCTCAACGTACCGAAAACCGTGGAAGGTGAAGCGAGGCTCCCATGACTCGATAGCGTCGCCCTTCAAGGTGTATCGATCGGTTGCTTCCGCCTGGCGAAGCGGGTGCACGCTGAGCTCTCCGTCTTCGAGCACTTCGGCATGGCGAAGGGTTACCGTGTTGCCCGCGTTTCCTTTGACGCGAATTGCCAATCTGCCCACCAGATTCTGACCAAAATCGACGAGCGTCCTACCAGATGGAGAATCCGTGATGGAAATCGGCGCCACCGTCTCAATGCGCCGGACCGGCGGGCCGAGAGGGGCCTCAAGCGTCTTCAAATCCCAATCTACAGTCCGGACACCGCCCCAACTTGAATCATCAAACCCGGGCAAGCTCCACCCTGAAAGCTCAAGCCTTGCATCATACGATTCACCGTCGTAGATGCTGTTCGTGAGAATCGGGCCGGTGGAGGCGCGCCAGTCTCCATCGGTGATGATGCGGTCGTGAGAGCCGTCGCCGTAACGTACTTCCAGTTGAGCAAGCAAGGCGAGGCGTTCCCCGTAGATGTTTCGGCGCCCCCCGCCAAAGCCAATCCTCCCCCGGAACCACCCGTCACCGAGCACCGCACCGATGGCGTTTTCGCCTTCCTGGAGCACAGCCGTCACGTCGAAGGTGTTGTACCGAAGACGCTCGTCGTACACGGTCCATCCGGGAGCGAGCACGTGGTCCCCAACGACTGTCCCATTGATCTCAACTTCATAGACTCCCAGTGATGTGACGTACAGCCGCGCGGCTTGAATCCCCCTGCGCAGATCAAACCCACGGCGCAAGTACGGAGCGGGGTTCGATTGAGAAGTGTCCTCACCCCATCCAGGCGTAATGAACGCTGCATGCCAATCTGCTTCGTCGAGCAAGCCAGCTTCCAGATCGACTGGCTCGCTCCAATCGGACGCGATTTGACCTTGCCCCCAGACGCGGGCTCGAACCGACACCTGTTCTCGAGAAGAGAGTGGGGCAAAGGGCCAGGCGATCAGCACCGATTGATCTGAGGCCACACGCCCTGTCTGATCTGCCAGTTTGCCATCTGAACCATATGCCTCGATCTCATATGCGGCTTGGTGCCAATCGCGAGTATCCGTATCGATCTTCCAAGACAAGCGCGGCCGATCCACCCCAATTCCTAGCTTCTCCTGACGGTGTTCAACTTCAATACTCACGGAGATCATTTGTTGTCTCGAATCTGATCAGGTGCCCTTCTCAACCCTTGATCGCACCGGTGGCCAACCCCGAAACGATCTGCCTCTGGAAGAACATGAACATGATCAGCGGCGGAATCGCAATAATGATCACGTCGGCGAACAGGAGGTTCCACTGCGATCCAAACTGGCTGATGAAGCTGTATAGAGTCAGCTGGGCTGTCACGTTTTCAGAGCCAGGCAAGAAGTAGAGCGGATTCGCGAAGTCGTTGTAGATGGCAACCGAGGACGTCACGATGACGGTTATGATCGCCGGCCTAAGGAGTGGGAGGATAATCGACCGAAATACCCGCGATGGCGATGCGCCATCCATGATTGCCGCCTCGTCTATTTCTCGTGGGATTGTTCCTATGAAGGCGCGAAAGATCAGGATCGAGAACGGCAGTGTGAAGGACGTCTCGATCAGGATGAGCCCGAATATGGTCTTGTAGATTCCGAGCCGTTGCAGAAGGAAGATCGTGGGTACCACGGCTGGAGGAATAATGAGGCCAGCCAGCATGATGGCGCTGACCACCGACGCCACACGATCGGAGCGCCGCTGCAGGACGAAAGAGGCAAGTGCTGAGAGGAGGACGATCAGCGTCACGGAGCCCACTGTGAGGATCGTGCTGTTTGCGAGCGCCCGGGACATTCGGTTGTTGCCGAACAAGATGACCTCCCGAATGTTTTCGAGCAATTGGAACTGGCTGGGCCAGGTGAACTGCAGGAGCGACGCCTCGGGGGTCGACTTGGCGGCTGTCACTATTACGAAGAGAAACGGGACAATGAAGAAGATGGCAACGACAATGAGCATGACGGCATCAATCCACACCCCGCCGACTAGTCGTCGCATGCCTAGAATTCCAGCTCCTTGCTGCTGAAGAATCGCATGAGCGGATAGACGATCAGAGTTACCAGAATGAACAGGACGACGTTGCCGGCCGTTGATAGACCGTAGAAACCTGCCTGGTATTGCTTGAAGATAACCGATGTGAGCACATCTGAGGCGAAGCCCGGCCCACCCCGTGTCATCGTCCAGATCAGATCGAATGATCTCAGGCCACCGATGAACGACAGCAAGATGACAGTGAACGTGGCGTTGCGAGCCAGTGGAAGGATGACATGGCGGAACTTCACCCAGGCCCCTCCTTCCAGACGGGCGGCATCGAAGAACGCTTCCGGGATCGACGATATCCCGGCGATGAAAATCACCATCGCCAGCCCAATCCCCTTCCAGACATCCACGATGACGACCGAATAGAGGGCAAGCCGCGGATTCCCCAACCAGTCCGGCGTTGGCAAGCCAAGTGACCCCAATGCAGTGTTGATTAGCCCAACGGACGGTTGCATCAGTGTCGAGAATGTAATCCCAACAGCAATAGTACTGACCAGAACCG
>CAZJUE010000136.1:0-7676 GCA_964549025.1 uncultured Anaerolineaceae bacterium | reverse complement strand
CATCAAGGTTCAATGGCTGGAAGACGGTAACCATAGTCTGGAAACGTTAAAGCGCTCAGAGATCAGCACAGAAGAAAGCTGGCAGCTGGCTGCAAAATTTGCTCAGGACTTTATATTGAACCAGCTCTAGACATAGAGCTGGTCATTTAGCTTATGAGTTCCAGCCGAAGGTCTTTTGCAGCTTGCGCCCCCTGGCGGTGGGCGAGTGGATGATGAGCGCGACGCGGGGTTTGACTAGGTCCACAGCCGCGGCCGGTACTGCAGCGCCTCCGCCACGTGCGGCGGGGCGATCTCGACCTCCCCGGCCAGATCGGCGATGGTGCGGGCGAGTTTCAGCACCCGGTGAAACGCCCGGGCGGTCAGCTGCAAGCGGGTCATTGCCTGGCGCACCAGCGAGCGGCTCTCGGAGTCCAGCGCGCAGTACCGGCGCACCTCGCCCGGGCCCATATCGGAGTTGCTGGCTAGCTGGGAGCCTTCGAAGCGGGCACGCTGACGTTCCCGGGCGGCCTCGACCCGCTGGCGAACCGCTTGTGCCGATTCGCCGGCCCGATGGTCCGCCAGTTTCTCGAACTCCACCCGCGGTACCTCGATGTGGATGTCGATGCGGTCCATCAGCGGACCGGAAATGCGCTTCTGGTAGCGGGTGACGGTCGCCGGCGCGCAGGTGCACTCGCGCAGCTGATCGCCGAAGTAGCCACATGGGCAGGGGTTCATCGCACCGACCAGCATGAAGCTGGCCGGGAAGGTGAACGAGCCACGCGCCCGGCTGATGGTCACCGTCCGATCCTCCATCGGCTGGCGCAGCAGCTCGAGCACCCGCATGCCGAATTCCGGGAGTTCGTCCAAGAACAGCACTCCGCGGTGGGCCAACGAGATCTCCCCGGGGCGCGGCCAGTTACCACCGCCCACCAGCCCAGCGTTGGAGATGGTGTGATGGGGAGCCCGGAATGGCCGAACGCTGACCAACGGGGTGTCGGCCGGCAGCAGATCGGCGACCGAATACACCCGCGAGACGTCAAGCGCCTCGTCGATCGACATCGTCGGCAGAATGCCTGGCATCGCCCGCGCCAGCAACGTCTTTCCGGCGCCCGGCGGCCCCATCATCAGCAGGTTGTGCCCGCCGGCGGCCGCCACCTCCAACGCCCGCTTGGCGTGCTCCTGGCCGCGGATGTCAGCCAGGCCTCCGTCGGCCGACTCGGCACTCAGCACCGGTGGTGCACGCTTGAGCGGTTCGATCGATACCACTCCAGAGAGATGGTTGACCAGCGCGGTTAGCGACTCCACCGGGATGACCTCCAGGTCGGGGATCAACCCCGCCTCGGCCGCGTCGACCGCCGGCACCCACATGCTCTTGAAGCCCTGCTCGCGCGCCATCGCTGCCATCGGCAGCATGCCGCGCACGTGACGCAGCGATCCATCCAGCGAGAGCTCGCCGATTGCCAGCGCACCGTCCAGCCGCTCCGGGGCGACCTGCTCCGAGGCGGCCAGCGTCCCCAGGGCGATCGGCAGATCGTAGGCTGGCCCTTGCTTGCGCAGATCTGCCGGCGCCAGGTTGACCGTGACCCGCTGGCGCGGAAAGGTCAATCCGGCATTCTTCACCGCCGCCTGCACCCGCTCACGGCTCTCCTGCACCGCGGCGTCCGGCAGTCCGACGATGGTGAAAGACGGCAAGCCGCGGGCGGTATCGACCTCAACTTCCACGATCGAGGTCTCCAGCCCAATCACCGCCGCGGTATGCGCCTTGGCGAGCATGCGCTCAGTCTACTAGATCAAACGTTCTGGGTCAACGCAATCGACAGCGCGGTCGCTTTGCCTCAGAGTCGGGCCGCGACTGCCCAGCCGGTTGAGGCTAGGTCGAGGGTGCGGGTTTCGGCTTGAGTTCGAGCGTGATCTGCGCTCTGCGGTAATCGTCGGGGGTGTTGATGTGCAGCCAAGCGCCGTCGGCCGGCAGCACCAATGCGCGACCGGCGCGGATCAGCTCGTCGACCAGGGCGTCCACTTCGTGCTCGCCATGGCGAAAGGGCTGGCCGTCACCGAAACGGTTCCAGATCCACTCGCCGAACAGGAACAGTCCGCCGCAAACCTCGGCCTCGCTTTCCTCCAGCGAATCGGTCCCCTTGGTAAGCCCTACCGGGCGGCCACCGGTTCCGCGCACCAGGCGGGCGCTGCTGCCGCCCCATGGGGTGATGCGCGAAAACACCACATTGGCGTGATCCTTGATCGACTTCAGACCCTGGCCCACCACGCCCTCCGGCGGGATGTTGTCGCCGTGCAGGAACATCACCGGGCCTGGTCGAATTCCCAGGTTGGCGATGCCGCGGCGCAACGCGTCCAGCGTCCCATCCGGTGTGGCCTGCTTCACCCCCACGATTTCGACTGACGGCAGCACCTTCTTGGCCTCGAAGACCGCAGTCTTCAGCCAGTCCGGGTTGGCCACGATGGCCACCACCGCCGGTGGCTGCTCGACGAAGCGCTCCAGCGCCCAGCTGAGAATTGGGCGGCCGGCGATCTCCACCAGCGGCTTGGCGGTCCCGTTGGCGATTTCCTGTAGGCGGGTGCCGGGCCCGGCGGCCGCGACGATGAGCGAGTACATAGGGCCGGTCATGTGGTTTGGGGGACCAGTCTAGGAGATGTCGTCCGATGCGCCGGTCACCAACTCCAGGTCGGCGACCAGCCGGCGACTGAGGTCGCTCGCGGCGACCAGTCGCTTTAATTGCGGCTCAGTTCCAGATTCCAACGCGGTGATAATGCCCTGCAACTGCGGCAGCAATACCTTGTCAATGTAGTTCAGGGCCTCCTGGGCAGATTGGAACTCACGTTGATGAGCGTAGACCAGCATCTCGGAGAAATCCCGCAAGTTGTCGCGCACCGAAACCAGTTGGTTTTCGACTTCTTCAACCGACTTCAAGTGCTCGAAAATCCGCTGCACCGATTCCAGTGTCTGATCAAAGGTAATCATGGAAAGCCCTCTGAATCGATCATACCTGAGAACCACATGGCTCTCAATCGGAACTTCGGGAACGAGGCCTAAGATATAATCCGCCTACTCGGTTATCGATGATGCTGGCCTTCCTCGCCTTCGGTCTGGTGGTGATTTTCCTGGCAGCTCTGCGGATGGGGCTGCTGGATGAGCTGCCGGTGCTGTTCGGCCGACGACCGGCCGCCTCCGATCCGGAGGAGGCCCGCCGGCTCGAGGTTTTCCGCCAGTACATCGAATCCGATTCTGATCCCGACGAGCAGAGCTGACCGCGGCGGCAGCCTCAAGGGCACGCGCCTCAGCCGCCGAACACCTTCATCGATCCAGTCCCTGCCCAGCAGCCGGACCCGCCCACGGGTCCGCTTTCGATTCTGGGAGCAGACCGCGGTGCGCCCGTCTGGAAGACCAGCTGCACCCGGCGCCGCTCATGCCCACAGAACGGACGACCACGCCAGCGCCGCCGTCTGCTAAGATGAACCGCTCCCCGCAACCGTGCGGTAATTCGATTGGGAGAGTAGGTTCAGATGCTTGGTTTCGTCGTCAGAAGATTGGTCAGGGCGCTGGTAGCTCTGCTGGTGTTCCAATTGATGTTGTTCGGCCTGGTGCAGGCCATCCCGGGGGACTATGCCACCATCGCTGGCGCGTTCGGTGGCCCGGGGGCGATCGCCTTCTGGCGCAATGAACTCGGACTGAATCAACCGCTTGCGCAGCAGTTCCTGAGCTGGTGGGACCGTCTGCTGCACCTGGACCTGGGAACCTCCTTCGTCTATTTCCCCACCCCGGTAGCCGAAGTCATGCAGAACAACGCCGCCCGCACGCTGCTGCTTTTCGTCAGCGCGGCGATCCTGGCCTACGCGTTCGGGATCTGGCTGGGAAAGCAGGTAGCCTGGCGGCGCGGCGGACTCTTCGAGTTCGGCGCGGTTGCCGGAAGCGTAGCTGCATATAGCTCGTTCGCTCCCTTCCTGGCTTTTCTGCTGCTCAACGTCTTCGCCTGGAACCTACGCATCCTGCCATTCCAGCACCTGGTCAATTTCAACGTGTGGCTGCAATCCGAGATCACGGTCAACCAGGTGTTCTTGCGGTTGGTGCTGTCGGTGGGGTTGGTGTGGGTCAGTTATCTGGCGGCCGGCACACTGGCCAGCCGGATCCACCGTCAGCGGCTGCGGCGGTCAGTGAAGGTCGGGATACCGCTGCTGGCGCTGCTCGGTTTCGTGGTGTTCTGGCAGCGCTCCGGCCACGCACGCCAAGCGCTGGACATCGCCGAACACCTGGTGCTGCCGCTAGGCACGGTGGTGCTGCTGTCGTTTGGCGACACCATGATGACCATGCGCGCCACCATGCTGGAGATCATGGGAGAAGACCATGTGGTGACCGCACGGGCAAAGGGTCTGTCGGCGGATGCCATCCGCGACCGGCATGTGGCTCGGGTAGCGATCCTGCCGGTGCTCACCCGTCTGTTGCTCAGCCTTCCGTTCGTGTTGGTAGGCAGCATCGTGGTCGAGCGGGTGTTTTTCTGGAGGGCAATGGGCGAGGTGGTCTTCAATGCAGTCGAGTTTCAAGACCTGCCGTTGATCTTGGGAATCCTGACGGTGATCGCGGTCTTCACCCTGATCGCCCATGTGATCCTCGACGTCCTTTACGCGGCGCTCGACCCGCGGCTGCGCTATGCCTGAAAGCGCCGCCGCTGCAGCCTTCCAACCGACCCGCTCGGCCTGGGAGCTGTTCCGACGCCACCGTTACGGACCGATTGGGCTGGCCTTGATCGCGATTTTCGGAGTGCTGGCCAGCAGCCACCCGATCATGATGGCTACCGTGTGGGATCGGCGGCGCTACGACCCGATCGTGGGCTTCGACATGCAATACGTCCCACACCCAAGCGAGCCCTCGCCAGAGCACTTGCTGGGGACCGATAACCTGGGACGGGATGTCCTGAGTCAGCTGCTATACGGCGCACGGGTCTCTTTCGGGGTGGGGCTGGTGGCCGGTCTGGTGGCAGCCACGCTCTCGACTCTGCAGGGTGGATTGGCCGGCTACTTCGGAGGCACGTTCGACAACCTGCTGATGGGGGTGGCCGACGTCATGGTGCTGCTGCCGGCGCCGGTGGTGCTGCTGATCTTTGGCCTGGCGGTCCGGATGGAGTGGCCGGTGATGGCGGTACTGTACGGAGTGCTCACCGGCCTGGGCGCGCAGTCAATGATCATCAAATCCCACGTGTTGACGCTGCGAGCCAAGCCGTACGTCGAGACCGCTCGAGCGGCCGGGGGCAGCAAGCTCTATGTCTTCCGGCGGCACATCCTGCCGGGCATCCTTCCGCTGACCGCGGTGAGCTTGTTCTTCAACGTGGTCGGCGCAGTGCTCACCGAATCACTGCTCTCGTACTTCAACCGAACCTACGTCGATCTAAGCTGGGGCTCGATGATTTGGCTGGGGCAGGAGACCTTCCGACGCTTCACCATCTTCGGGCAGTGGAATGCCATCGTGGCGCCGGCGGTGGCGCTGACGCTGTTCTGCAGCGCCTTCTTCCTGGTTGGTCGGGCGATGGATGAGGTGCTGAGCCCGCGCTTGCGGCAGCGCTAGCGGCTGGCTCAGTCTTTTGGGGATTTCGGCTGGAGCCTCAATACCGCAGGCACTTCGCGGGCGCTCACCCAGCGACGAAGCTGCGCTTCAACACCGCCAGGATTTCGGGGACCCAGTGGGTCAGCGCGGCGAAGGTGCCCTGAGCGGCAACTTCGGGACCCAGGCCGATGGCCAACAGCCGGTCGGAACTGAGCACTACGGTAAGTAGTTGGCGATTCGAGCCGGCCACCGTGGCGTAGCGCATCCCTCCGCCCTCAATTTCCCCCAACACTCGCTCGGCCATGATCACCGAGGCGGCGGTCATCGCCGAGATACGGTCTTGGCCTACCACCGGCGCTTCCGGGATGCAGGCCACGATCAACCCGTTGTCGTCCACCAGGGCGACCCAGTCCGGCTCGGGCAGCTCGTCGGCCAACTGGCCCAGCACCCGCAGCAGTTCGGATTGGCGCGTCGTCATTTCACTCAAGCTTACAACTCCGCCGGCCTTCGTCGGCCTTAGAGTATCCTTTCAGCTCCGGCAAGGCAAGGCCTCGGTTTGGCCGCAACCCCGCTTTGGGATAGAATGCCGGCCGATGAATCGAAGCGCGATGCTGCGCCGGAGGGGCTCGCGCCTGATCTTGCTGCTGGTCGTCGTCTACGCCACGCTGCTGATCCTGGTCGCCGACCGACCCCTGCAGACGCTGACCATTCACCTGCTGATCTTCCTGCTTGCCTTTGTGCCGGCTTTGGCGCTGATCGCCCAATTCGTGCTGCCGGTCCGCGGACAATCCGATCGCATGGCGGTAGTCGCTCGGCTGCTGAGCTACGTCTTGGGGGAACGCGGCGCGGTGACCTATGTGCAGGACGGCATTCCTCGCGCTCCCGCCGGCGAAAAGCAGCTGCGCGGGCCAGGTGTGATCTGGGTGGACCATCTCAGCGCAGCGGTGCTGCGCACCGATGCCGACCTGACCCGCACCATCGGGCCGGGGGAGTTGGCCTTCACCGAGCCGGGCGAGTGGCTGGCCGATGGACTCGATTTGCGGCGGCAGCGACGACGCAATCACGCACAGAACGGTCACGAAGCGAGCGGCGCACAGGCGCTGACCCGTGACGGGATCCCGCTGACCGCCAAGCTCGAAGTGACCTTCATGCTCGATCGGCGCAGCCGCATCAAGCGCACCATGATCGCCGACCCGCCGCCGATCTTGCCCTCACCGACCGCGCTGCAAGGTGCAGTGTACGGCCAGCTGGTGGCAGAAACCGACGGCGTGACCTGGAGCGAGCTCCCGATGCGATTGGTGGTCGATTTGTGGCGCGAGTTCGTCAAGGAGCGGTCGCTCAACGAATTCCTCAGCGACCAACAGCAGACGCTCACAGAGATCGAGCAGCGAGTCCTCGGCCGGCTGGCGGCCGAGTCGGATCGAGTGCCCGAGATGCGTCTATTGCGTGAACGCGGCATCCGGGTGCTGGAGGTGTCCATCAGCGATGTTGCGCTCCCTGAGGATATCCAGGAGGAACGACTGCAGGCCTGGTTCGACGGCTGGTCGGGTCCGGTGCAGCGCCAACTGGCAGACGCCGAGGCGCTGGTTCGGGCGGCCGCCCGCCACGGAGAAGCGCAGGCCGGCGCCCGGTTGGCGGACCGGCTGACCCACAATCTCGGCCAGCAGATCCGGCTGCGGCCGGATCTCGGCCAGCGAGATACCATCATCCTGGTTCTGGAAGATGCCGCCCAGTTCGCCGCCGAGAATCCAAAGCTGGCCGCCCTGTCGGGGCAGATCCGCGACGTGCTGGAGCAAGTGAAGGCGCGCGACGCGGATTGCCTGGAGCGCAAGGAATGAGCCAGCAGGTGCAGGCGCCGCGTCAGGCCGCCGCCAATCCAGTTGCAGCTCTGCTGGATCGCAGTCGGCCCGCCAGCCGAATTCGGTTCCTGGCGCTGCTCATCTTATTTGGAACCTACTGGTTCACCGACACCCTGCTGGCCGACTATCGCCCGCTGATCCCGCTGCAGACCCTGGAACGCTTGCCGGTGCTGGTCGGCGTGCTGCTGGACGTGGTGATCTCGTTCTTCAGCCCCCAGGTGCTGATCGATCTGGTTCCGATAGCGCTGGCAGCGATCGTCGCCTTCCAGATCTCGGCGCAGTAT
>CAZJUE010000135.1:0-7682 GCA_964549025.1 uncultured Anaerolineaceae bacterium | reverse complement strand
GATAGTTGGTTGGATCGATGACGTCCATTGTGTACTCGGTCTCGCCGCGCTCGGTAGCGACATCGCGCTTGAGGGTGAAGTGCAGGTGGGCCAGCACTGAGGCACCGGTAGTGTCCGCCCTCCCGATTTCCTGCCCAGCTTCCACCCGGTCGCCCACCTCCACCAGCGCCTTGGCCAAATGCCCATAGACGGTCCGGTAGCCATCCTGATGGCGGATCCGCACATGGATACCGTACGCATGGGCGCTGGGGTCCCGCTCCACCCGATAGACTTCGCCCTCCGCTCCAGCAAAGACCTTGGTGTTGGGCAGCGCACGCATATCGATACCTTCGTGCCCCGGCATGCCGAACTTGTTGTAGATACGAGGGTTGGCGCCAAACTTCTGTGTGATTACCGGGTACTCGGTCGGCCATAGCAGCGAGAACGGCCGCTGCCGATGGCCGAACCGGTCTGCGCTCGAGATTCGCCTGCCGAGCGCTTCTTCCAGCTCATCCGGAGTGGCGGCCTCGATTGCGTCCAGGCGGACTTCCGGATGTTGTGCGCCAAACCATTCGGCCAGGTCGGCGACCTGGGCAAATCCACCTGCCTTGCTCGGGTAACTGACCACCTGGCGCGGGGCCATGTAATTGGCTGCGGCGTTGGGATCGGGGGTCAGCCGGGTGCCAAAGGTCAGTACGTACTCGCCAGTGGCTCGCACCCAAGTCCAATAATCGGCTTGTGGAAGAAGCAGTATGTGGTACACGGGGCACATTATACAGACGGTCGGGAATCGAAAACACCCGCCAGCCGGCGGGCGAGCAATGCAGATACTGGTGCCTACTGGACTTTTAGATCGAGGAAGGTCGCGCCGTCCTGCGCATAGCAGGCCACTGCGCTATAGACGCCGCTGTCCAGCGCGATCATGATGCGCAATTCTCCGGCGTCGTACACCCAGGCGTAGTCTTGAATGGTGTCGGTCGAGGGATCGAAGAAGCCTTGCTGCTCGAGGTCGTTGAGGAAAAGCACCGCGTTGGTGCCCGGATCGGTGACCCGGTACATTTCGGCGCATTGGGCTTGTGGCCGGCCATCCAACAAGCCTTTGGCCATCCACACCGCCCCGGCAATGAACGCCACGATGGTCAAGTTCCAAAACGCAAGACTGGCGGCCTCGCCAAGAGGGAAGTTGGTCCACCAGTCTATCAACCGAGCCTTCATCGCTATGCCATGTGGCGTGTTCCGATTTGATCGTATCATTTAAGGCTTCCATGGCAGCTTACAGGGCCCTTACATTCATTCGAAGGCCAAACCCTTCGATTTGATCGAAACGAACCGCCCTCTGCCGATGATCAGATGATCCAGCACCTCGATGTCGAGCAGCTTGCCGGCCTCAATCAACGCCTTGGTCACCGCCACATCCTCCGGGCTGGGCGACGGGTCGCCGCTCGGATGGTTGTGCGCCACGATGATCGCCGCCGAATTCGATCGGACCGCGTCGCGGAAGACCTCGGCGATGCGGATCAGCGAGCTGTTCAGCGATCCGCGGTAGACCTCCACGATGCGCTGCAGCCGATTGCGGGTATCGAGCAGCAGCACCCGCAGGTGCTCCTTCTCGAGTGGTCCCATCTCATACATCAACAGCTCAGCCGCCTGTGCCGGTGACTGGATGGCCGGCCGCTCCCCGGGTTCGGCGGCGGATAGCCGCCGCCCGAGCTCGATAGCTGCCTTGAGCTGTGCGGCCTTTGCCGGCCCCACCCCGCGGGTCTTCACCAGCTCGGTATAGTCGGCAGCGTGCATGCCGGTGAGACCCTGGAATCTGGTGAGCAATTCTTGTGCCAGCTGAACGGCATTCAAACCCGCCACCCCGGTGCGCAGCAGCACCGCCAGCAGCTCGGCGTTGGAGAGCGCCTGTGGTCCCAGCTCCTTCAGCCGCTCGCGCGGTCGATCGCCGGGTCCCAAATCCTTGATGCGGTGTCGTGCGTAGGTCATTTATCACTCCCCCGTTCGAACGCGCGGCTTGGCGCGCCGGTTATTTTGGACTCGCCCAATTGCCAGGGCGGTGCCGGCTGGGCCGGCTTTGGCATCGCACTGTATAATCGCCCGGACTTGGCCCATTCACAATGTTGGATCTAAGCTCGCTGACCACCGTTTTTCAATACCTCACCGCTATGCTGGGCGCCTTCCTGGTTGCGCTGTGGCTCAGCCTGATCTTCTGGACATACCGAGACATTCGTTCAAGAACCGAAGATCGGCTGATCCAGGCCTTGGCGGCCGCTTTGACCGCGGTGATGGGACCGCTGGGGCTGCTGATCTATCTGGTCATGCGCCCGCTGGAGACCATCGACGAAGCCTACCAGCGCACGCTGGAAGAAGAGGCACTGTTGGCCGAGATTGAAGAGCTGAAGCTGTGCCCCGGCTGCAGTGGTCGAACCGAATCGGATTGGCTGGTGTGCGCAAACTGCCACACCCACCTGCGCAAGAACTGCGGCTCCTGCGGCCGACTGATGGACCTTTCCTGGCAGGTATGCCCCTTCTGTGGAACGCCCGCTCCCGGTGTGCGAGCCGAAAGTCAGCCGGAGCGAGTCGACACCGGCCTCAGCTGAACCGGGCCGGCAATCCCCCCAGCGCCTTCCAACCAGCGTAGCGCGCTGACTTCCCAAGCTCACGCTCGATCCGCAGCAACTGGTTGTATTTGGCGACCCGATCCGAGCGGGCCGGCGCGCCGGACTTGATCTGCCCCATTTCGAGCGCGACCGCCATGTCGGCAATGGTAGCGTCTTCCGTCTCGCCCGAGCGATGCGAGGCCACCGTAGTCCAACCAGCCGCATGGCACATGTCTACCGCCTGAATGGTCTCGCTCAGGCTACCGATCTGATTGAACTTGACCAGCAAGGAGTTGCACGCTTTCTGCTCGATCCCCCGCCGCACTCGATCCGGGTTGGTCACCAACAGGTCGTCTCCGACGATCTGCAGCCTCTCCCCCAGCGATTCGGTCAACGCCACCCAGCTTTCCCAATCGTCCTGCGCCAGGCCATCTTCGATCGAAACAATCGGGTACTGCCTCACCCAGTCGGCCCAAAAGGCCACCATGCCTTCGCCGTCCAGCGCAACCCCCTCGCGGCGCAGCCGATACTGCCCGTCTTCGAAGAACTCGGAAGCCGCAGGATCCAGCGCCAGCGCGACCTGTGGACCGGCGCGGTATCCTGCCGATTCGATCGCCTCAAGAATCACTTCGACCGCTTCTTCATTTGCTTTCAGCGCTGGCGCGTACCCGCCTTCGTCGCCGATCAGCGTGGTGTAGCCGCGCTGCTTGAGCACTTGCTTTAAGCTGTGGTAAATCTCCACCCCCCAGCGCAAACCCTCAGCAAACGATTCGGCGCCCAGCGGCATCACCATGAACTCCTGCGCATCGGTCGACTGCCAGCCGGTGTGCGCGCCTCCGTTGAGAATGTTGAGCATCGGCACTGGCAGCAACGAGGCCCCTTCGCCCCCCAGGTAAGCGTAAAGCGGCTGCCGGCGAGCTTCGGCGGCTGCTTTGGCAACCGCCAGGCTGACCGCCAGGATTGCGTTGGCGCCCAGCCGCTGCTTGTTCGGGGTGCCGTCCAGCTCGATCAGCCGGCGATCGAGACCCTGCTGGTCGTCGGCACTCATGCCGACGATTGCCTGGGCGATCTCTCCCTGCACGTTGCTCACCGCCGTAGTGACCCCCTTCCCCAGATAGCGGCTAGCGTCCCCGTCTCGCAACTCCAGCGCCTCATGCACGCCGGTGGAGGCGCCAGAAGGCACCATCGCCCGCCCGGAGCTCCCGTCGGCTAGGCGCACCTCCGCCTCCACCGTCGGATTTCCCCGAGAATCCAACACCTCCTGGGCGGTGACCTGGCTGATTTGCGTGTCCATCTGGCGCATTATAACCAGCCCAGTCACCGGCCCTGTCCGCCTGCAGGCCGCTGCGCGGCCGCGCCCGACTCCGGCTGAGACGCCAGCCTAGCCGGCAGTGATAAAATCGCCGCGTGTCGCGTCCAGCCGCCTATTTCGACTATGCCGCCACCACGCCTACCGACCCGCGGGTCGTGCAGGCGATGGTGCCCTATTTCACCGAGTCCTTCGGCAATCCATCTTCGGTTCACTCCTGGGGCCAGCGTGCCGAGCAAGCGGTCGAGCGAGCGCGGCAGGTGGTGGCCGACGATTTGGGCTGCTCCGCCAAGGAAGTGATCTTCACCAGCGGCGGTACCGAGAGCGACAGCCTAGCGCTGCGCGGCGCAGCGTATGCCGCTCGCCGACAGCGCGGCGCTGACCATCTGCTGGTCAGCCCGGTCGAGCATGATGCGATTCTGAATGCGGCCCGTGCACTGGCAACGGAAGGCTTCGAGCTGGAGCTACTGCCGGTTGATGGCACCGGCCAGGTCGATCCGGACGCTCTGGCCGGATGTCTACGACCGAGCACCGCGATGGTGTCGATTATCTTTGGCAACAACGAGATTGGAACGCTGAATCCGATCGGCGAATTGGCCGCCGTCTGCCGCGAGCACGGCGTGCCGCTGCACACCGATGCGCTGCAGGTCACCAGCCAGCTCGGACACCAGGTTGAGCCGCTGCAAGTCGATCTGCTGTCAATTGGAGCGCACAAGTTCTACGGCCCGAAGGGCGTGGGAGCTCTCTACGTTCGGGACGGCACGCCGTTGCAGCCGATCCAGCGCGGCGGGTCACAGGAGGGCGGGCGACGGGCCGGCACCTCCAATGTCCCGTTGATCGTCGGCCTGGCCGAGGCGGTCAAGCTGGCTGACGAGCGCCGTCGGAGTGACGCAGCCCGCTACGCGGAGCAGCGGGACCGCCTGATCGACGGGGTGCTGCAGCAAATCCCCGACGCACGATTGACCGGTCACCCCGTCGAGCGATTGCCCAACCACTGTTCATTTGTCTTCGAGGACATCGACGGCAATCAGCTGCTGGCGGCGCTCGACCTGGCCGGCTTCGCCTGCTCTTCCGGATCAGCCTGCAAGACCGGCGACCCCGAACCATCGGAGGTGCTGCTGGCCCTTGGGCTGGAACCCGAGCTCAGCCTGAGTTCCCTGCGGGTGACGGTTGGCCGCCATACTGCCGATGAAGCGGTCGACGACCTGTTGGAGACTCTGCCGCAGCTGGTCGCCCGACTGCGCAACCAAGAACTGATCGCGCAATGAGCGATCGGCAAGTGATCGCGGTCGCTATGAGCGGCGGCGTCGACAGCTCGGTCGCCGCCGCTGTGCTGTCCGAGACCGGTCCGCGGGTCTTTGGCCTGATGCTGAGGCTGTGGAGCGCCGGTGAACGCTATCCCAACCGCTGTTGCTCGCCCAGCGATATGGCAAACGCTCGCCGGGTGGCCGACCGCCTGGGCATTCCGTTCTATGTGTTGGACGCGCAGGAAGCTTTCCGGCGGGAGGTGGTTGAAGGCTTCGTCGACGGCTACCGGAGGGCCACCACCCCCAACCCGTGCCTGGCCTGCAATCGCCAAATCCGCTGGGGTTTGCTGCGCGACCGAGCGCTGGCCCTGGGCGCCACCCATCTGGCCACCGGACACTACGCCCGGGTAACCCGCTCCAATGGCCGTCACCACCTTTATCGCGCACGCGATCGCGACAAGGATCAGTCTTATGTGCTGAGCGTTCTGGGCCAGCCCGAATTGGAACAGAGCCTGTTTCCGCTTGGCGATATGCTCAAGCAAGAGGTTCGTGATCGGGCCGCAGCTCTGGAACTGGAGACCGCCGATCGGGAAGAAAGCCAGGATCTGTGCTTTCTGGGCGGCGGCGACTACCGCGATTTCCTGGCTGAGTACGCTGAGCTCACGCCGACGGCCGGCGCTATTTTGGATACCAGCGGGACGCAGATCGGCACCCACCACGGGCTCCACAACTACACAATCGGACAGCGCAAGGGCATTGGCGTGTCCGGGCCCGAGCCACTGTACGTGATTGGGAAGGACCTGGAGAGCAACGCGTTGCAGGTCGGCCCGCGCGCGGCGCTGGGAAGGGAAAGCTTCGATGTGCGCCAGCTCAACTGGGTGAGCGGCGCCCCGCCGCGACAGACCACCGGGATGAGCGTGCAAATCCGCTATCGGGCGCGGCCGGCCCGCTGCAGTATCAGGCAGGCAAGCGGCAACGGCCGGCTGATCGTCGAACTGGACGAGCCGCTGCACGCGGTGACCCCTGGGCAGGCTGCAGTTTTCTACCGCGGGGAAGAATGCCTGGGCGGCGGCATCATCGCTGAATCAAGGTCGTTATGACCTGGCCCGGCGTGACGCTTGGGCTGCTGGTGTCTTCCGGGCTGTCGCTGGTGTTTCACCTGCTTCGAGGCGGCACCTTGAGCCGCCTTTCGCTGTACCTATTTGCAGGTTGGTTCAGCTTCTTTCTGGGGCACCTGGTGGGAGAATGGATCAACCTGCGCTTGCTGCGGATTGGACCGCTGAACATGTTTCCCGCCGTGCTGGCGGCGGTGGTGGGGCTGTTCGCGGCCTCAATTCTGGCCGGACCAGAGGCGGCGCCCCGCCGACGACGGGCGCGCAAGCGCCGCCGCAAACGCTGACTGGAGCACGCCGCGCGGGCCGATACCTCCGGTATGCTATAATCGCGCCGGAATCAGCAGGTGGAAGCTCCAGATACCGCCTCCAGCAAACGACGGCAGACTGCCCTTATCGCTGGGGGCGTAGTTTTCTTGCTCGTCCTGATCACCGGCGTCGTCTTGGCGGTGACTGCGATGGTTCGCAATCCAGAGGGCACCGAGACCGTCCGCGACATCGTGATCATTTTTGTCGCCGCCGAATCGCTGCTGATCGGGCTGGTGCTAATCTTGCTGATCGTTCAACTGGCTCGATTGACCGCTCTGCTCGAGAACGAGCTTCGACCGATCCTGGACTCGACCAACGAGACGGTGAACACCCTGCGGGGGACCAGTCAATTTCTGAGCAAGAACATGGTGAAACCGGTGATCCGCTTGAATAGCTCGGTTGCCGCAATTCGACGGGCGATCGGCTTGTTCCGGGCACGGTGCACACCCTATGACGGAGGATGAGAGATGTCAGATCGAGATGACTTTGGGGCATTCGTTTCCGGGTTCATGATCGGCGGCCTGGTGGGCGCGGCGGTCGCCCTGTTGCTGGCCCCGCAATCGGGCGAGGAAACTCGAACCCAAATCCGCGACAAAGGGATCGAGCTGCGCGGCCAGGTTGAGCAGACCGCCGCAGATGCGCGGGCCCGTGCCGAAGAGATCGCCCAGGAGGCTCGTTCCAGGGCCGAGAACATCCAGGAGCGAGGGCAAGTGGTGCTCGAAGAGCAGAAGACCCGCATCGAGCAGGCAATCGAGGCCGGCAAGCAAGCCGCACGACGCAAGCGCACCGAGCTTACCGAGGAAGAAGCCAAGACGTAACCTGCCGCGATCCAGAAACCATAAGCGCCCCGAGATCCTCGGGGCGCTTTTTTAGTTTGTCAGCCGTCGGGTGGTTCTGCGTCGTCGCGAACTGCTGCTCAATTTCGTGCTGGAGGGTCGGCCCCCTTGCGATGAGGCCGCCTCAGCGCGCTACGGCGCACCGAGTTCCCAGAATACGTGGGGAAGCATACTGTTCAGATCGCCGGCCACCACCGAAACCGAGCTGCCAAGCTCTTCGGCTGCCAGCACGCCGGCAGTTCCATGGAGGTAGCTCCCCAACACCGCCGCTTCGTAGGCGCCAAGGCCTT
>CAZJUE010000134.1:0-7684 GCA_964549025.1 uncultured Anaerolineaceae bacterium | reverse complement strand
TCCGACCGCTAGCTCCACGCCCACCAAAGAGAGGGGCTCAAGCAGCAAATTGAACGGACCCAGTAATTCGAACGACAGGACTGAGAGCAGCCATACTATCAGGCCGTAGGTCAGTCCCCGTCTAACGACGCCGCCGCTCAACGCCGGCGCCACCAAAACAAAGACCACACCTTGTGCGACACCCAAGGCGATCGGCGCCGCGGCAAACGAAGCCGGATCGCTCATCATGCGCGGCCCAGGCCCGATTTCGTCACTCCACACCGCGCTCAGCTTCGGGCTCTGCAAATCCTCGTTAAAGACCGTGGCAGGCCCGACCACCATCAGCAACGAGAAGCTCACTGCAGCGGCAATCAGGAACCCGACAACGCCGCCAAGTAAGGCGCGACCCCATCTCCGCTCAGCCGACGCTGGCGGCTGTAACGACATTTCGCTTTCCATCACGTCACCTCCTATTGCTGAATTGATATTCGATCGAGGTGACAAGATCGTTACCAGGCCGTCGCACTGCGCCCGCCGTCCACGAAATCTGTGATGGCGTAGCCGTACGGAGCTAGAGCCTCAGATAGAAGAGGATGAGCTCGCTGCAGCTGTCCGGTCCGGCCGCTTGCACATGCTGGGACGCCTCACCCCCAGGCAAGCCGCCTCTACCCCTTGCCGCGGGCTTCAGCCGCCAACTGCTCGAAAAACTGCACCATCAACCGCTCGCGCCGCTCGGCCAAGCGCCGCGCCGGCTCGGTATGCAGCCGATCCCGCACCCGTCGCAGCTTGAACAGGTACTCATGGTAAGCGCTGTGGGGTTCATCGGGCAGCCGCTCGCCGGTGTCCACGAAGTGAGCAGAAGGCTCGGAGTAGCTCGGCTGGCCCGCTTGCCAGGCGTACCCCAGGGTCCTCCCCACGCCGAAGGCCCCGACCACGTCCAGCTTGTCGGCGTCGAACAGGATCTGGGCCTCCAGTGTCTCTGGCGATTCCTTGCCGCGGTAGCGGTGACTGCGGATGCAGTGCATCACCGCCTCGATACGTTCCTCCGGCCAGCCTTCCTCGTCCAGGACCTCGCGGGCGAACTCGGCCGAGGCGTTCTCGTGCTCGGCGCGGTTGTCGCGCGGGTCGGCCCCAGCGGCATCGTGCAAGAGCGCCGCAGCGTGCAGAATCTCCAGATCTGCGCCCAGTTGGCGACCGATGCGCGCGGCCATCGAATGCACCCGCTGCACGTGATCGAAGCCGTGCACCGGATCCAGCTCCGGGTACCACTGCCTGGCTTGCTCTAGGGTCGGCATTCGGCGAATAATACCCCGGCATGATACAATCGCTCAGCCTCTGAAGCACAACCTGCGCCCAGCGGCCGTCCACACGGGTGCACCTCCGTTCCAAACGTAGCTGACCACCCTTGCAATCGAGCAGTCGTTCCGCGAGAATTCATTGGCGTTACCCGAGCATGAGCCGAGCGGGATGGGGGCTCGGTTCCGGCAGCGTCAACGGACGGCTGAAGCCAAAGAGGCAAATCGACAGAAGAAAAAAACGATAACGTTTGATCGCCTCGCACGAAGCTGCGAGCGATCAGTAAAGGAAAAGGTAACAACAGAAAATGAGTAGTAAGAGCTTACGGCTGGTCCCCCTGGGAGGACTGGGGGAGATCGGCAAGAACATGATGGCCGTCGAGTATGGGGAGAACATCCTGATCATCGATAGCGGCATCATGTTTCCCGAAAACGACATGTTGGGGATCGATTACATCATCCCTGACTTCCGCTACCTGGAAGACAAGGTGGACCTCGTGCGCGGCATCATCGTTACGCACGGGCACGAAGACCACACTGGTGCCATCCGACACGTCATGGAGCTTCTTGATGCGCCGATCTACGCCACCAAACTGACCCGCGGTCTACTGGAGGTCAAGCTGCGCCGGGGCGGGATGCTAGACAAGGTGACCCTGAACACCATCAACGCCGGCGAGACAGTGAACATTGGTCCTTTTGAGATCGAGTTCTTCCACGTGTGCCATTCAATCCCAGATTGCGTGGGCATGGGGATCACCACCCCCGCCGGGCTGATCGTGCACACCGGCGACTACAAATTCGACCACACGCCGGTGGACGGCTGGCCCACCGACTTCGGCAAGCTGGGTGAGCTGGGTGGGCGAGGAGTGATGGCGCTGCTGGCGGACTCGACCAACGCAGACGAGCCGGGCTGGACGCCGTCCGAAGCGGTGATCGACCCGGCCTTCGATCGGGTTTTCCGTGAAGCCAAGGGGCGGATCTTGATCGCCTCCTTCGCTTCGCTGATCTCGCGGGTGCAGCAGGTGGCCAACGCCGCCATGCGCCACGGCCGCTCGATGGCGATCGTTGGGCGCAGCATGCGGGACAACGTCAAGATGGCAATCGAACTGGGGTATCTGGAGGTCCCCGGCGACCTGATCGTGGACCTGGACCGCGCGCTGAAGATGAAGCCTTCCAAGGTGGTGCTGATGTGCACCGGCACGCAGGGCGAACCCTCATCGATCATGGGGCGGCTTTCGACCGGCACCAACCGGCAGTTCGATCTGCTGGATGGTGATACGGTGGTGCTGTCCTCGCATCCGATTCCGGGCAATGAGGAGATGGTGAACCGCACCATCAATCGCTTGTTCTCGCGCGGTGCCCACGTGATTTACGACCCAATCGCCAATGTGCACGTCTCCGGTCACGCCAGCCAAGAAGAGATGAAGTTGATGCTCGAGTTGGTCAAGCCGCAGCACCTGGTGCCGGTGCACGGCGAGCTGCGGCACCTGCAACAGCACGCCGCGCTGGCACGCGAGCTCGGCATGGAACCCCAGAACATCGCAGTCGTCGAAAACGGCTGGGTGATCGAATTCCAGGACGGCAAGATGGAAATCGGCGAGCGAGTGCCGGGTGGATACGTATTTGTCGACGGCAGCGGCGTGGGCGACATCGGCCCGCGGGTGATGCGCGAACGCGAGCAGCTGGCCAAGGACGGTTTTGTGGTGGTCCACCTGGCGCTCAATGGGGCAAATGGGAGCTTGCAGCGCGATCCGGAGATTGTCTCTAAGGGATTCGTCTTCGTGCGAGACGCCGAGGAGCTGTTTGAGCAGGCCCGTACCCGCATCCGCAAATTGGCCAAGCAAGCCAGTGCGGACGCATTGCGCAAGGACATCGAAGAGGAACTTAGCCGGTTCTTCTACGCCGAAACCAAGCGGCGACCCACCATCCTGGTCTTCACCAGCCCGGAAAACTGATATTGCCAGGCCGCTCGGCCAGCGTATAATGCGCCGCGTCATGCGGTTTGGGGCGGTGTTGCTCGCGCTGTGCCTGGCGGCCTGTAACGCACCGGCCCAAACCACCCAACCCCCGGAACTCACCCCAATCAGCTCGCCGATACCGGCCACGATCACACCCACCGCCGCCCCTGAAGCGGCCCGGGTCAACGGCGAACCGATAACGCTGCAGGAATTCCAAGCCGAACTGGACCGCTACGAAGCGGCGATGGCCGAACTTGGCATCCAGCTTGCAACCCGGAACGACTACCAAATGGAGGTGCTGCAGATCCTGATCCAGCGCAAGCTGCTGGCGCAGGCGGCACTCCGTTTGGGAACCGAATTGGGTCAAAGCGAGTTGGAACAGCGCTATCAGCAGATTGTTCAGGAATCAGGCGGCAGCGAAGCAATGGCGCAATGGCTCAGCGCCGCTGGCTACAGTGAGCAAGGCTTCAGGACCACCCTGCGAGAGGAGCTGCTGGCGGCGCGCATGATCCAGACCATCAGCGAGGGGGTATCCGCCGAGGTGGAGCAGCTGCATGCCCGCCACATCTTGGTAGCGACTGAAGAGGAGGCGCAGGATATGCTGGCGCTGCTGGAAGGTGGAGCGGAGTTCGACCAATTGGCGCGGATCTACTCGCTGGACGGCAGCACCCGACCGGCGGGAGGGGACCTGGGATGGTTTCCGCGGGGCACCCTTACCGTGCCGGAGTTGGAGCAGGCCGCATTTGCGCTGCAGCCGGGCGAGGTGAGCGGCGTGATTCCCAGTTCGCTTGGCTATCACGTCGTGGAAGTACTGGAAAGAGAGCGGCGGCCACTTGCCGGAAACGCGTTGATCGACTACCGTAGCGCCGCCGTCGAGAGCTGGCTGGAGCAGCAGCAGCAAGCTGCCACAATCGAGATCTTCTTGGAGCCCTGAGGACTTCCTGAGGCACCCGGCTTCTCATTGAGTTTGGGACGAACCTTGAGAGCATGAAACGCTTGATCGAGACGCAGGAATTGCCGGCTGAGACATAGGACTTACTGGACATAGCTAATCCGTACGCCTGAGTTTAGAAAGAAGAGACCACACCATGGATGATCCCTTTGACAGCGGCGGTCCGCTAAGCGGCATCAACATCGGGCGCCTGATCGTCAACTTGCTGACGATCGCCTTCCTACTGGGCGCCTTTGGGCTGGGTGCGGCCTATGCCATGATCTTCATTAACCCACAGGCCGGACTCAATCCCTATCCGCCGCCAACGCTGCCGCCAACCCTGGGGCCACCCACTCCAACCAACACGCCGGCAATCCGACTGCCCACCGAGATCCCAGCCTCACCGACGCCGCGCGACCTGCCGACACTTCCACCGCAGGTAACCGCCACGGCGACTGAGGCTCCAGAGATCGCTACGCCAGAGCCGTCGCCGCCCTCCACCGCAGAGGCCGGGGCGCAATTCGATGTGCAGGAAGGCAATCCGACCTTTACCACCGATCCGCTGGGTTGCGAGATTATGGAGGTGGCCGGCGTGGTGTACAACGCCGAGGGGGCACCGATCATCGGCCTGGCGCTGCGGATGGGCGGAGAGCTGGCAGGTGCCCCGTTTGGTCCGATTGACACGCTCAGCGGCAGTGCCGCCGACCGCTTCGGCTTCGGCGGCTACAGTTTCGAGTTATCGGACACACCGGTGGCGAGCGAGGAGACGCTTTGGATCCAGCTGATCGACGCCAGCAGCGGCTTGCCGCTCTCCGAGCAGTTCTTCATCACCACCCGGGAAAGCTGCAGCGAGAATCTAATCCTGATCAACTGGAGACAGCAAGAAAGCTGACGTCTACCTGGTGGCCGAGGCTAGCCTAGTTCGCCAATAACCTCCGCCAGCGCATCCCCAACGTACTCGACTTCACCGCGGGTCATTACCCCGGAGAACGGAAGCGCCAGGCTGTGGCGTCCGATCTGCTCGGCGACCGGGTAATCTCCGGCCTGATAGCCGAAACGCTCCACCATGTAGGACTGCAAGTGAATCGGCTCGAAGTAGTTGCGGCTCGGGACTTCCCGATCGGCCAGCGCACGCATAAGCTGCTCCCGGTCGATCGTCGGATCCAGCCGCACCACATACACGAACCAGCTCATGCGGGTGGTGGTGGGCGCCAGCTGTGGCAGCTGCAGACCGGAGATCGGCCCCAGCAGCTCAGCGTACCACTGCGCCACCTGCTCTCGCTTCGACAGCAGCTCGTCCAGCCGCCGCATCTGGGTCCAGCCTAGCGCGGCGCTCATCTCATCCAGCCGGTAGTTGTAGCCCGGCACGCTGTGCTGTAACCAGCCATCGCCGGCTGCCCGGCCCTGGTTGCGCAGCGCCCGCACCCGCTCAGCCCAATCGTCCCGATCGGTGACCACCATGCCGCCTTCACCAGTGGTGATTTGCTTGTTGGGATAGAAGGCAAAGGCGGCCGCGTCCCCCGGCGAGCCGGCCGGCCGCTCCCGATAGGTCGACCCGAGCGCTTCAGATGCGTCCTCGATCACGCTCAGCTCATACTTGGCCGCCAGCTCGATCAATGGATCGTAGTCGGCCGGCTGGCCGAAGACATCTACCGGCAGCAGCGCTTTGAGCTTGCCGGTCCGTTCGGCCCCCTGGCGCGGTAGCCAATCGCCCTTGCCCTCGATCAGCTCCACTGTCGCCTGGCGTACCTGCCCCGGGTCTAGGTTTCCGGTGAGCGGGTCCACGTCGACAAACACCGGGATTGCGCGCTCGTACAGCATGACGTTGGTGGAAGCCACGAATGAGAACGGGGTGGTTAGCACCAGATCCCCCTCACCGATTCCGGCCGCCCGTACGCATAGATGCAGCGCCGCGGTGCCGGAATTGACCGCTATGGCGTGGCGAGTGTCGACCAGCTGAGCGACCGCCGCCTCGAAGCCCTCGACCTGGGGCCCCATGCTTAAGCGCGGGGTACGCAACACTTCCGCCACTGCTTCCCGTTCGCGATCGCTTAAATCGGGCGAGGACATGCTGATCTTCATTGAAAAAGCTGCTCCAGTGCGGCTGGCACGCTTGTCAGATCGACGATCTCCAGCTCGGCCGTGTGCTCGGGCGTCGGAGGCTCCTTGGCGGCGTGTTCGCCACCCGAACGGCGCACCCAAACCGTCTTCATGCCAAGCTGACGAGCCCCCAAGAAGTCCTTCACCGGATTATCCCCGATGTAAGCACTTTCGTGCGCCGGAACTTCGAGCTCAGACAGTGCCCGCTCGAAGGGGCGACTGCTGGGTTTCCAATGTTCGCGCTGGTCTTCACCCATGATCACGATTGACTCGAAGTACTGGGTGAGCTTTAGGGCCTCCAACTTGCGCTGCTGACCGGGGCCGTAGCCCTGAGTGATCAGTGCCAGCCGGTAGCGCTCCCGCAAACGGTCGAGCAACGGAACCGCGTCGTCAAACGGCTTGAGTTCTGGCATGTGCTCGCGGTATTCGCGCACCATCTCAGGGATCCAGGGCTGCTCCGGCAACGAGCGCTCCGCCAGCCAGCGGTTGAATGTATCGCCCCGAATTCCAGCTTCGAACATCTGCTTGAGCGCCGCATAGCCCTCGGCATGCGGCACACCGAATTCGCCCTCTGCCCAGCGTGCGACCGCCGAAAATCCGCTCAACGCATACTCGCGCTCCGGATAAAGTGTGTCGTCGAGATCAAAAATCACCGCGCTTAGCTTTGTCATCGGCGTCGGGAGCAGATCGCCATTCTGAGGCATCGCACGGCGAACTCATTTCTGTCTCGGTTCATTCGCCCGACAAGCGGATTGGCACGGCTCAATGTCGATGGCGCTCCGCTTCGCCCAAATCGCTCTCGGTCAGGAAGTACGACTGATCGTAGCGAGTCAGATAAAGCTCTGCCTGGTAGCTGCCTAGCGGGGGCGGCTTGACCTGCGTGCCGGCGGCCTCCGCCAGGTACCAGCGAGGCGAAGGGATGCCAGCCGCAATCCCCAGCGGCAACCCGCCTCCGAAACGGGCATTGATCTCAGTGAAATAGGGCTGGCCATCGCGCAGCATGCACTGCACCGTAATCGGCCCACGGGCGCCCAGCTCAGCGGCGAGCGTGGCACAGTGCTGCTGGATCTGGGGCTCGTGGACAGTCACCCCCTTAGCCACCTCTCCCCAGCGCACCTCGATTCGTTTGCGACTCACCACCGCCCACAGCTCTCCGCCCAAGCTGCAGCTTACATCGTTGGTGATCTCCGGCCCCGGCAGGTATTCCTGTACCAGCGGGTGCTCGATCTGTGCCAGGGCCAAGCGCAGCTGATCTGAATCGTCCACCCTGACCGCATTCTTGCCGGCGCTGCCGATCCGGGGCTTGACGAACAGCGGGAATCCGATCTCCTCAGGCGGCGGGCCGTCCCACGACTCAGGCACCGGCACCTCGATCGATCGGAGGAACTGATAGGTCAACCACTTGTCGGTGGCGGTCCGTG
>CAZJUE010000133.1:4024-7714 GCA_964549025.1 uncultured Anaerolineaceae bacterium | reverse complement strand
GCATGCGCAGGTGCTGACCCCGCTGCACCAGTGGATGGTCGAGGTCCACCAGCAGGCAGACTACTAATCTACGCGGCAAATTGAGCTCTTGCCTTGACAATCCGGTTTATTTCTGATAAATATATAGACGAGCATCTATGAATGCAAGGACGCTGCAGGCTGATCCAACCAACTTCGCCCGGGCGCTGGCCGACGGTACTCGCCAGGCGATCATGAAACTGTGCTGCTGCGAATGGCGCTCGGTCGGTGAACTGGCCGACGAATTGCAGGTCACGCAGCCGACGGTCTCACATCACCTGGCATTCCTGCGGGAGTCCGGGCTGGTGCTGGTCCGCCCACAAGGCCGCCAGACCTTTTACACCCTCAATCAGGACCAGGTGGCCAGCTGCTGCGGGATGCTGATGTTGAGGTTCGCCCCGGAGCGCAAGCTATCGGAGGAGCCGACGCCGGCGACGTAACGTCGCTGCGAGCAATTCGGCGACGGGCCCGGCGTGAACGATGACCGATCAGGCCAGGCTCAGGCGCCCTTTTTATTGGAGAAATTCATAGACCTCGGTCTATGCGTTCGTCGAAAGGAGGTGAGGCGCATGCAGCTGCCACGCTGGACACTCAGACGGGTCGCTCACTGTTGCGAGGGAGCGAGATAGCCGCCCTGAGCACGGCGCAAAAAGGCTCAGAACTCGGGGAGTCCATGGCTCCCCGATTTTCTTGGCTGGTGCGCAGCCCGCCCGATCCACCCTTCGCCCGACAACCTTGCCGGCGAGTGCCCACTTGCTTGTCGGTCCGCGGGCGGGCCGATGAACGGGCCCAAGCACGACCTCAGCTGATCGCGGTCATTGGGGATTGACCTCGACCGCGGCGGATGCTATGCTGGCCGGAACCGGCGCGGAGCTAGAATTCAGCCTCCAACCGGGGTTCAGCAGCACCAGGATAGACAACTGCGTTCTTCTGATCACGCCCTAAACATCTCCGAGCAAATCGAGCGCGCACGTACCCGGTTGATTGCTCTGGCCGGCTTGCTGGTGGCGATCGGCTTCTTCGCCAGTGGGTTGAGCCACTCGCTGACCGATCCATCCGCAGATTCACTATACCTGTGGTCGCTGGTTGGCGGCGGACTGATTGGCCTGGCGGCGTTGGGGCTAAGCCTGTTCGGCACCCGCCGCGCCGGCGCGCTGGTGTTGGCCGGCGGGCTAATGGCGGTAACCACGTGGCAATTGCTCAGCTATCGGGTGGCGTTCGAGGTCGGGCTGGCGGCTTATGTCGGTGTGTTATTGGTTGCCGTCGTCGGCGCCCGGCCGCCCGAGGCATTGATCGCTACCCTGGCGACCGTTGCGGTAGGTCTATACAGTTACCTGAATTCGTTGGAAACCTCGCCGACTTTTCAGGGCGCGGCGGCCATTATCGGGCTGCTGAGCGGCACCGGCATCACTCTCTCCTGGCTGCACGACAACCTGCTGCGGGCCATTGGCCAGCTGGAGGTTTCCAGCGCTCGGTTGCAGCGGCTGTCGCACCAGGATCCACTGACCAGGCTGGGCAATCGGCGATTGTTTGATGAGCAAGTGGGTCGGCAGCTGGAATACAGCTCCACCGCCAGGCCGCTAGCCTTGGTGATCATCGACGTCGACCAACTGAAGTCCATCAATGATCGTCACGGGCACCCTGCCGGCGATTCTGCACTGCAAGCAGTTGCCGAGGCGATCCGAGCTTCGATCCGAGAAAGCGACAGCGCCGCCCGAATTGGCGGTGACGAATTTGGCATTGTGCTCCCAACCGGAGGCGTCGTTGGCGCTCGCAGGGTGGCGGGGCGTATTCACCAAATCCTGAAGCAGTGGAACGATAATGGCGTACGGCTTTCGGTGAGCATCGGCATCGCCGAAGCCACCGACCCGCAGCAGGCGGTCAAAGAGCTGCTTCACACCGCTGACTCGGACATGTATGCTGGTCGGCGCGGCTTGCTGGCCGGAAGCTCCTCAAGCGACTGAGTCCCCCACTCCGAACGCCTGGCCGGCGGCTTCTCCCGTAACTGGGTCGCCCGGCCGTGGCGGCCGGCTTCCCGAATTACCTATTCGACAGCCCGGCTCTGCCGGCCGCCGCATTCCCCAGCCGATAACCTAAGCGCTATTCCCCGACCGTCTCAATCTGCTGCGCTACCAGCACTGGGGCCGGCGGCACTCGCTCCACCAACCCGAAAAATCGGCTTGCCAGCGGATGATCGAGCTGAGCCAGATCGGTTAGCCAGCGGTGGGCGACGGACTGGAAGAGCAGCTCGACGCCGACGGTGAACGGCCCCTCAGTGGTCCCCAAATCCATCGAGTACTGGATCCGGTCGCCTCCTTCCAGAAAGTCGGGATCATCCAACGCTCCGCCCCGCACCCAGATCGACTCGACCGCCCGCAGCGGATCGTATCCGCTTGGCAGCAGGCGATTGTCCTTGAGAAATCGATTGGCACCCATCAGGTTGGTGACCAAACCGCCGGCCAGGTCCTCCAGAATCGTTTCGTAGATTTGAACCTGCTCTGGCTGCACGATCGCCAGGTAGTGCTGCTCGAACGTATCCGGATCCTGGTCATTGAGGTTGCCACGGATCGAGCCGTCGGCATCGTAGCCGCCCGACTCGAATAGCAGCTGCCCGGCCGGGTCTTCCACCCAGAGCCGGATCCATGCCCGTCGTGAAGGAAATCCGCTGGGAAACTTGTGGCCGGTCAGGTTTTCGATTTCGACATCGACGGTTAGCCGACTGCCGGAAAGCCGGATCTGCTCCAGGGTCAGCACAACGGTTTCGTCCGCCAGCAGATCCAGCGATCGCTGACGGCCGGCCTCGAACTCGGGCGCCGAAGCGGTCAACCCGAGCTGATCCACAGCTTCAGCCAGCATTCCCAGCATGTAGGCGTTGCCGCCGCTGAAAGTGTGTTGGGCGAATGGGCTGCGCGGAAACGGGCTGGTGTCGGCGATCCGTACCCCGCCCTCGGCTTCCGGCATATGACAGTCCTGGCAGCTGTCGGTGGTCCGGTAGTCGCTGTAGTACCACTCCAGATAGGTGGTTTGCAGTGGGAAGTCCGAGCCCGGGATAAAGAAGGTGTGGCAAGTGGCACACAACTCGGAATTGGCCTGGTGCAGACCCTGGGTCGGCACGTAGCCCGAGGCGGATTCCATAATCTGCGCCTGGTCCTCTTCGACAGTGTAGGGGCCAAAAAGCACCCGGCGTCCCGGCTCGAGCTCGGTGTCAATTTGGAAGCCGCCAGTGTAGCTCTGCGGAAAGCCGAGCCCGTCCTCGCGAATCTGGTGGCACAACGTACACGACACACCGTCCATCGCCAGCTCATGCAGTTCGTGACCGGGGTCGAGATAGCCTTCGCCGACAATCTGCGGGCTGACCTCGGCGACCCGGTCGGTGAAGCTGGCCATCGGCATGTGGCACGCAGCGCACAGCGACTCGATCTGAGCCGCCTGCTCCGGACGATCCACCAGCTCACGCGCCACCGCCGCCTGCCAATACGGATCGCGGGCCGAGTTAGCCATCATCGAGGCCCGCCAATGTGAGGCGATCGACATATCGTTGCCCGCGTCGTCCGACATGACCTGATGGCACGGGGTGCACACTCCCGAGGCGGCGAAGTATCGGCCGCGATGCTGTGAGAGCGCCAGACCCGCCTGCTGGGCCACCACTTGCTGGGTGGGGATCAGAGTGGC
>CAZJUE010000133.1:0-3924 GCA_964549025.1 uncultured Anaerolineaceae bacterium | reverse complement strand
CTGGACCGCGAAGTTGGTGCCGCGGTCCCAGGGATAGACCTGGCTCATGCTGGCGAACCACAGCCCGGGTATCGGGGTCTGCAGATCCGGTATGGCGCCGGAATGGTTGACCGGTGGCACTGGCTGAGCGTATGGGGTGCGGAACAACCAGCTGTCGTTCACCCACTCGGGTGTGAATTCCGGATTGACCCGCGTCAATGCCGGAAGGAACCGTTCCAACAGCTGATCCTGGGTAAGTGCGAAGTACTCATGTGACGGATCCAAATAATCTCCGCAGTACAGGATGTGGTCGCCGCCGAAGTGCTCAGGACCCACGAAGTTGGTGTGCTCCACTAACGACAGAAATGGAAAGCCCGCTGACTTGGGTAGATTGTGCCAGTAGTGACCGGCGGTGGATAGCTGTTGTTTCATCGACAGCACCATCACCACCGCCCCCATCGATTTGAGGGCCAGTAGGCCATCCAAATAGCGTTCCGGCAGGCCGGGGGCCAGCCGGGCGAGCAAGCCAGGTGAGCTGGTTACCAGGCACTGATCGAAATCGAGCTCTTGGTCAGCCACCTGCAATTGAAGCGAGCCGTCTGAGCGCGCTTGGATGCCCTCTACCCGCGCGTTAAGCCGAATCTCGGCCCCTTGTTCCCGCACCACCCCCGCGAACCGGTCCATGAAATCCTGAAAACCACCCCTGAACGTACCTAAGCGTGGCGTGCGGACCTTGAAGCGAGCCCAGAACCAGGCCATGTTGACCTCGCGATAGTGCGGGCCGAACTTGCCGATCAACAGCGGTTCCCACAGCGCTTGATAAGCGCGCTGGCCCCCACGGGCTGGCAGCCACTCGTGTGCGGTGTACTGCTCCAGCGGATGCCAGTCCGCCACGTAGCGCAGATAGGCGATCAGCATCCCAACTCGCAGTCGGTCGACAAACGGCAGGCCGGGAAAGCGGAGTACGGCGATGGGGGAATCCAGCGGGTAGAAGCTGCCCTCGTGATACACGACCGTGACCGGCCGCGGAAAGCGCAGCTGGTCGCGCCAGCCGAGTTCGTCAATCAATCCCAGGATATGGCGGTCAGAGGCAAACCAATGATGGTAATAGCGCTCAACCGACCAATCCCAGTGCGGCTGTTTGAAGCCGGAGGCCAATCCCCCCACATAGTCCAGCGCTTCGAACACGGTTACCTGCCGACCGGCGCGCGCCAGGTCGTAGGCCGCCGCCAGGCCGCCTGCGCCGGCACCGATAATTGCCACCCGGTTGAGCGTATGCGAATTCCCGGCGGGACTCAACGGACCTCCACCTCGGATCGCACTTTTCGCCAGCTCACGCTCTCCCGGGCCATGTAGTAGGCACCCAGCGCAGTGATCGGCAGCCACAAGGCTGCATGCAGCACCAGCGTATAGCCGGTGGCCAGCGCCCGCGACACGCCGTAGGCTACCAGCACAGCGATTCCCGGTGCGTCGAACGTGCCGATGTATCCCGGCGCGGAGGGAATGGTGGTGGCCAGATTGACGATTCCGTTCATCAGCATCAGGGCAAAGAAGCTGACCTCGAACGGAAAGGCCTGCATCACAAACCAGTACTTCACCGTCTCTAGCAGCCAGATCAGGATCGAAGTCAGCGTCACCATCCCCACCTGACCCGGTGAGCGCAGCGAAGCCAAGCCGTCCAGGAAACGACCCACCAGTTCAGAAGCCTGCCGGCGCATGCTGGCAGGCAGCACGCGGTCGATCCCCCAGTCCAGCGCCCGTTTGGCCCGCGTGGTGAAGCCCGCCATCAGCAGGAAAGCCACCACCGCCAGCAGAAACCCGGCCGCCCCCAGCAGTGCCAGGTTCTGGATGTTGCCCACCAGACCACTGTCGGCGGTCACTCGGGCCAGCTCCGGCAGGTTGAGAAACACGAAGCCCAACATCACAATGCCGTCGAAGCTGCGCTCGACCACGATGGTAGCCAGCGAGGCGCTCATCGACACCCCGGTACGGCGCCGCAGCACGTAGGCCCGCAATATCTCCCCCGCCCGGGCCGGGTAAATGTTGTTGCCCATATAACCGATCGCTACCATCGGAAAGCTGGTCGAGGTCGGGATCCGCTGAAGCGGCCGCAGCAAATAGTGCCAGCGCCAGGCACGAACCCAGACCGCCAGTCCATAGGCCGCGATCCCGGGAATCAGCCACCACAGCTCGGCGTTCTGAATTGCCTGCCAGACCTCGGCCAGCCGCAATCCGCGCAACGCCAGCCACAGGAACAGCGCGCTGATTGCCAGCCCCAGCCAAAGCTGCCAACGTTTCATTTCGGATTTGGTCGAGTGAGTCGAGTTTTGTTGGGTCGCACAGTGGATTCAATCGTCAAAGGGCACACAAGCATACAACAGGCGGCAGGAGACAAAAACCGGGCCGTGGCCGCAGCCATCAGCCCGGTCGGAGGCCGAATCGACCCTGTTCAGCCTCCGATATATGACATCTCCACCTTGGGCAGGTCCACCGTCTCGTTAGACCGAATCTCCGAATAGCGATCGGTGCGGCGCCGCCAGATGCCGTTGATGGTATCGATCACTTGCTGGTCGCTGGCGCCGGAGCGGAGCAGCGCCCGCAGGTCATGCCCTTCAACTGCAAACAGGCAGGTGTACAGCTTGCCGTCCGCCGACAGCCGAATGCGGGTGCAATCCTGGCAGAATGGCTGGGTGACCGAGGCTATCAAACCGATTTCACCGCCGCCGTCCCAATAGCGGTAGCGGTTGGCGACCTCCCCACGATAGTTGGCCTCCGCCGGCTCGAGCGGCATCTCTGCGTCGATCAACTCGACGATTTGCCGGGCCGGAACCACTTCGTCCAGCTTCCAGCCGTTGGTGTGCCCGACGTCCATAAACTCGATGAAGCGTAGGATATGCCCGCGCTCTCGGAAATAACGCGCCATCGGCAGCACGCTGTCGAGATTTGCGCTGCGCTTGACCACCATGTTGATCTTGAGCGGCGAAAAGCCGGCCTGTTCGGCGGCTTCGATCCCGCGCAGCACTCTTTCCACGCTGGCGCCCACATCGTTCATTGCCTGGAAGACCTGCTCATCGAGCGAATCCAGGCTGATTGTCAGCCGCTTCAGGCCGGCAGCTTTCAGCGGCTCCGCCTTCTGCGGCAGCAGCAATCCGTTGGTGGTCATGGTGAGATCGAGCTCGGGCAGTTTAGCCAGCCGCCCCACCAGCACCTCGAGCTCACGACGCACCAACGGCTCTCCGCCGGTGAGCCGAATTTTGCGGGTCCCATGGCGGTGAAAGAGACGGGCCAATCGCTCGATTTCCTCAAAGGACAGCAGCTGCTCGCGCTTGAGAAACTCAAAATCGCGCCCGAAGATTTCCTTGGGCATGCAGTATACGCAGCGGAAGTTGCAGCGATCGGTCACCGATATGCGCAGATCGCGCAGTGGTCGGCCGAGCGTGTCCTGATCGAAAGCCGTTTCAGCGTACATAGGTCGGCGGGATTTTATCACCTGGCGTAGAGGGCCGATTTACGACGGGTATAATCCCACGGATGTCTGAAGAACCGATTATGCCCTCCGGCGATGGGGTTTTTCGTTCGCTGTCGCTGCGAGTGCGCTTGATCGTGCGGCTGCTGGCCGATCGCCGGGTCAACCCGTTGCTCAAGCTGATCCCCATCGCTTCGATCGCCTACATCATCATTCCGGATCTGGTGCTCGGTCCACTGGACGACGCCGCGGTGGTCGGGTTGGCATCCTACGTCTTTGTCGAGCTCTGCCCACCGGAGGTGGTCAAAGAACACATGGATCGCCTGACCTCAGTGGTCGACGGGACCTTCCGCGAGGTTTCAGACGACGACTCGCCACGGGAAATCACCGACGACGATCCAGAGCAGGATGGCTAGCTTAGCGAGCCAGCGGTTCAAGCATCCGGCTCAATCCCCTGGGGACTTCGCCGGCTGAGCCTA
>CAZJUE010000132.1:0-7729 GCA_964549025.1 uncultured Anaerolineaceae bacterium | reverse complement strand
AGCGCCGCACCGCCGCAGCTGTTTTGTGTATTCTCCAGGATCACCAGACTGGTGATCGGGAAGTGCGGATCGTCACCCCGAATAGCCGCTTCGATCTCTTCGACCACCAGGGTCCCGTCAGGCCGGTTGGGCAATGTATGGGGATGCACCCCGCCCAACGCTGCTACCCCGCCGGCCTCGTGCAGAAAGGTGTGCGAGAGGTCGCCCAGGATGACTTCATCGCCGCGTTGGCAATGGCTGAGCACGGCCGCCAGGTTTCCCATGGTCCCGGAGGTCACGAACAGCGCAGCTTCTTTGCCCAATCGTTCGGCTGCCATCGCCTCGAGGCGGTTTACCGTCGGATCGTCACCGAACACGTCGTCGCCCACCTCGGCGGCAGCCATTGCCTCCCGCATCTCCGGCGTGGGATGGGTGACGGTGTCGGAGCGGAAGTCAAACCAGTCCATGCTCACCAGCCTGCTGAATTGCAGCCTCTAGATCGGCCGGCAGAGGCGCCTCGAAGCTCCGTGCGGCCTGCTCGCCCGGCAAACGCAGCTCCAGGCGCCAGGCATGCAGCATCTGACGTTCGACCGGCAGGCTCGGACTTCGGCGACCGTACACGCGATCACCGACAATCGGGCATCCCACGGCCTGCAGGTGGATCCGCAGCTGATGGGTCCGCCCGGTGATCGGCTGTAGCTCCAAGAGGCTGTGTTCGGGAAATCGTTTGCGGGTACGGTATCGGGTGACGGCCGGTTTGGCCGAGTCCGATTCGAGCACGGCGTAGCGCTGCCGATTGCGCGGATCACGCCCAATCGCCGCCCGCACCTCCCCTTCCGGCGTAGGGGGCGATCCATCGACCAGGCCGAGATAGGTCTTCTTGACCTCCCGGCGCTTGAACTTCCGCTGCAAATCGGCCAGTGCCTGGTCGCTCCTGGCGACCAGGATCAAGCCAGAAGTGTCTTTGTCCAGGCGATGCACGATGCCCGGCCGTCTGCGCTCGCCGGCCGCCAGTTCGGGCAGGTAACCCAGCACGGCGTTCACCAGCGTTCCACTGGCATGTCCCGGAGCCGGGTGCACTACCATTCCAGCCGGCTTGTTGACCACCAGCACCTGCTCATCTTCATGCACAAGTTCCAATGGGATCGCTTCCGGCTCGGGCACTGCATCTGCGGCCAGTTCGTGCCACAGCTGCACCTGGTCGCCGGCTACCACCTGCGTGCTCGGTTTGGATACCACCGCGCCGTTCAGTCGCACCTGACCGGACCGGATCAGCTCCTGAAGCACCGCACGGCTTAGTTCAGGGAGTTGCTGCGCCAGGGCCACGTCAAGCCGCCCTGTCGCGGCTTCGATCGCGAGCTCGATCTCTCGCACCGCCATGGTAATTCTTAGCTTCAGTTTGCGGGTTGTTCGGATCTGGTCGCGGCTTCCTCGGGCTCGGACTCGGCCTGATCGCGGCCCCCACCAAAGAAGGTGGAGAGCAGCAATACCGCCACACCGAGCGAGATGCTGGCGTCGGCCACGTTGAATACCGGGAAGCGCCCAACCGAAACGAAGTCAGTGACCCGACCATCTTGCAGCAATCGGTCGATCAGATTGCCGAGCGCTCCACCGAGCTGCATCGAGAGCGCGAAGCGCAGCGCGCGCTCGGAGTGCGGCACGCGTGGGAAGTAGAAGATGATGGCGGCCGACACTACCAACGCCAGAACGGTGAAGAACAGCGCGCCGTCTTCAAACAGCCCAAAAGCCGCCCCGGTGTTGTCAGAGTGGATCAAGCGCGCATACGGCGCCAGCCACTCCCAGGGTGACCACTGCTCTCCGGGAGCCAGCCGGGAACGGATCAGATACTTGGTCCATTGATCGGCTGCAATAACGCTGCCGGAGAGCGCTAGCAGCGTCAGGTAATGGCGGGCCTTGCTCATGACAAGACCCGATTGTATCTCACCCGGCCGCAGTTGACCTCCTGTGTGGCGAGACCGACCCGGCGGCAGTTCATCGGCTGCCGGCGCTCAGGCACGACGCAGCGCCACGACCAACTCCAGGCCGTCTACCTGATAGCTACTCCGCTGGTCGCCGCTAGGCTGATCGGCTTGCTCAAGCTGTACGGCCAGCGTTTCTTCCATCACATAGCCAGCGTGCTGCCGCACCGCGTGATCGAGCGCCCTGCCCGCCCGGTAGTCAACCGCGATACGATCGTCCACCTCCAATCCCGCCTGCTTGCGCAGTTCCTGCACCCGGCGGACGAATTCGCGGGCCAACCCCTCCGATCGCAGGTCATCATTGAGCTCGGTTACCAGGGCCGCCAGATAGGCGCCCTCGGCCGCGGTGGCGAAGCCCTCCTGCGGGGCGATCACCAACTCGACCTCCTCCGGTAGCACTTCGACCTGATCGCCCTCAGCCGCAACGGCGAGCGATTTCCCCGCGAGCAGCTGGGTAGCGGCCTGGTCGGCGTCGAGCGCCAGAAGCGCCTTGCGGATTGCCGGGAAGCGTGCGCCATGCTTCTGGCCAAGCTGCTTGGGCAGCGGCTTCAATTGATAGGCAGCGGCTTCGCTGGCGGCATCCAACAGCCGTACCTGCTTCACGTTCAACTCGTCTGCCAGCAGCTCACCATACCGCTCGACGACTCTCCGCTCCTCAGCGGAAGGCACAGCAAATGCCGCCTCAGAGAGCGGCTGGCGCAGCTTGATCCCCGCCTGGTTGCGGGCTGCATGGCCCAACGACACCAGCCGCTGCACCAGGGCCATCTGCCCGATGAGATCGGGGTCCATCCGCGACTCATCCGGACGCGGCCAATCGTTGTGGTGTACGCTCTGCGGCGCTCGCGGATCGGCTGTGCGAACCAGGTTCTGATAAACGCTTTCGGTGACAAACGGCACGAACGGAGCCAACAGCCGTATCAAGCCAAGCAGCACGCCGTACAGGGTCTGGTATGCGCCGTTCTTGTCGGCGTCGCCCGCTGCGCTGGCGCCCGCCTTCGCCCAGAACCGCCGCCGGCTGCGCCGCAGGTACCAGTTGCTCAGGTCATCCAAGAAGTCGGCAAGGGCGCCGGTCGCCCGCGGCGGGTCGTACTGCTCGAGCGCCTCGGTGACGTTGCCGACCAGCTGCTGGTAGCGTGCATCGATCCAGCGGTCCAGCTGGCTGGGTTCCGCGTCTTCGGAACCGTTCGGCTGCCAGCCGTCGATGTTGGCGTAGGTCACAAAGAAGCTGTACACGTTCCAGAACGGGAGCAGGAACTGGCGGCGCACCTCGTCGGCTCGATGGTAACCGAACAACAGGTCTCTCTCCGGCTGGTGATCGCAGAACAGCCAGCGCATCACATCCACGCCCATTCGGTCGGCCGCCTCGTTGAATTCGATGGCATTGCCCCAGGACTTGTGCATTGCGCGACCGTCCTCCGCCAGCAAGGTGGCGTACGAGAACACGTTCTTGAACGGAGCGCGCCGCTCCAGGATGGTGCTCATCGCCAGCAGGCTGTAGAACCAATTGCGGAATTGCCCCGGAAAACTCTCGCTGATCAGATCGGCCGGGAACCAGCGCTCCCAGAATCTGCGATCAGACGAGTACGCCAGGGTGCTCATTGCCACCACTCCGGCGTCAAACCAAGGGTTTCCCACGTCCGGGATGCGGCTGACCGCCTCGCCGCACTCCTTGCAGGCGATCTTCACCTGGTCGATGTACGGCCGGTGTGGCGTGTGGCCTTCGAAATCGCCCCACCCGGCGATGGCGCGTTCCTGAAGCTCGTCACGGCTTCCCAGTACCTCGAAGTTGCCGCAATGCTGGCACTCATAGATCGGCAACGCCAACCCCCAATAGCGCTTCTTCGAAATCATCCAATCGTGCATGTTGCGCAGCCAATCCAGCTCACGCTCGAATCCGAATGCCGGGAACCAGCTGGTTTCCTGGATCACCGCTTCCATCATCTGATAGCGTAGGTTGGCCTGCTTCTCGTCCTCGGTCACCTCATCGTACGGCTTGTCGAGCTGCTTGCCCATTGAGATGAACCACTCATCCACCAGGCGGAAGACCAGCTCCTCCCCGCAGCGCCAACACACCGGGTAGCGGTGAGTGTAATCCTTCAGGCTGTAGGCCAGTCCTTTCTCCTTCAGGTTCTCAAATATCGGCTGCGCCGAGTCAGCTACCGCCGTTCCACTCAGCCAGTCGAATCCATCCAGAAATACTCCGGATTCGTTCAGCGGAGCGATGGCTGGCAGGCCGTGTTCCTTCCCGAGCTGGTAGTCCTCGGCGCCGGCGCCAGGCGCAATGTGAACGATTCCGGTGCCTTCTTCTTCGCCGACCTCATCCCAAAGGATCACCCGGTGGGCTTCCGGCGCCCCGGCCTGCTGCTGAGCGGGCAATTCGTCGAACGGGCCCCGGTAGCGCCAGCCCTCCATATCGGCTCCGGTGAGCTCGGCTTCGACCTGATAATCTCCATCGAGCGAGCCAAGCGTGCCCTTGCTCAGGTACAAGACCTCATCGCCCTGCCGCACGCGCACGTAATCCAACTCTGGGCCGACCGCTGCCGCCACATTGCTGGTCAGCGTCCAGGGAGTGGTTGTCCACACCAGCAGGCTCTCGCTGGGTCGATCGACCAACGGGAAGCGGATCGTGAGCCCGGGATGCACCAGCTCCCTATAGCCCTCGGTGACGATTTCGTGCTGGCTGATTCCGGTACCGCAGCGGCTGCACCACGGCATCACGTCGCGCCCCTTGTAGATCCAGCCGCGCTCGTAGCAGGCCTTCAGGGCGGCCCAGATCGTGTAGTTGTTCTCGTCGGAAAAGGTGAAATACGAGCCGCCCATGCCGGGCAGTCCCAGTTGACCGACGATTTGCTCCACCGATCCAGTAACCTTCCCACCTTCGGCTTCGACGGTGATCTCTTGCGCGGGATCCTCTCCCAGCTGGTCCTTGAGCCTTAGCAAGTAGTCCGGCTTGTCCCAATCCATCCAATATCCGAGGCGCATCGACTGATCGGTCTGCACCGCAGCGAACTCCAGCACCCGTTGCTTGCACTTAAGTACGAACTCCGCCAAGCCGTAGCGCTCGATATCCCGCTTGGTCTTAAAGCCCAGCTCGCGTTCGACCTCCACCTCCACCCACAGCCCCTGGCAATCGAAGCCGTTCTGGTATCGGGTGTGGTGGCCCTGCATCGACCTAAAGCGGTGGAACAGGTCCTTATAGGTTCGACCCCAACCGTGATGCACGCCCATTGGATTGTTGGCGGTGATCGGGCCGTCGACAAACGACCAGGTCGGTCCGCCGGCGCGCAGTTCGCGCAATTGCTCAAACGCTTGAGTTTCGTCCCAGAACCGCTGAATCCGATGCTCGTTTTCGACGAAGTCGACTTCGCTCGTTACCGGTTCAAACACTCAATCCTCCAGTTCAACGACCAGGCGCTTGTTGATGCGGCCCTTGCTCTTGTAGTCCACCACCCGAATTGGCCCGACCTCATCGGTGTTCGCCACGTGGGTGCCGCCATCAGCTTGCAGATCCAGTCCCTCAAGCTCCACGATCCGCACTTGCTGGATCCCTTTCGGCAGCAGGTTGATCTTGGTGCGTATCAAATCCGGGATCTCAAATGCCTGCTGGCGCGGCAGCGTCCGACTGGTCACCGGGCGGGCTGCCTCGACCTCTCGGTTAATCGCCTGCTCAATCTCGGCAACCAGCTCCTTCTGCATGCGCTCGAATTCGAAATCCATCCGTCCCCGCCCAGGCTCCATGTTTCCCCCGGTCACGCTGGCCCCGTAGTCGCGCCAGATCACTCCGCAGAGCACGTGCATTGCAGTGTGGGTGCGCATCAGCTGGTAGCGGCGGTCCCAATCGATGACGCCGTGCACCTGGTCGCCGGCATTGAGCTCGCCTTCGGCCAGTCTATGCCAGATGCGGCGGTCGGCGGTGCGGACCGAGCTGACCTGGAAGGTCTGCGAGCCGGACAACAGCTTGCCTGTGTCGTGCGGTTGGCCGCCACCGCCGGGGTAGAAGGCGGTCCGATCCAGCTCCACGCCGTGCTGGGAGACCTCAGTCACCACCGCGTCGAACTCATCTAGATAGGCGTCCTGGTGATAAAGCAGTTCAGTCATCGATCGCCCTCCTGCTCTGCCACTGCTGAAAAAGAAAACTCTCGTCCGCCAAGGGACGAGAGGTCATGCGCTCCCGCGGTACCACCCTTCTTCCCCCGATCTAGGGGCACTCATCGAGGCACGGCCAGGGGCTTATGCCTCCGCCCGTGATAACGGCGGGCGATCCCGTCTTCCCTACCTGGCCCGTAGGGCGGGCTGTTCAGGTCGAGGCTCTGGGGCGATTTTCACCCGGCGCAACCGTCTCGGATCGCACCGTCCCGAGTTCGCTTGCGGTTGGCTGCAGGGCTACTCGTCCCCTTCTCAGCCGTTGAGGCGTGGATTATGCCACACGCACACGGTTTCGGTCAATGCCGAGGATCGGACACCAGCGGTATTCCACTTGGACTGACTCGCGACTCGCCGCCGGCTCTGCAATCCGTCGGCGCCGTAGCGACCCGATCGGCACCATCGACCGCCGCGCTAGTGCCCAAGCGAGCGCTGGGATTTGGAGCGCGGCTGATGGATGAACTCCACCTTGCCGAAACCCGCCAGCAGGTCGAGCGCCTCATCGTGTAGCCGCAGCAGTTCGTCGCTTTTGATCTTCCAGTTGCCTGCCATCTGGTTGATGACCAGCTGGCTGTCACCACGCACGATCAGCGCGGTGTCTGTGGGTGCTTGCTCCGCTTCGGCAATCTGCTCCCGGAGCGCCCTAATCCCGGCGATCAAGGCCTGGTATTCGGCCTGATTGTTGGTGCCGTGGCCAAACTCCAACCGGGTCGGCGCGCCGGGGCGTATGCCGGCTTCGCTCAGCTGAAACGATCCATAGGCGCGTCCGGGGTTGCCGATGCTGCCGCCGTCAAAAACAAGTTCGTATTGCTTCACTCTTCGTCCCCATACCAGGCGGAGTGCAGCGCCCGCAGATTGTTGCTGTGCAAACGGGGCGCGATGCCATTCATCAGGATCCGGCTCTTGCCACAGTCTTCGATGTCGACCGTGTCCAGGTAATCAAAAGGCTCACGGCGCCGGGAGGCTTTGCGCACATGCTTGCGAATGGCGGTCAGATAGGACAGGTTGGATCGTACGGTCGGGCTGACCTCCCCGCGCAACACCGACTCGCCGTGGCCCGGCACCAGATTTTCAAGTTTCAGGCGTGGAATCGATTTCAAGCTGGCGACCATCTGGTCGTAATCGCCATCGGCCAGGTAAGGCACCGGCATCATCACGTCGCCCGCAAACAACACCTTGTCCTCGACTACCAGCACGCCTAATCCATCCGGGCTATGTCCGGGGAGCGGAATCAATTGAAGTACCCGCCGGCCGACCCGCACGGTCGCACGCCCGTCGCTGAAGGTGACCTCCGGCAGCTTGATCACCACCTCCTGCAACTCGGGATTGGCTTCCTTGGCTTGCGCCAGCGCCTCACGCCCGCGCGAATCCAAGAAGCTGCGGCACAGCGCGTGCGAGAGCACGGTGGCCTTGGGAAAGAAGCAGTTGCCGATGGTATGGTCGGAGTGATAGTGAGTGTTGATGATATAGCGGACCGGGCTTTCCAGCCGCTGCTCAACGAACTGCTGAATCTCAGCAACTTCGTCAGGAAATGCCAGCGTGTCGATCAGCACTGCCCAGTCAGATCCGACGACCGCGCCGGCGTTGACCTGGGCATATCTTTCGCTGGTGAATACGTAAACGTTCTC
>CAZJUE010000131.1:0-7764 GCA_964549025.1 uncultured Anaerolineaceae bacterium | reverse complement strand
GGTCTCGGCGTCGCCGCGATGGCCCTCGCGTGCGTGCAAGATCATGATGCGGTAACGACCGTAGCCGGCCATGAGCGAGCGAATATTCGGGTCGGGTTCCAACGGCTCGCCGCTCGCAGGATCGTGGCCGGCTCGCCATCCGAGCAGCGCTTCGTCGAAGACCACCTGCTGGTAAAGCGCTAGCGCGGTTGCATAGTCGCGATTGCGGGCCGCCAAGTCGCCGACCTGCGCGGCCTCGACGCGGTAGGTCGGCTCGGGCAGGTAGCGGGCTGCGGTCGGTGTGTACAGCAACTCGTCCCAGGTCCAGGTCTGTCGGCGCACGATCTCGTCCGAGCCGCTCGGCAGTGTGGCTGGTGTGCCTTCGACGATCATCACCTCGTAGAGGCCGTCGCCGTCCTGGTCCTCGACCTCGGTATGACCGCCTCGACCTTGCACATAGTAGAACGTCTCAAGCAGCTCATCATCGACGCGTTCGATCAAGCTAACGATTTCGGACCCTTCGATCGACAGGATGTAGTACTCGGAATATGCGTCCCAATTGACGCTGAAGACCACTTCGACCGAGCCGTCGCGGTTTAAATCACGCACGCCTCCGATCTCGACCCCGCCGCCGCGATACAGCCCTTCAGAACGTGCACCGGCGCCGGCTCGTCGGAAGAGGACTTGTGGATCGAGGCCACCGCGACGCTGGAAAAATGCGATCAAGTGGGCGTCGCCGTTGCCGCCGCCGACTGGGAGGTTGATGGCGACCAACAGATCCTCGCTGCCGTTCAGATCGAGGTCGCGCTCAAAAACCTGAGCGTGAACCGGCTGCGGGCGCTCACCGAACAGGTTGCCGCACAGGGCGTTGAGATCGCTTTCGAGCTGCTCCGCCGTGCCTCCCTCGCCCAGGTAGGCTGGGATGGCATCTTCCCAGGCGGCGTCGAAGCCAAAGGGAAGCGTGGTTGGGTCGGCACAGCCCGATGGCAGCTCGGGCTCCGCTGTGGGGGTGGGCGGTGGCGGGGTCTGTTCGCCGCCGGCGGTTGGGCTGGCGGTTGCCGTGGCAGCAAGGGCCGCCATTGGCGTGGCGGTCGGCGCGACTGGCGGACCGGCGCAAGCTGTCAGAACGCCGGGGATGAGCAGGAGTGCCACCGAGATCGGGATACCGCGTGTCCGCACTATTCTTATTCAGTAACCTACAAAAATCGATCGCCCGGCGCAATGATCCCGCAGGGGCTAGTTTGCCCTATGCCGACCATCTAGCGCTCACATTCCTGCACTGGCGCGGACCGGATGGTAGGATTCATCAAACCAAAGGAGATTCCAAGTGCAGATTACCCAAGATACCGTCGCCCTCTTCCACTACCGCCTGACCGACGCAGAAAACCAACTGCTCGACCAATCCGACAAGGGAGAGCCGCTGGCTTACCTCCACGGCAAGGGCAACATTATTCCCGGGTTGGAGCAGGCGCTTGACGGAAAAACGGCGGGGGACAAGTTTGAGATCACTCTCGAGCCGCAGCAAGCCTACGGCGACTACGACGAGGGCCTTGTGCATGTGGTCGACCGCAGCCAGTTCGCCGGAGTGGATGAAATCGAAGTCGGTATGCAGTTTCAGGCCCGCTTCCCGGATGGCGATCGCATCGCAACTATCAGTGAAATCCAAGGCGATGAGGTGACCATTGACGGCAACCACGCCCTGGCGGGCGAAACATTGAATTTCGAGATCGAGATCGCCGAAGTGCGTGCGGCTACCGCTGAAGAGCTGCAGCACGGGCACCCACACGGGCCGGGAGGCGCTCACTAGGAAGCCTTCGGGCACAGCGCCCGGTCGCCCTCCACGTCAGTTGCAGCACTTGTAAGCTGTTTGCTAAGTCCCTATACTGCGCGCATGCTGACCCGCTATTCGCCTCGCTGCGCGCTGCTTGCTCTGGTTCTCGCTGCGTGCGCAGGCCCCTCCTTCAATGGGTCGAGCCACAACGAGGCTCCGCAATCGCAGACGCTCACCGCGGCTCCGAGTCCCCAATCCGCTGAGAGGGATACCGCCAGTCCCACAACTGAGCCAACCGCTACCGAGCAACCGACCACGGCGACGGCCACCGGCTGCCCACCAGCGCCGCGGGATGTGCCGCTGCCGGAGATCGATGATCCGCACAATGCCGGCGAAGCTCTAAGCACCTACCTGAATGCAGGCGGTTCGGTTGATGCGCTGCGCGAATTGGGTTCAGAACCTCAGGTGATCAATCGGCTCGGCACGAGCGGCGACTTCGCGCTCACGGACCTCAACGGCGACGGCTTCGACGAAGTGGCCCTCAGCCTCACTGAACCGGATGCCTTCAATTTCCAGGGCGCGGTCTACATTGCACAGTGCCGGGGCGGGCGTTTCCAGATCGGCTACCAGACCGACGATGAGTATCCGGTCAACTACATCGGCCCGGCTCTGGACATGACCGGCGACGGAATTGAGGAACTCCTGATCGTGCGGCGGCAGTGCGGCGCGCACACATGCTTCGAGTGGCCGCAGGTCATTGGCTATCGCGGGGATCGGCTGATCGACTTGATGCAGGACAGCTACTTCGATCTCCCGAGCACCGGCATCCAGCTCTTCGGCCCGCTGATGGACGGCTCCTATCAGATCCACATGACCGGCAACGGCATCGGCTCGGTGGGCGCCGGCCCATATCAGCCGCGCTCGGTGACCTGGACCTGGAATTCCGACATGGGACGCTTCATACCGGGGGACATACGACTGCTCCCGTCGGATTACCGCATTCACTTCATCCACGATGGGGATCGCAGCTTTGCGGTCGGCAACTACTACCTGGCGCTCGATTACTACGACCGAGCGATTCACGACGATGAGCTACTGGATTGGCCGAGCCCGGAAATGGCCGATGAACTTCGCAAATACGGCCGACAGGAACTGGCCGCCTATGCCCGTTTCCGGCAGATGCTTGTTCGCCTCAAGATGAACGATTTCGCCTCTGCTGAAGTTCACTATCAGGACCTGCTCGATAGCCACCCGCCTGACGAACCCGGTGGCGGATTTGCCGCGATGGGTCGGGTGTTCTGGGAGGCCTATGTGGCTACAGGAGAGTTCGACGCCGGCTGTGAGGCCGCGCAGGCATACGCGGCCGCCAACCGCGACAGCGTGCTGGTTCACCTGGACTATGGCTACGGGAATCCGACCTATACCCCCGCCGGATTGTGCCCTACCGCATAACAGCACGTCGTATCCAAATCACAAACCCACGCATCGGGACTGTTGCCCCTCCGGTGCGCTTCAATTGCCGGGCGGGGATTTTCGGGACTACTCGAGTCGTCGACCGTGGCTAGCGCTCCATAGCCTCAAAGAAGTCCCAGATCACGTCATTGGCCGCCAGTTCGCGGCTGACCCTCCCGATGACGAAGGGTGGAGCATACTGCGCACCGCCCGGCCAAGTATGCCCGCCACCCTCGATCGAGTACAGCACTACTTCCGAGTCTGAGGTGCAGTCGGAGTAGCGGGTCGTCCGCACGCGGGTGCCATCGTTCGGATCGCGGTCGGGCAGCAGCTCGGTCTGGGGTGCAGACGCGCAGCCATCGGCGGTTGCCCAGAACTCGATCGTCTCAGGGGTGGAGAGCACCTCGCCGAGCTCGCGCTGATAGAAGTGCACTTGACCGCCCTGGTACGGCATCAGCGGATCGTCGGTACCGTTGATGAACAGGATCGGGATCGCCCGGTCGGGCTGGCATTTGAGCGCGGTTGGCAGCGAGGCGATCACGACCGCTGCAGCAGCGAAGCTGCTCGCTGCCTCGCACGCCAGGCGTTGGGTCATCATCCCGCCGTTGGAGGCGCCGGTGACGTAGAAGCGCTCGGGATCGATGGCGTACTCGCTGGATAGCCGCTCGATCAGCGCCAGCAGGTATCCGACGTCGTCAATGTCCTCCGCTTGTGAGCGGTAGCGCTGGTTGCCCCGGCCATCGTTCCAGTGGTTCTCGATCGCGTCCGGGCAGACAACCAGGAAGCCCTCCGTCTCGGTCAACTCCTGGATGCCGCCCGCCAGCGTGCACATCTGCAGGCTGTTTCCACCGCCGCCGTGCAGTGCCAGCACGAGCGGCGCAGGAAGATCGGGGTCGTAGCCAGTTGGAGCGATCAGCCGGTAGCTGCGCTCCAGCCCGTTGTATTCGAAAGCCTGGAGTGCCAGGCCGGGATTGGTGGCGCCGGATGGTTCCTCCGGAGCGGCGAACGGGCCGGATGGTTCGGTCCCAGCGGCCTGCGGCTCCGCTGCCGATGTCTGTTGAGTGGGGACCGTTGCATTCGGTGCTACCCGACCTGAACGAGTGCAGGCCAGCGCAAGCAAGACTGGCAGGAGGATCAGTTGAATTGCGCGGTGTCCGTTGCGCATAGCCATTGTCAGTTGCGGTGCGGCACCCTGCTGCGCCTACAGCATGCGCCCGTAGGGGCAAGCCGAAGGAGATGGTCAAACGGCTCAGCGCCGCTTCGCTAAGAGTACAAGCACCGGGCGGTGGAAGTTGCGGGGATATGGGTACTGGAATGCCTTCCAGCCAGGCGCTTTGTTATTAGGGGATGTAGTTCTGTACCAGGGCCCGCACCTCAGCAGCACCCGCCAGTTCCAGCGCGCGCTGAGCGAGTTGAAATGCCTCGCCGCGTGACCACGAGCGGATGGTCGCCTTTGCGCGCGGAATCATGGCTGGCGCCATGCTGAATTCGTCAAGACCGAGGCCGAGCAGCACGGGGATTGCGTCCGGATCACCGGCTAGCTCTCCGCATAACCCCACCCAAATTCCAGCCGAGTGGCCGGCTTCGATGACCTGGCGAACCAGGGCCAGAACTGCCGGATGGCAGCCGTCGTTGAGATGGGCAGTCTTTGGATTGGTGCGCTCGGCAGCCATAACGTACTGGGCGAGGTCATTGGTGCCGATGCTGAAGAAGTCAACCTCCGGCGCGAACCGCTCTGCCAGTACGGCGACTGAGGGCACCTCCACCATGATTCCCACCTGGGGCTGCTGTGCATGGCGGACCTGTCGGTCCTCCAGTTCCGCCTGGGCCTGCTCAAGCAACCTTCGTGCTTGCTGGAGTTCTTGCAGGGTGGAGATCATCGGAAACATGATCCGCAGGTCGCGATCTGCGCCGGCACGAAGCAGGGCACGCAGCTGTTTCTTAAAGAACTTCGGACGATCGAGCGAGATCCGGATGGCTCTCCAGCCGAGGAATGGATTGGCCTCATTAGTCAGATCCAGGTACGGCAGCTGCTTGTCGCCGCCAACGTCCAGCGTGCGTACGACGATCGGTCGGGTTTCCATCAGCGAGAAGATGTCGCCATATGCTTGCATCTGCTCGGCTTCATCGGGCTCCAGCTCTCGGTTCAAGTAGAGGAATTCGGTTCGCAGCAATCCGATCCCTTCCGCACCGTGCTCAAGCGCGGCTTTCGCGTCGGGGAGGCTTCCGACGTTGGCAGCGATCTCGACCGCATGTCCATCGGTGGTGACCGCCGGCTGGCGGGCAGCGGCGAGGTCATGCTTGGCCCGTTCAGCGGTTTCAGCTGCCAGGCGTTCATACCGCTCGCGGGTCGGCAGGTCGGGTTCGGCGATTACCAGCCCCTGGCCCCCATCCAGGATGGCGGGCCGGGCTTGGTTGAGCTCCAAAACCGCTCGGCCGGCTCCGACCACCGCCGGGATACCAAGCGCCTTGGCGAAGATCGCAGTATGCGAAGTAGGACCGCCCTCGGCGGTACAGAAGCCCAAGACCAGGTCTGTGTCTAGCGAGGCCGTTTCGGAGGGGGAGAGGTCAACTGCGAATACGATCGAGGGCTCATCCGGCCGGTCGGGATCCGGTTGTGCGACGCCCATGAGCAGCCTAAGCACCCTTGCGGCCACATCGCGCACATCGGCGGCACGTGCCTGCAGGTACTCGTCCTGCAGCGCCTCCAGCTCCAGGGCGTAGCCTTCAGCTGCGTCCTGCCATGCCGATTCTGCGTTGATCGCGGATCGCTCGATTGTCCGCCGCACTTTCTCGAGCAGCGCCGGATCCTGGAGGATCAGATCCTGAGCGTCAAAGACCGCGGCCTCTTCGGCGCCCAGCTTCCGCTCGGCACGGACGCGAACTTCTTGCACCTCAGATCGGGCTGCCTGGATCGCTGCCTTCAGGCGCGCATGCTCCGATTGCGGATCCGACACGCTGCGCCGTTCAATCTGGAGTTGGGTCGTTCTATACCGGAACAACGGGCCGATGGCGATTCCAGGCGACGCGGGGATGCCAGCCAGGTGGCGCATCATCGCTTGGGCGCCGAATGGGGCAGGGTCACTCGAGCTCGCCCTTGAAGTCGGTCTCGATCAGCCGCACCAGCGCTCGCATTGCATCCTGCTCATCGCTGCCCTCAGTTTGAAGCTGGATCTGATATCCCTGCTCCACACGCAGTGTCAGCACGCTGAGGATGCTTTTTGCGTCGGCCCAGTCCGAATCGAGCGTAAGGTTTCGCACCTGGATCTGTGCGGAAAATCCGGCTGCGGTGCGGACAAAGTCGGCGGCAGGGCGGGCATGCAATCCGGCCGGGTGATTCACGGTGAGTGTGGTGTCTAGCATCGCAGCAGCGCAGCCCGATCGCGCCGGGGCGCGGTCAATCGGCGGAGTGCACGCGGCGGACGATTTCCAGCACTTGAGCCGGCGTGCGGCTGGCCAGCAGCTCCTCGACCAGGCCCGGCTTCTGCAATAGGCTTGCGACTTGTTTGAGCGTCTGAACTTGGGCATCAGCCTCGTCCAGCGCCAACATGATCACCAACTGAACCGGGATCGAGCGGTCGCGCTCGACCATGTGCCCGAATTGCACCGGCTCAGCTAGCGTCGCAATCGCCAGGCCCGGCTTCTTCACATATTCCGGCTCCACGTGCGGCAGCGCAGCGTTGATGTCCCCTTGGAGCGGCAGGCCGGTTGGATGCTCACGTTCGCGATCGAGCGTAGCTTGCACGAATCCGTCCGCGACGTATCCAAGCTGCTGAAGCTGGTTCCCCAACAGGCGGATGACCTCTTCGGCGTCTTCGACCTCCAACTGCTGCCGAACCGTTGCGGGCTCAAGCAGGTCGGCGAGGCTCATGTTTGGAGATCAGCGGCTTCCTGCATGGCTGACCGCAAAGCCCGAATGTTTTGATGGATCTCTGTTTGACAGAATACGCCGCGGCCCACCACCACCATCGACGCCCCCCGCTGCACCACGTGCGCTACGTTCTCGACGTTTACCCCTCCGTCCACGCAAATCCCCAGTTCGGGTTTCTCGGCGTCCGCCATCGATCGCACGATTGCCACCTTGTCGAGAGCCTCCGGAAGAAACGCGCTATCCGGAAGCTCCGGCTCCGTGCTCTGCACGTTCACGAAGTCCAGGAGCGGTAGGAGGTAGTCGAGTTCGGGGACGGGTGTCTTTGGGTTCAGGACCAGGCCGGCCGGTTTTCCGAGCTTCTGGATCATCTTGAGGGTTCGCCGTGGATAGTCGCAAGCCTCGTAGTGCACCGCGATCATGTCGGCACCAAGTTCTGCAATCTGATGGATCATCCGCTCCGGATGCACGATCGATAGATGGACGTCCAACGGCAGCTGAGTGAGCGGGCGGACTTCTTCAAGGACGCGGGTTCCGAGTTGCATCGCCGGGACGAAGCTGCCGTCCTCCAGATCGATGTGAAGGAAGTCAACCCCGGCCCCTTCCAGCTCGCTGATGGTCTTGGCGAGGTTCGCCAGTGGCGCGGAAACCAGCGAAGGTCCCAGCCGGACCGATTCAACCACTTGCACCGCTC
>CAZJUE010000130.1:0-7827 GCA_964549025.1 uncultured Anaerolineaceae bacterium | reverse complement strand
CGCGGCGATGGCGACCTCGGGCGACTATCTCAGCGCGTTCACCCAGGACCTGCAGCTCCACCACATCCTCGACCCACGGAGCGGCCTTTCGCCTGCGGAGCTGGCCAGCGTGTCGGTTATTGCACCCACCGCGATGGATGCCGACGCGCTGAGTACTTCGCTGATGGTGTTGGGGACCCGGGCCGGATTGCAGCTGATCGAGCGATTGCCGGGCATAGAGGCGCTGCTGGTGAGCAAGGACGGCCAGCTGATCGTGAGCTCCGCCGGCTTTCCGACCAGCGCCTAGCCCTGTCGGGCGACGGCCGGTCGACCTCCGGCGGCTACTCGAGTGGCGATTTTTGCTTTGTCCGCCTAGCCCGCCTGCCAGCGCGGCATTCGCTGCGGCAGATCGCGGTTGCCAAGCTCAGCGCACAGCGTTCTGAAATCGTCGCCGGCGCCGCGCCACTCGAGATCATCGAGGCTTTCTTTGAGCGGAACGTCCAGCCGCAGCGTGGCCAGCCGCCGATAGAGCAGCGCGTCCTCGCGCTGGGCGTTCAGGTTATCCGCCAAGCGTCGCCCCCTGCCGGCGGTCACACCCCACTGCTCCAGGTCCTCCGGGAAGTCCTCGATGTGGCCAAAGCTTGACAGCAGGGTTGCGGCCGACTTGGCGCCCCAGGCCGGGATGCCCGGAATTCCGTCCGCCTTGTCCCCCACCAAACCCAGGTAGTCGGGGATCGACTCCGGCGGCACGCCATACTTCTCGACCACCGCCGGCTCATCGTAGACGATCTCCCTGCGGCGATCCCAGCACACAACTTTGTCGCCCGAAACCAGCTGAGCTAAGTCCTTATCGGGAGAGCAGATCACCACCTGCTCCAGCTTCGATTCGTCTTTGAGCTTGACCGTCGCGGTGGCGATGGCATCGTCGGCCTCGAACTCGACCATCGGCCACACCACGATGCCCATCGCGTTGACCGCTTGCTCGGCCAACTCGAATTGCCCGAACAGATCCGGATGGATTCCCGCACCGGTCTTGTAGCCGGGAAACAGATCGTTGCGGAAGGATTCGATTACGTGGTCGAAGGCCACGCCGATGTGGGTGGCGCCGTCGTTGGTGATCAGTGAGAGCAGCGTACGCAGCAAACCGATCGTCGCCCCGACCTCGCGGCCATCCGGCGCCTTTTTCGGTGGCGGGCCGTAGAAGCTGCGAAAGAGCTCGTAGGTTCCGTCGACGAGATGCAGCTTCACCGGGCGCTCTGCGGTTGATCTGAAACTGTCTGCGTTGCTCGCAATGTGGTGCGGCTTGCCGGCCAAGTCACCCGCCGGCAATCGCTCCAACGATCAGCAACGGCTCCTGCCCGGCCGCCACCTGCTCTGGCAGCGGGTCATCGGGGGAGTCGTGCGAGAGGTCTTCCTTGCAGGCGAAATAGCGCAACAGCGGCCGGCGCGCGCCGGAATCGCGATCACGAATCGTGCCGCGCAGCGTTGGATAGGCTGCCTCCAGCGCGTCAAGGATCGCGCTGACGGTGACCGTGCCCTCGATCTGCAAGCCAACTTCCTTCTCCACGCCGGCCAGGTTGCGCAAGTGATACGGAAGCACCACTCGAACCTGCGCCGGATCGGTTTGCATGGTATCCATCAGGCGCGCCACAGTCGAGCGGCGGCCGTCGACGGCTGAGGCCGGCCGCGCTTGCCAAGCGCGATCCCGTTCACGACAGTTCCTGCACTTCCACCGACATGATTCGAGGCAGGTCGGTCGCAATTGCCGTCCAGCTGTCGCCAGCGTTGGCCGACGCGTACACCTGCCCGCCGGTGGTGCCGAAGTAAACCCCGCACGGGTCGAGTGAGTCGACGCACATCGCGTCACGCAGCACGTTGTGGAAGCAGTTCTCTTGCGGCAACCCTTTGGTCAGCGCCTCCCACTCGTTGCCCCCTGATCGGCTGCGGTAAACCCGCAGTTTGCCTTCCGGCGGATAGTGCAGCGAGTCGCTCTCGATCGGGACCACATAGATGGTCTCCGGCTCGTGCGCATGTACGTCCACCACGAAACCGAAATCCGAAGGTAGATTGCCGCTGATTTCGTGCCAGTTCTCGCCGCCGTCGTCGCTGCGCATCACGTCCCAGTGCTTCTGCATGAACAGCGTCTCGGGTTTCGAGGGGTGCAGGGCGATGCGATGTACACAGTGGCCGACTTCCGCTTCCGGATCGGGAATGTATTCGGAATGCAGGCCTTTGGTGATCGGCCGCCAGCTCTTGCCGCCGTCGTCGGTGCGGAAGGTTCCTGCCGACGAGATGGCTATGTACATCCGGTCGGTGTGGCTGGGGTCCACCAGGATGGTGTGCAGGCATAGACCGCCTGCGCCAGGCGCCCATTTCTCACCGGTCTTGTGCTCGCGCAAGCCGGCCAGCTCCGACCAGGTCTGTCCGCCGTCGGTGGTTCGGAACAGGGCTGCATCCTCTACCCCCGCCAGCACCGTGTCCGGATCGTCGAGCGACGGCTCGACGTGCCACACTCGCTTGAACTCCCAGGGATGAGGCGTGCCGTCGTACCACTGGTGGGTACCCGGCTCGCTGGCGTACTTGAACTCGTTGCCCACCGTCTCCCAGGATTTACCGCCATCGTCGGATCGGTGCATCACCTGCCCAAACCAATCGGTCCCCTGCGAAGCGTAGATCCGATTGGGGTCGGCCGGCGACCCCTTCATGTGGTAGATCTCCTGCCCACCGAAATGCGGCCCGCTGATCTCCCATCCCTTGCGGGTGCCGTCGGCAGAAAGAATGAATCCTCCCTTGGCCGTGCCCACCAAAACCCGTACTGAGCTCATGTTCGTCGTCCTCCTTGGCTAGGATACCGCCCAACCGGGCGTTTGGCTCAATGCTGTGGGTAGCATTCTAAAACGAAACCGCTTGAGCGGACTGTCCGACCCGCCCGATCAGGACCGTAAAGTGCATCCCGCGCGGCACCCGCTAGCCGGTGATCAGCACGATCGCAGCCACCGCTACCCCCACCCCAACCACCTGCTGCCGAGTCAGCTGCTCATCGCTGATCCATCGCGCCAGCAGCGCGGTGATGGCGGGATACAGCGCCACCAGCGCGGCGGCAACATCCAGCCGCCCGCTTTGAACGGCGATCAAGAAGAACAGGTTGCCGGCCACGTCGAGTACGCCGGCCAGCACCAACAACCCGAGCGGGAGCGGCCGGCCGACGAGCTTTCGACGGGCAATCAGTGCAGCGGCAGCCAGCACCAGACAGGAGGCCAGTCGGCCGGCTGCCAAAGGCCAGAACACCGGTCCCTCACTCACCTGATCCAAGCCGACGAAGAATCCGGCAAAGCCCAAGCCGGCCAGCAGGCCCATCCCCAATCCGGCCGGCCGATCGCCCGAAGCCTCGCGCCGCGAGAGCAGCCATATGCTGAGCATTGCCATCCCGAAGCCCAGTAGCTGCTGCTGGCTTGGCAGCCCGATGGTCAGCCCGGTTAGGACCACCGGAATCATGGTCGACAGCGTGGCCGAAAATGGAGCGACGATGCCCATGCGCCCGACGGTGAAACCCCGCAGAAGCGCGCTCAATCCGACCGTTCCGGCGAATCCAGCCAGCGCGCCCCACAGCAAGTCGATCGGCTGTGCCATCGGTTCGCTGCGCACCAGCGCCGCCAGCACCAGCGAAAGCAGCCCGACACTGTACGAAAGCAGCACCGTGCGAAACGGTCCAACCCGGCGGGCGGCCAGCCCGGCGGTGAAATCGCCTGACCCCCAGGCCAGGGCGGCGGAAAGCGCCGACAGCGCGGCTAGCAGGGTGGATTCCATGTGTCCATCAGATCAGTGGGCGTTGGCCGCGATCTCACGAATCGACCGATGATAACCGACCCGCGCCATCACCGGAAACCGGTTGGAGCAGCCTGCTCCGAATTGGAAGGCCAACGTCGGCGCCATGGATTCGTCCGCGCCGACGGGCAGGTGGCGCAGGCAGGCCATAAACACGGTAAGATCGAGTCGGATCGACCGTGAAGGTCTAGGCATGCGTGCTAATAGCTCAGCTGCCGTCCTCGGCCGCGCGTTGGTCCTGGGCCTGCTGCTGAGCGGCTGCGGGCTGGCGGCCTCACCGACCGCCGCCCCGACCTCCCCTCCAGCCGGTACGCCCTCTCCTCTGGCAGGGGAACAAGCGCCAACTCAAGCCGAGCTGGAGGAGGCGATCAGCGCCGATCTGAACGGGGACCTGCTCGAGCTTGACCTGCGCCACGATGCGCTTGCGGGCAACGTATTCGTACGCTGGGATATCGCCATCGGCGACACCAACGATGAGATCATCGACGGCGCCATGGACGACACAGTGGTAATCCTGCGGGAAGTCGCTACCAGTGGAATCGAATACCAGCAGGTCAGGCTCAGCGGCTGGTACACGCTGACCGTCGACATCAACCTGAACACCGAGCACACCGAGGTGCTCGACCTCACCTACTATAAGGAGAAGCTAGACCAGCTCCACTGGGAGCGGGTGCGGCCGCGCTACATTTGGGTGATCGCCGATCAGGCGGCGGTGCACTATCTTTTCCAGCAGTAGCGGATTGGTCGGCGCCTGCACCTCGAGCTAGGGACGATAGGCGCTGGATTGCGCGATCAGCCACTGGCCCATCCAATAGGTGGAGAGCACGACGGCCTGCGCGGCCGCGAATGGCCGTCGAAAGCGGTTGACGGCCAGTACCGTATCGGAAGCGAAGAACAATATCGCTCCGACCGCGGCCAGGGACGCGCTCAAGCTCGGTTGCTGGATCGCGGCCCCACCGGCCTGGGCGGCCATTGCGGTGATCACCGCCACATAAACCAGGATCGGCGCTCGGAGCCGCGGCCCGACACCCTCCCAAACAGCCCGCACCACCATCCCGGCAAACGCCACGAACGGCAGGCTCAGCGGCCGCAGGAGCACGATCCCGGTCGTTGAGCTGAAGGCCAACAGGTACAGCAGGTGGGTGACGGTGAAGCTCAGCATGCCGCGAATGAAGTGCCGCTCGGGGAACATCAGCAGCACGTCGCCCGCCAAAGCGAACACCAGCCCAGCAGCGATTAGCCACACGCGGGACGTTCGCACCTCCGGCCAAGATTGCACCGCCGTGCCCAAAATCAGCAAAGTGGTCAGTGGTTTGAGAAGCAGGAACGCCCTCCGGCCGTTGGGACGGTAGTGGGCAAGGATGGCACCGATGCCGGATGCCAGCGCGGCCAGGGACAGAGTCACCGGAATGCTTCAGTTGGCCTGCGGGCGCGTTGTCATTGGTGTTTGGACACTAATTAAGTGCTCGCGCACGCCGGCCATGATCGTTGCAATTAGCGGGCGCCTGCGTCGGTCGTCGACCTACGAATTGAATGCAATCGCCCGCCGGCCGTGATCGTTCCAGCCAGCGGGCGTAGATCTAGGCTAGCTGCGCTCGAGTAGTTTCTTCAGTCCATTGAAATCAGTATCGAGCTGTTTCTCGAGCTGCTTACCCACCAGGCCCTCGGCCAGCTTGAAGAAGCCGCCGACCTCCGCCTGGCCCGCCATCGTGACCTGGGTGCCGCCATCTTCTGGCTTAAGCGTAACGGTGAATTCGAACGGCATCGGACCGGCGATCGTCTTCTGACCGTACTTGTTGGGTGGGTCGTAGGCAGTGACCTCGGCGGTCGACTCGATCTCGCGTCCCATCAACTTGTCCACTGTCTTCAAGCGGGATCCAACCTGGATGGGACCGTCGCCTTCCCACTCAGCGGAGACTGCACTGTCGCGCCACTTGCTGTCGTTTGCAGGGTCGGCCATGAAGTCGAACACTTCTTGCTGGGGCCGCTTGATGTGGTAACTCTTGGAAAACTCGATCACGCTCCACTCTCCTTCTGACCAGCCGCCGTCCGGCGAGCATCACCGACGGTTCTGATTGGAATTGAGCATAGCAGTCGGGGGTAACGAGATCGTTACCAAGCGCCAACGCTTGCGCGGCGGTGGGCGGCATTCGGGCGCCGCCGGGCCGGGTGCTGCCTACCCTTCCGTCCATGCCAGCGGCTTGCCGTCACGGTAGAACAGCTCGCCGTCGACAGTGATCTCGCCGTCCGACATGTCGCACAGCATATCCCAATGCAGCCCGGATTCGTTCTTGCCGCCGGTCTCCGGATAGCTCGAGCCGACCGCCAGGTGGATGGTGCCTCCCAGCTTTTCGTCGAAGAGCATGCTCTTGGTGAAGCGTGGGATGCTGTAGTTGGTGCCGATCCCCCACTCACCCAGGTAGCGTGCGCCCTCGTCGGTGTTGAGCAACGAGGTCAGCAGCTCGGCGCCTTTGCCGGCCTGCTCGCGCACCACCTTGCCATCCTCGAACCACAGTTCGATGTCGCTGACCTCGCGCCCGCCATAGATGGCCGGGTAGCCAAAACGGATCCAGCCCTTGACCGAATCCTCTACCGGACCGGTAAAGATCTCGCCATCGGGGAAGTTTTCCTTGCCGTCGGCGACCTCGAAGCGTCGACCTTTGATGGAGAGCTGCAGCTCAACGTTCTCGCCTTTGATCACCACCTGGTCTTTCCCGTCGAGCCAGGCCTGCAGCTCGCGCATGCGCTCACCTTCCGTTTTCCACACCGCCACCGGGTCCTGCATATGGAGCTTGCCGGCCTCATAAACGAAGTCCTCATACTCGACCAAGCTCATATCGGCTTCCTGCGCGGCGGCGTGGGTTGGGTAGACCGTCACACACCAGCGGACCTCCTTGCGGGCCGCCCGTTCGTAAAAATGCTGGCTCAGCGGCTGATAGGTCTTGCGAAAATGAGCTTGTTTGGCCGGATCGGCGTTGCTCAGCTCACGGGTGTTTTGCTCAGCCTCGATATACAGGGTCGCGTCGAACGTCTCACGGATCAGCTTCTCGATCGGTGAGACATAATCAAGCTGCTGCTCGGAGGCCAGCTTGTAAAAGATCTCCGCCGCGCCCGGAAGGCGCGGTTTGAGGAACACAAACGCTCCAGCCTCGATCGCCTCACGATATACGGCCAGCGCCAGCTGCCCGGCCAGCGCATCGCTGGTGAGGGCGAACTGCTGGCCGGCTCTAAGTTCCAGTGAGTAATGCACCAACACCTGGGCAAGCTTGGAGACGCGTGGGTCCATGATGGCATCCTGCCGAACGCGTATATTATGCCTTACGGGAATAACGCAATTCGGTCCGGAGTGAGCTGGCGGCTAACGCTGCATAGACGCTTGGTTGACGGACCTCACGCATACTTGCCCAAACCATCCAACGAACCGGGGGAATCGAGATGAAACACATTCTGTGGTTTCAAGAAATCGATCAAAACAGCATCGCCCAAGTTGGAGGCAAAGGCGCCAACCTGGGCGAGATGGTAGCGGCGGGACTGCCGGTGCCGCCCGGCTTCTGCGTGACGGCGGACGCCTATCGAGATTTCATCGACGCCGCCGATCTGCAGGCTCCCATTCAGGCCATTCTGAAGAGAATGCCGGAAGACGACCCGAAGCAGGTCGAGGCAGAGAGCGCCGCCATCCGCCAGATCATCCTCGATTCGCCCATGCCGGAGGCAATCGAGGACGCGCTGACTGCCGCCTACCGGCGGTTGGGTGTGCAATTGGGTGACGCGGCGCCCCGGGTGGCGGTCCGCTCCTCTGCCACGGCTGAGGACCTGCCTGGTGCCTCCTTCGCCGGCCAGCAGGACACCTATCTAAACGTAATGGACGTGCCGGATCTGATCAGGCACGTGCAACGCTGCTGGTCTTCGCTGTGGACCGCGCGTGCGGTTACCTATCGCATCAAGCAAGGCTTCGACCACAAGCAGGTGCAGCTGTGCGTTGTGGTTCAGGCGATGATCGATTCGGAAGTCTCCGGCATCATG
>CAZJUE010000129.1:1921-7828 GCA_964549025.1 uncultured Anaerolineaceae bacterium | reverse complement strand
AGGCAGCGCCAAGCTGCCCGGAGCCGAGCCTGGGCCGAACTCCCCGGGATCGAGCAGCTACGTGAACGCGCCAGTGCCATCCGGCGCAAGGTCATCGGCGACCTGGATGGCCAATTGGCCACCTTTGCAGAACGACTGACCGAGAACGGGATCCGGGTTCATCGCGCGGAGGATGCCGCACAGGCCTGCGAGATCGTTGCCCGGATCGCCACCAGCCATCGAGCATTAATGGTTGCGAAATCAAAATCAATGGTTACTGAGGAGATCGGCCTGAACCGTGCGCTGGCCGCAGCCGGTATCCAAGTAGTGGAAACCGACCTGGGCGAGTACATCGTCCAGCTCCGCAACGAATCGCCCTCGCACATTCTGACGCCGGCGCTCCACCTTTCCAGTCAGCAGGTGGCCCAGACCTTCCGAGAATCATTGGAGGTGGAGGTCAGCGATGACGTCGAACAGCTCAACCAGGTGGCTCGAAGCTCGCTGCGAAAGGTATTTCAGACGGCTTCGATCGGCATCACCGGGGTGAATTTCGGGGTGGCCGAGACCGGAACTCTGGCGCTCGTAACCAATGAAGGAAACGGTCGGATGGTCAGCACGCTGCCCCGCGTGCATATTGCGGTTATGGGCATCGAGCGTCTGGTGCCCACGCTGCCGGACCTGGCGCTCATGCTGCGACTGCTGACCCGATCGGCCACCGGGCAGCTGGCAGCCAGCTACGTTTCGCTGATTCACAACCCACGCCAACCGGCGGAATCGGACGGCCCCGACGAGCGTCACCTGGTGTTGGTGGACAACGGCCGCTCCCGATTGCGTGCCGGACCCCTATCCGAGGCGCTGGATTGCATTCGTTGTGGAGCGTGCCTGAACGCCTGCCCGGTGTTCCGTGAGGCCGGTTGGCACGCCTACGGCAGCGTGTACCCGGGACCGATCGGCTCGATCGTCAGCCCTGGACTGTTTGGCGTTCGAGAGTTCGGCCATTTGGCGCGGGCCTCGACCCTGTGTGGCGCCTGCGCCGAGGCTTGCCCGGTTGGCATCGATCTGCCCTCGCTGCTGTTGGAAGTCCGCAGCCAGCCCGCACCGCAGGGCGGCGAATTGAGCAGCGGGCTCGGTTGGTACAGCTGGATTGCCCGTTCCCCGCGGCGATTTCGCTGGGCGCAACGGCTGGCTGCCCTGGCCAGCCGCCTGCTCCCGCAAAAAGACGGCTGGATCCGTCAGCTTCCGGGCCCAATGGAGGCCTGGACGAGGGAGCGTGACTTCCCTGCGTTCGCTGCACGGCCGCTGCGAACCCGGATCAAGCGAGCGGCCCGGCCAACCGTCCGCAATCCGGAGATCGATCCATTGGTCGAAGAAACCGCGCCGATTGGGTCCAGTGCCGAAGATGAGCACCCGGATCGCTTTGCCAGCCAGCTAGCCCAAATCGGAGGGGAAGTCATCCGCTGCAGTGAAGCCGATCTGCCGGATCGGTTGATCGGCCAGCTCTACATCCTGGGCGCCGGCAAGCTGCTCAGCTGGGGACCGGTGGAGCCGATCCTGTATACCGTCAACCAACGCCTGGTGGAGGACGGGTTCGAGCTCGAGCTGCCGGAGCTCCCGACCGGTACAGGTCGAGCGGAGATGATCCAGCAGCTGGATCAGGCCCAGGTCGGGATCACCGGCGCGGTGGCGGCCTTTGCTGATACCGGAACGGTCGCCGTCTCGACCTCCAGCCGTCGCTCGCTGCTGCCTTCTTTGCTGCCTGAAGCCCACTTTGTGCTCTTGCGGGTTAAAGACGTGTTCGAGAGCTTCGAGACCTGGCTGGCGCACGGCGGGGTCGGTTACGTGTCGAACAGCTCCAGCCTGGCGCTGATCAGCGGCCCGTCTCGCACTGCCGACATCGAGATGCGATTGACCATTGGCGTACACGGTCCCAAGCAGCTTACGGTTTTTCTTATCGAGTAACCTGGCCCTCCAGCCGAAGCTGCTCGCCCGCCAGCGCTTCAAGCACCCCGATCACTGCCGAATTATCCAGCTCGCGCATGCCAAGCTGCAGCATCGCCTCGAACAGTTGCATGCTGACCGAGGTTGAGGGCAGCGGCATGCCGTAATCCCGGGCGGTGTCCAGCACAATTCCCAGGTCCTTGTGCATCATGTAAGCTTTGAACCCCGGGCCTCGCTCGCCGGCGAACAGGCGCGGCGGCTTGACGTCCAAAGTCCAGCATTGTGCCGCCCCTCCCTGGATTGCTTCGATCACCTTGCTGGGCCTGACCCCCGCTTTCTGGGCCAACATCAGCAGTTCGCCCATCGCCACCATTTGTGCCGCCACCATTACCTGATTGCAGGCTTTGGCGACCTGACCGGCACCGCTTTCCCCGACGTGCGTTATGGTCTTGCCCATCGCTTCAAACACGGGCAGAGCGCGCTCGAAAGCGGATTTCGGACCACCGACCATGATCGCCAGCGTCCCGGCCTTGGCGCCCACACCCCCGCCGGATACTGGCGCGTCCAGTGCCGCCACCCCCTTCTCGGCCAATCGCTCCGAGATGACACGGGCGGTAGCCGGCTTGATGGTGCTGTTGTCGATGAACAGGCTGCCTTCAGCGGCGCCCTCAATCACTCCCGACGCTCCCAATACCACCTGCTCAACGTCCGGCGAATCTGGCAAGTTGGTGATCACCACTTCGGTGTCTTCCGCCACTTCACTTGGCGAGTCGGCAGCCTGCGCCCCATGCTCCACCAACTCATCGACCGCCGGCCTGCTGCGGTTATGCACCGTCAGTTCAAAGCCGGCCTGGAGCAGGTTCAGGGCGATCGGTTTGCCCATCAGACCCAGGCCGATGTAGCCGACTCTCTTGATCATGTGCAGCTCCTTTTCAAAGCCGCCCAGTTCGATGGGCGGTACTCGAGCGTTTCGGTATACCTTTGCGAACCGAATGAATGACCGGGCCTGGGCGCGGTAGTTAGAGATTCTGGTTTTGGGACGCGGGGCGTTGGTGGGAGTTGCGTGAATCGCCGGGCTAGCCGGAGGGCAGCTCGGGTTCGGGGATCTGGTATTCGAAGCTAGCCTGGTCGTCTCCAGAGTTGCCGACCTCGATGGGTAGAGCCAAGCGGACCTGGTCGATCAAGCAGAGCTGCTCGCGGTCCGTCTCACAATAATACAGGGTCAGATCGGCGATCAGCCGGCCGCTACCGGCAGCAAACGCGAAGTCAAACTCGAGCGGAAACATCGGCTCGGCGACCGTCAGATTAGCCAATTCGGGGCTGATCACCACCCCACCCTCTGCTTCCCACTGGATGGAGCTGGGGGCCAGGTCATTGAACTTGTAGCCGGTCGGAGTGTGAACATCTAGGACCGCACTGCCCATACCCTCTCGCAGCGTTTGCAGAGGCAGTTCGAGCTCAGTTCCAAGCTGCTGTTGCGCAGGCGTGCTGAATTGCTCGATTCCGCTGAGCACCAGCGTGTTGGTCTGGCCGGTCGCCAGCTCGATCATGCGGATGGAGTGGTTGTTGGTGTCAGCGACGTAGAGAATCCCGTCAGCAAGATCCAAGCCGCCTGGCTCGTAGAACAGCGGCTGCGCACCGTCTCGCCAGCCGTGCTCCTCGCCCCACAGGGTGGTGATCTCCGAGGACAGCGGGTCAAGCAGCTTGATCTTGCTGTTGTAGGTGTCGGCGATGTACAGCTTCTCGCCGTCGGTGGCGATCCCCAACGGATGCTGGACGCGGGCTTCGTTGCCCACACCGTCGACGTCGCCGAAGTCGAACAGGCTGAGTCCACTGCCAACCAGCGTGCCGACATCTGAGCTGTCGCCCATTACGTCAACCCAGCGGATCGAGCTGCCTTCCGAATCGGCGAAGTACAGCCGGCCATGCGGCCCGAGCACCAATCCGCTGGGCTGCGCAAGCTCGGCGGAAGGACGAAATCCATCCGTCCAACCCTCGCGTCCGGAGCCTGCGAAAGGTTCAACGTCGCCACTGTTCAACCCCATCCGCCAGATTTGATGCGACCCGGCCATGGCGATGAACATTTGATCGCCGTCCAGCGCAAGGTCCCAGGGCGAATTCAGCTCGACCGTCGGCGCGATTCCAGGTGACGGAGGGTACTGGCGCGCCTGAATGCCGGTGCCGACCAGCGTGGACACATCGCCCGATTCCAGATCAATCGTACGGATGGCGTGATTGTCTACATCGGCGACGTACAGCAGCCGGCCATCCTCGGTCAATGCCATGCCCTGCGGATTGTGGAATTCGGCTGCCAGGCCACTGCCGTCGGCCAGTCCAGCCGCGCCGGAGCCGTACACTGCCTGGACCGTACCGGACGACAGCTCGATCTGCAGGACCCGATTGTGATTGGTGTCGGCGACGAACAGCCGTTCTCGGGACGGATCCGCTAGAACCTTGCCGGGGAAGGAGAGCACAGTCGACGGCAAGCCCTCGCGCTCGAGCTTGAGCTCAAGCGGCGTACGATCAATCAGCTCGCGTTGGTCAAACTCCTCAACCACGGAGGCGATCACCGGCTGGAACACCTGGTAGACGCCCTCGCCCGAGTGGCCACCGACGATGTTGCCGAGTGGATCGATCAGCACCAGCGTTGGCCAGGCTCGCGCACCCCAGGTGTTCCAAACCACAAATTCATGGTCGTTCACCACCGGATGCTCGAGGTCATAGCGCAAAATGATCTGGCGAATGTTCTCGGTCTGACCCTCGTTCTCGAACTTGGCCGAATGTACGCCGATCACCACCAGCTCGTCAGCGAACTCAGCTTCCAGCCGCTTCAGGCCCGGAAAGTTATGCATGCAATTGATGCAGCCGTAGGTCCAGAAGTCGAGCAGCACCACCTTGCCGCTCAGCTCCGCTAGGGTGAGCGGACGGTCGGTATTCAGCCAATCCAGTCCGGCGGGGAATTCGGGCGCGGGGGTCGTGCCGGCGAAAGAACGTTCCTCCTCCGGGGTCGGCTGCACGGCTTCTGGGACGTCGGTGGATTCCGTTTGCGGCATGCGCTCCCCCGGCTGCTCCGTAGGCTCTCGGTTCGTCGCTTGGCAGGAGGCCGACAGTGCCACCGCGACCAGCAGCGTTAATGGAAATCGCCAGTGCGATCGAATACCTGTGGGATTGCGCGGGGCGACTCCCGCGTTTGGGCTTCGTAGCTGCATTTCTCTGCAGTTCTTATCCGGCGGGCATTAAGGAATGCTTACGCGGGATGGTATAGAATGGAGCCAAGCCCCTGTAGCTCAGATGGATAGAGCACCGCCCTCCGGAGGCGGGGGCCCGCGTTCGAGTCGCGGCAGGGGTACTCAGCCCCGAGTCTGCTCGGGGCTGAACCGTTTCTACTTCCCCAATCGCTCCCGCAGCGCGGCGGTCAGCGCCGGCACCACCTGATGCAGGTCGCCGACCACTCCGAACCGAGCCAAGCTAAAGATCGGCGCGTCGGCGTCCTTATTGATCGCCACAATGGTCTTGGCGGTGCGCATGCCAGCCAGGTGTTGAATGGCGCCGGAGATTCCGCAGGCGATGTATAGGTCGGGCGAGACCACCTTGCCGGTCTGGCCGACTTGATGAGCGTACGGGATGTACCCTGCGTCCACGGCCGCTCGGCTGGCGCCCACTGCGGCCCCCAGGACTTCAGCCAGTTCGCGGATCAGCTCAAACCCTTGCTGCGCTCGCCAGATTTCCTGCTCCTTTTCGTCGGTGACGTCGGCCGGAGGCTCCAGCGCCGGATTGTTGGAGGTGCCGCGCCCGCCAGAGACAACGACCGCCGCATCGGCCAGGCTGACCCCGCCTCCGGATTCTTTGCGGCCCAACACCTCGGTCGTCGCCGGAGACAGCTCAACGTCGACCGCACGCAGTTCTCCGCCATCCGCCCCCTGATCCGCGGCTGGAAAGGCGCGGGTGCGAGTGGTGATGACCTGAGGTCGACGCTGCCGATTGACTTCG
>CAZJUE010000129.1:0-1821 GCA_964549025.1 uncultured Anaerolineaceae bacterium | reverse complement strand
GCCCGGCTGGTTGTGGGCAGCAGCACGACGCTCGGTGATTGCTGCTTGACGATCTGGCCCAGCGCTTCGGTGTACGGCTCGGGCCGGAACTGCTCGAGCTCGGCGTCTTCAACCAGCAGCACCGGGTCGGCGCCCCGTGCCAGTGCCTGCTCGGCGATTGCTTGAACGCCCTGCCCAAGCACCACCGCCGCAACTGGTTCCCCATCTGCGACCTGCCTGCCGGCGCCCAAGGCTTCCCAGGAGGCCGGCACCACGTCGCCGGCCGTGTGATCGACGTAGACCAGCACCATCAGATCACCTTCTCTTCGATCAATCGGTCTGCCAGGCCAGCTGCCAGCTGCTCCGGAGTATCCCCCTCGATGAACTCGCATTCGGTTTCGGCCAATTCAGGTAGCATGATCTCCGGCCACTCCAGCGCCGGATGCGGCGCCGGATCCAATCCGAGTTCGGCCAGATCCCACGATGGAATCTCGGCCTTGGAGGCCTTGCGAATTCCCATGAAGGATGGGTAGCGTGGCTCATTGATCTCTTTGACCACGCTGACCACCGCCGGCAGCGGCCCGCGCACGACCTGCCGGCCGTCCTCCAGCAACCGTTCGACGGTGATTGAGGATCCGGCTTCGATCTCGGTCACCGCTGCCACCAAATTCAGCGAGGGCCAACCCAGCCGCCGAGCCACCTGCGGGCCGGTAACCCCGGTGTCACTGTCGACCGCCGATTTGCCGAAGAACGCCAGATCGGCCCCATCCAGCTTGTCGATCGCCGCCGCTAGTACGGCGGAAGCCACCAGCGTGTCGGCGCTCTCGACTGCCGGATCGTCGATCAGCACCGCGCGGTCGCAGCCCATGGCCAGCGCCTGCTTGAGTGCTTCGCTGGCTTCCGCGGGCCCGAAGCACAGCGCGGTGACCTGGCCGCCTTCGGCCTCCTTGGTCAGCAGCGCCTGCTCGACTGCGTACTCGTCCCAGGGATTGAGCACCAGCGGGGTATCTCCCCACGAGGGCTTGCCATCCTGAATGGTAAGGGTGGCCGCTGTATCAGCAGTTTGCTTAACGCATACAACGATTTCCAAGCTCAACTCCTTTATCGTTCACCCAATATCGAGGGTTCGGATGGTTCCATCCACCTTATTGCCAGGTTTCAGGATCGTAGGCCGGCATCTCGCGGCGCAGTGGACGATCTTCCCGCGCTCCGAGCGCGTAATCAGCCTGAATCAGCGTATGGATTTCGTTGGTCCCCTCATAGATCATCGCCCCACGGGCATTACGCAGGTAGCGTTCGACGTCGTACTCGTCGCTGTACCCGTAGGCGCCGTGCACTGCGATCGCTTCCGAGGCGGAGCGAAATGAGGCTTCGGTGGCGTACTGCTTGGCCATCGAAGTTTCCAGCGTATTGCGAACCCCCTGATTCTTCAGCCAACCAGCCTTTAGGTACAGCAAGCGAGCGGTCTCGTAGTCCAGCGACATGCGGGCCAGCTTGGCTTTGATCAGCTGGTGGTCGGAAATCGGCTGGCCGAAGGTCGTTCGCTCCTTAGCGTATGCCACGCTGGCTTCCATGCAAGCGCGTATCAATCCGGTGGCGCCGGCGGCAACCGTATATCGCCCACTATCGAACCCGGACATGGTGATCTTGAAACCCTCACCCTCCTCGCCGATCCGATCGTGCTCCGGAACGCGCACATCCTGCAGCGAGATCCAGCCCGTTGAACCGGCGCGCACCCCGAGCTTGCCCTTTATGTCTCCGGTGGTTACGCCCTTGCCGTGCAGGTCGACCATAAAGCAGCTCAGGGCCCGACTGGGCTTCTCCGGATCGGGGTCCGTACGA
>CAZJUE010000128.1:5069-7853 GCA_964549025.1 uncultured Anaerolineaceae bacterium | reverse complement strand
TGGTCATGGGCTGGATGAGCAGATTGGACGTGTGCTCGTCTCCGCCCGAATCATAACCTGAGTTCCCGAAGCCCGAGCGATACGCAATCGGCCGCAGCGCGGGGGCTGCGGCCGGAAATGGCGTCTGACGATGAGCGTGATGCTTAGCTTTCGACTTCGATGAACTCTCCCAAGATGGTTTTGAGTTCTTCCGAGGAAAACGGCTTGGCCAGGAACTTATCGGCACCGTGTTCGATGGCGGCCGACTGGTCATCCTTGCCGGTGCGGGCGCTGACCACCACGATCGGGATCTTGCGCCACTTCCGATCGGCGCGCAGGCGATCGAGGAACGAAAGGCCGTCCATCTGGGGCATCTTCAGGTCCAACAGGATAAGATCCGGCTTGCGCGCCCGCAGGCGGAAAAGCGCGTCGCCGGCGTCGTAAGCGGTGTGGGCTTCGAGCCCATACTTCTCCAGCAGTTCACCGAGCAAATCGACGTATGGCCGTTCGTCGTCGATGATCAGGATCACCGGCTTGAGCATCGGCATGACCTTTCCCCAGAGCAAGTTCCGACTGCCTGGCAGGCGCCTTCTGGGCGGCGCCTCCAGTCCCCCTGCCCCATTCTTGGCGGCCATCCGGGCCGCTTGCACTTACGGCCTGGCTGGCATCGCGTACCCACAAGCATGACAGCATTCGTGCAACTTCGCGGATGGTCAAGAAGTACTTTACATAACCGGTCGGAAACCTGCGGCGGGCCATCGCTGGCGCAGCGGGCCACGCCAGCGCCCTCCCGGCCTGCTGACGTATAATCGCCCCCTGACGAGATGAGCAAGCGACCTAATTCCCGCCCGGAAGGCGGCAATCGCTCAAGCGGCCCTGCAGGGGGCCGCACCATGAGCAGCGCCGAGATCCGGCAGTCGTACCTGGACCACTTCGCGGCGCGGGGCCACACCATCGTGCCGTCGATCCCGCTGGTGCCCGGCGGCGACGAAACGCTGCTGTTCACCAATTCCGGCATGGTGCAGTTCAAGGACGTGTTCCTGGGCACCGGCAGCCGCCCCTACACTCGGGTGGCTGATTCGCAGAAGTGCATGCGGGTGGCCGGAAAGCACAACGATCTGGACGACGTCGGCCGCGACGATTCGCACCACACCTTCTTCGAGATGCTGGGCAATTGGTCGTTCGGCGACTATTACAAGGAAGAGGCCATCCAGTGGGCCTGGGAGCTGCTGATCGACGAGTGGGGACTGCCTAAGGAGGCGCTGTACGCCACCTGCTTCGAGGACGAGCAGGACGAGATCCCCAAGGACGAAGAAGCGGCCGAAGTTTGGGCCCGCCAGCCGGGCTTCGACAGCTCACATATCATCTTTTTCGGCCGTGAAGAGAACCTGTGGGAGATGGCGGAAACCGGGCCGATCGGCCCGGACAGCGAGATCCACATGGACCTCGGCCCCGAGCGCTGCAATATGCAGCACGTCGAGGGGCACCAGTGCCAGGTCAACGGCGAATGCACTCGCTTCCTGGAGCTGTGGAACCTGGTCTTTATCCAGTACAACCGCACCGGCCCGACCACCATCGAGCCGCTGCCGATGAAGCATGTCGACACCGGCATGGGCTTCGAGCGCATGGTCTCGGTGCTGCAGGGCAGCTACTCGACCTACAAGACCGACCTGTTCGCGCCCATCATTCAAGCCACCCAGCGGCTGTCGAGCAGCACTGGACCCCCTACCGGGTGATCGCTGACCATACCCGCGCTGCCGCCTTTCTGATTGGGGACGGCGTGGTACCCGGAAACTTGAGCCGCAACTACGTCACCCGCATGATCATCCGCCGCGCCAGCTTATTCGGATCCAAGATCGGCTTCGACCGGCCCTTTATGGGCGAGGTGGCTGAGGCGGTGATCCAGCACTACGGCGAGGCCTACCCCGAGCTGACAAAGAACGCCGACTCGATCAAGGACCTGATCACCGAGGAAGAGCGCAAGTTCGCCCGCACCGTCGAAGGTGGGATCTCGCAACTTCAAGAGCGGCTGGACCAGCTGCAGGCGGAAGGTGCAACCGACCTTCCCGGCGAGTGGGCGTTTGACCTGTACGCCACCTTCGGACTGCCGTTGGAGATCGCCCGCGACCTGGCGCGGGAGCGGCAGATCGAGACCGACGAGGCCGGGTTCTTCGAGGCCATGGAACATCATCGAGAGATTTCGGGAGCGGAGGGCGCCGACGCCGATACCGCCGCCGACCAGACCGCCGCTTTCCGCGCCCTGCGCAAGCAATTGCGTGAGGGCGGCAAACTGGAGGCGGTGGCCTACGACCCATATACAGGTCTGGAAGTCGAAGCGCCGCTGTTGGCGCTGGTCCGCGATGGCCAGCCGGTCGAGCAAGCCAGTGAGGGCCAGGCGGTGGGCGTGGTGCTGCCCGAGACGCCCTTTTACGTCGAGGCCGGCGGCCAGGTTTCCGACACCGGAACCATCGTCTCGGTGTCGGAGCCGCGCTGGGAGATCGAGATCGAGGACACCCGCCAGCCGGTGGAGGGGCTGATCGTACATTTCGGCACGGTGCGAACTGGCGAGCCCAAGGTCGGCGACCAGGCGATTGCCAGCGTCGACCACACCCGGCGCATGGACATCATGCGCAACCACACCGCCACCCACCTGCTGCACGCCGCGCTACGGGAGGTGCTAGGCAGCCATGCCCGCCAGGCAGGGTCGCTAGTTGCGCCTGACCGGCTTCGATTTGATTTCACCCACTCGCAGGCGCTCACCACCCAGCAACTGCGCGACATCGAGCGGCGGGTAAACGAGCACAT
>CAZJUE010000128.1:0-4969 GCA_964549025.1 uncultured Anaerolineaceae bacterium | reverse complement strand
TGCAGTCCGAACGCGATCGGCTGGCGCGCGAACTGGCCGGCCTGCAGAGCACGCTGGCCGAGCAGCAGTTCGCCCAGCTGGCCCCCGAGCAGGTCGACGGCGTGCTGGTGCTGTACGGTCTGATCGACGGCGCCGATGCCGATTCGCTGCGCTCGCTGATTGATCGCTTCCGCCGCGATCATCCCAGTGGGGTTGCGGTGCTCGCATCGGCGGTCGACGAGCGGCCGATCATCGTCGCGGCGGTGACGCAAGATCTGGTCGAGCGCGGCTTGCACGCCGGCGAGCTGGTGAAGTCGGTCGCCGAGCAGGTCGGCGGCGGCGGCGGGGGCAAGCCGACGATGGCTGAAGCCGGCGGGAAGGACGCCAGCCGGCTGCCGGAGGCGCTTTCTAGCGTCGCAGAATGGGTATCTGCAAGGCTCAGCTAGACCCCTGGTGCAGTCCCGGTGAAGGTCCAAGTCATTCAACTCGAGCCGGAAGACGATCACGCTTCAACCCGTGACCGGTTGAGCTGGGCGCGGGCCGAGAAGGCGGTGTTGGTATGGCCCCGCACCGGCCGACCGCTGGCCCGACGCCTGGAGCTCGCCCTGGTGCAGCGCCATGCCCGGCGGCTGGGCATTGAACTGGCGTTGATCAGCTTCGATCCCGAAGTGGTGGTCAACGCCGCCCGCATCGGCCTGCCGATCTTCGATTCACTTGAACAACTGCCCGCGGGCGACTGGCAGGTCGAGCCCGCCCGCCGGATCAATTTGGCCCACCGGCCGCCGGATGAGCTCGAAGAGCGGCGCCAGGCCCGCGACCGGATCACCCCGATCACCAGCGTGCGGCTGGATGAGCGCGGACGGATCGTGGCGGCAGCCTGCGCCGGCTTGGCCATGCTGGCGGTGGCGGTGGCAGTGCTCCCCGGAGCCGAGATCCGCCTCCAGCCGGGCGCCGGTGAGCTCAATCGCAGTATCGAGCTGACCCTGGATCCGGAACTGCAATCGCTGAACGGCAGCGGCCGCTTGCCGGCCAGCAGCCACACGATCCAGGTGACCGACCAGCTGCAGGCCGAAACCACCGGCCTGTCGCGGGCGCCCGCATCGGCGGCAACCGGCGAGGTCGAATTCACCAGCCTTACCACCGATCCGCTCGTTATCCCTTCCGGAACCGGATTGCGGGCAGGCGAGGTTCGCTTCCTGACCATCGAGCAGGCCGAACTGGAGGATGAGCCGGTGAGCGTTCCGGTGGTGGCGGCCGAGGCCGGACGAGCAGGCAACGTAGCCGCCGAACAAATCGACTCGGTGGAAGGCTCGCTCGGTTTCCTGGTTCGGGTCACCAATCCATTGCCGACCCGCGGTGGGCGCGATGTGTCCGCCGGGGCGGTCAGCGAAGACGACCGTCAGCGTCTGCGAGACGCTCTGTTGGACAAACTGCTAGCCGAGGCATCATCCGAAATCAGCGCTTCGCTCGGCAGCACTCGCACGCTAGCCCCGGGAACGGTTCAGCTGATCCAAGTCATCGAGCAGCAGTTCAACCGCCAGGCCGGCGACTTGGCCGACAGCCTCGGGCTGCGGATGACAGTTGAAGTGGAGGCGCTCAGTTTCGATAACCAGCAGGCAGAAGCACTACTGGAGGGGCAGCTGGCCGACTTGGTTCCAGAGGGGCGGTTTGTGGTCCCCGGGTCGCTGGACTTCAGTCCGACGGAGGCCGACACCGCAACTGCGGCCAATCGGGTACGATTCCGCGTGCACGCGGCGGAGGCCCGCCTGCTCGACCTCGGCGCGGTCCGACGGACGGCGCGCGGCGCCAACGCCGCCACCATCGCCGATGTACTGAAGACCCGTTTCCGGCTGGCCGAACCAGCCGCCGTGGACCTGCGGCCCTCCTGGCTGCCCTGGATGCCCTTGCTGGAAATGCGTATCGGGGTGGATTGGTCCTGGAATCAATCATGACCCGGGTGCTGGCTATCGATCCGGGCGAGGTTCGCATCGGGCTGGCGCTCAGCGACCCGACCCGCGTGATCGCCAGTCCACTGGAGGTATTAATCCACCGCTCCCGGCAGGATGACGCCCTGGCGATTGCCCGAGTTGCCAAGGAGCAGGCGGTCGGGCTGATCCTGGTCGGCCTTGCGCTGGACCAGGAAGGTCGGGAGGGGCCGCAGGCCCGCCGAGCCCAGCGGCTAGCGGAAGCGATCCGCGCAGCAACCGAGGTCCCGGTCGAAACCTGGGACGAAAGCGGCACCACGTTGCGGGCGACCGAGTTGGGAGGTCCGGGCGGCCAGCTCGACGCCCGGGCCGCCGCCGTGCTTCTGCAAGACTACCTGGACGCACAAACCGCCCATCAAGCAGAGTAATCGATGACCCTCCACGTGTTTCCCGACCAATACGCAACCTCAGATGGGCCGACGTACTAGACGGGCCGTCGGCCTGTTCCTGCTGTCGCTGCTGGCATGCGGCGCGATCGCCGTGGTGGTGTTCGCCGCCCTCTCGCTCTGGGACGTGATGGGCGAGCTCGGTCCGGCAGCTCCCGAGTTGACGCTGATCGATCGCCTGCCGCTGGCTATTCACTTGATGCTGCGTGCGCCTGCAATTGACTCGCCGGCAGGCGACCCGGAGGCCTCACTGGAGCTGATCGTAGCTGAGGGCAGCAATGCACAGGGAGTGATCGACCAGCTGGCCGAGGCCGATGTGGTGTTCGATGGATTGCTGCTGCGCAGCTACCTGCAGTACCGTGGGCTCGACGTCGGCATCCAGGCCGGCTCTTACAGCGTGAACGGCGGCATGACCATCCGGGAGCTGTCCGAAGCGCTGCAGACTGCACGCCCGGCGGAGGCGGTGGTCACCATCCTGGAGGGCTGGCGGCTGGAGCAAATTGCCACCGCGCTGGATCTCACCGGGTTGAGCTACGGCGGAGAGCTGTTCATGCGGCTGGCGTCGATGCCGGCTTTCGAGCACCCGCTGCTAGCCGAGCTCGATGCAGGTCGATCGCTGGAAGGTTTCCTGTTTCCGGACACCTACCGGCTCGAACCCACCAGTCCTCCAGAGGCGCTGGTTCAGGCCGCACTCGACAATTTCGACCGTCAGGTGAGCGGCGAACTGAGGGCGGCGTTCAATATGCAGGGGCTGACGCTACATCAGGCGGTCACGCTGGCCTCGATCGTCGAGCGCGAGGCGGTGGTGGCCGAGGAACGCCCGCTGATCGCGGCGGTGTTCCTGCGTCGGCTGCGAGGGGGATTGCCGCTGGAGGCCGACCCGACTGTGCAGTACGCACTAGGTCAACAGGGCGACGGCAGCTGGTGGAAAGCGCCGCTCAGCCTGCTCGATCTGGAAGTCGATTCGCCCTATAACACCTACCGCAATATCGGATTGCCGCCCGGACCGATCAGCAACCCCGGCTTGTCCGCTCTGCAGGCGGTCGGCGCGCCGGCCGAGACCAGCTTCCTCTATTTCCGAGCCGCCTGTGACGGCTCCGGCACACATCAATTCTCGGATACGTTTGAGCAGCACCTAGGCAAAGCCTGCCCCTAGGTCGCTCGGCTGCACTGGGCTTCTGCACGGGCGCGCCCAACCCATGCAGGCAAAACGCCACCGTCGCAGCTAGCGCCTCAAGAAGTCGATCAGCTTGCGGCGGATCCGGGGATCGCGCAGGCGCGTCATCGCCTGGGCTTCGATTTGCCGGGCTCGCTCTCGGGTGACTCCCAGCTTGTTTCCGACCTCTTCCAGCGTGTAGGCCGCGCCGTCAGCCAGACCGAACCGCAGCTCCAGCACCGCCCGCTCGCGGGGCGGGAGTTCTTCCAAGGCGCTGCGAAGCTCGCGCCGCATCAAGGTCTGGTCGGCCGCTTCCGCCGGCGGCTCCGCGTCCAGGTCAGGCAGGAAGTCCCCCAGCACCGAATCCCCCTCCTCATTGGCCGGCATCTCAAGCGAGAGTGGCCGCTGGGCCACGGTTTTCATCTGCTCCACTTTGTTCGGGGGAAGCTGCAAGCGCTCGGCCAATTCCTCGTCGGTCGGCTGCCGGCCGAGCTCCTGGGTGAGTTGATGGTTAGCGCGCAGTAGCCGATTGATCTGCTCACCCATGTGCACCGGCAGCCGAATGGTGCGGCCTTGATCGGCGATCGCCCGGGTAATGGCCTGTCGGATCCACCAGGTGGCATAGGTGGAAAACTTCAAGCCACGCTGGTGCTCGAACTTCTTGGTGGCGCGGATCAGCCCGATGTTGCCTTCCTGAATCAGATCGGAGAACGGCACCCCGCGACCGGTGTACCGTTTTGCCACGCTGATCACCAGGCGGGAGTTGGCGGTGACCAGATGCTCGCGGGCCGCCCACCCGTCTTCGACTTCGCCTTTCAGCTGCTCAATCTGCTCCGGCGCCATGCTGGCGATCGATCCACCGTCCTGCGCCTTGGCCAAGGATCGGCGCGCCCGCCGTCCACGCTCGATGCGTTTGGCCAGCTCGACCTCCTGCTTCTTGGTCAGCAGCGGGATGCCGCCGACCTCCTGCATGTAGAGCCCGACGGTGTCGTCGGACTCCTGTTCCGATGGGCGCGTGCTCCCGGCAGCTTCGAGCTCACCGGTGCCTGGCGCGGCGGATGATCCTTTGGCGGGTTTGCGATCGTTCATGGTTCGCTGAAAACTGGCAGCCCGACCCCTCGACCGGCTGGCCACACTGAGCTGCCGATTTGTGATTTGTAAGTTTTATATGCCCGCGCATCGGCCGGTTCAAGATGACCCAAGTGCTCTGGACAAGCTTGCAGCAGGAGGCCACGAATCTGCCAAGCAGCTCCGCAGGTGTAAGATTATGCAGCTCTGAGCCCATCGCCCGGTGTCCGCCTGCGAATAGGCACCCTGACGATTATGGCTATGCGCAGGATTTTCCGGGCACCCATCCGAATTCTCAGGAGCAGCCGTGTCGAATTCCAAAAAGCAAGTCACCCCGTACGGATGCTGGCCCTCGCCGATCAGCGCTGAATTGGCCTCCGTCGGGTTCCGACGGC
>CAZJUE010000127.1:0-7908 GCA_964549025.1 uncultured Anaerolineaceae bacterium | reverse complement strand
GACCGCCTGACGAATGGCAGAGCCGAGCTGCTCGGGGTCATCGGCAACCACCGCGGTTCGCCGGGCGATCCCGCCCCATTCTTTGACCTGGGCCGCCAGCACCAGGCTGTTGTATTCGATGATCTGACCGGCCTCTGGTGTGCTCCCGGGGGGCACCAGTTCGCTGCCGCTGGGGATGATCGTGACCAGCGGCTTGCGGCGAACGCTAACGGTTGCGTGCCCGCTGCCGGCGATGGCGCCGATGTCGACCGGGCGCAGCGGGTGGCCGGCTGGCAGTACCAGCTCAGTAGCCACCATGTCCTCGCCCAGCGAGCGCACATTCGCCCAGCGGTATGCCGGGGAGCGCAGCACGATCGCTCGATCTGACCGCAGCTCTACCTGCTCGACCGGTACGACCGCGTCGGTCCCATCCGGCAACGGATCTCCGGTGTCGAGGTACTTGGCTTGCAACTGGAGACTCAGCATCACCGGCGCTCGGTCGCTGGCGCCGGCAGTATCCGCTGCTCGGACCGCATAACCGTCCATCGCTGCCGCATGGTAGTGAGGCGATGACAAACGCGCCCAAACAGCGTCGGCAGTTACCCGGCCGAGTGCCCGCTCGAGGGGTATGACTTCGGAGGCCTGCGGTTTCCAGCGGTCGGCCTGCTCGAGGGCAGCCTGAAACCGCTGCCAGGCTCGATCGAGCGGAACGTCCTCCAGGTAGACCGAGTTGGTCGTTGCCGCCATCTCAGAACAAGCGGACTTCGACCGATGCGCCAGCCTCCAGACCGGTGGAATCGGGGGGGATGCGCACAAGCCCGTCGGCGCGCACCAGCGTGAAGATCAAGTTGGAGCGCCCGAATACCGGTTCGGCTTTGATTCCCTCCGGCGTAACCTGCAGCTGCACCGGCAGGTAGTCTTCTCGCCCGGCGGTTGAGGCCACGTTTCCCGTTAGCCGGGCGTCGATCACCGGCTGCCACTCCGGTCCGGTGATGCCGAGCAGCTTGCGCACCGCCGGCAGCACGAATAGCCCAGAAGCCACTATGGCGCTCACCGGATTCCCCGGGAGTCCGGCGACCGGCTTGCCGTCGCACATTGCCAGGATGGTTGGCTTTCCCGGCCGCATCGACACCCCGTGCACCAGGATGCCGGGCGAACCCAATTGGGAAACCACCTCGGCAGTGATATCTCGTTCACTGACCGACGATCCGGCGGTAATCAGCAGCATGTCGGTTTCCGCGTACGCCTTGTGGGCGTACTCACTCAATACCTCCGCTTGGTCGGCGATGATCCCATAGCGCACCGGGGTAGCGCCGGCCGTCTCCAGCAGCGCGCTGAGCGAGTAGGAGTTAACGTCCCGCACCTGCCCGGCGGTCGGCTGCTCGCTTGGAGGTACTACCTCGTCACCGGTCGAGAGAATCGCCACTCTGGGGCGCGGTGAGACCTGGACCTCAGTCACACCAAGCGCCATCAGCCCGCCGATCTCTTGGGCTCGCAGCCGCATACCAGCGGTCAACACAGCATCGCCGACCTCGACGTCCTCCCCGCGTTGCAGTACGTTGCCGCCGCCGCCGATCGGCTTCAGCACTTCAATTTCGGATTGGTCGATCTGCTGCGTATCTTCGAGCATGACCACCGCGTCAGCACCGGCGGGGATCATGCCACCGGTGTGGACGATCACCGCCTGCCCTTCGTCAAGCTCGAGCTCGGTCTCGCTGCCCATGCGCACCTCGCCGATCAATTTAAAGTAGGCCGGCAGGCCGGAGGAGGCGCCGTGCGTGTCGGCTGCGCGCACCGCGTATCCATCAACCGTCGAACGGGCAAACGGCGGAAGCGGGTCCTTGGCGGTGATTGATTCGGCCAACACGCGGCCGAGCGCCTGCTCGGTCGGCACCCGCTCGGGCTCGAGTGTCGGGGATGGAACGGCATCCAGGAAGGTGGACAAGGCCGCGTCTACGGTGGTCAATGTAAGGAATTCAGGCATCTCAGCTCAGCAAATAGCCGGCAAGCTCCAGGTAAGCCGCGATCACGAACAGCGCCAGCGCGCTGAAGGAGAGGCTGGTCCAGCGCGGTGGGAACCCGCGGCGCAGCCGGTTGACCTGCCAGATCTGGGCGATCGCCAGCGGCACGACGATCAAGGCCCCCAGCGTCACCCGCTCGGGGAGGCCGAAGTAGTACGCGACTGCAAAGCTCACCACGGCGAAGACGATTGCCAGATCGTGCGCCCGCATTGCCACCGACCAGCCCAGCCGCACCAGCAGCGTGCTTTTGCCGAACTTGGCGTCGGTGGCGTAGTCCGGCAGCTCAAATACGATCAGCATGCCGAAGGCAAGCGCCACCAAGGGCGTAGAGCTCATCAACAGCAGGCGATGGTACTCGCCGGTCTGCACCACAAATCCGAAGGAGGGCGTTATCGCCGCGGTGACCAGCGCGGCGGTCAGCTCGCCATAGCCAGAGGCGATCAATCTGAGCGGCGGAGCGCTGTAGAAGAAGCCGCCCAGGAAACCCAGGATCAACGCCGGCCAGGCCGCGGCTGCCAGCGTGCCGGTTATCAGCGCGGCGGTAGCTATGATCGCCGCCAGCCCGATCGAGATGATCGCGGCGTAGAGCGCCACATTGCGTGGCAATCCTTCCGGGCCGATCGCGCCGCTGCCGCCGGTGAAGGGAGTGCGAGCGGCGTTTTGCTGGTCGCCCGGCGAGTCGAAGTACTCGTTAAGGTACTGGGTCATCATCTGGATGGTGGTCACCAGCAGCTGGCCAACCACGTAGCGGCCCAGGTCAATTGGTCGGTCCAGGTAGTAGGCGATGGCTGCGCCCAACCCGTAAAGCAAGAAGCCGCCGCCCAGGAACAGCGGGCGGCTGAGTCGAACGAACAGCCGCAGGTCTTTCAGGGTCGGACGCGCTTCAGCCATCTTTGGGATCGTGCTCGTGGCTGGCCAGGCGCACCAGCTCGGCGGCACTGCCGAGGGCGCGAATGCCGAACTCCACGCCGAACGGCGCCAGCACAAGGGTAGGCTGGTGACACTCAAGCTCGAAATGAGCGCCACGGGTGGGGGAATCGGCGCGCTGATCGTGCCAGCGGAACTGAACGCTGCCGCCGAGCAGCGCCCAGAGTTCATCGGCTATCGGCCGCACTTGTGGTGGCCGTTCACCTTCGGCCGGCAGACGCCACAGTTCGGCTAGACCGAAACGGCGCAGCAGGTGATCGGAGTATCCGACCAGCCGCAGCGCCTCTTCGCCGTTGTGCGCGGTTGCCTGCAGCGGTCGAACGACCAGATCGTGGATAGGATAGTCCACTGCTAGCGCTGCAGTGCTTGCTGGATATCCGCTACATGCTGGGCGCGATGATCGACCATCCGGCGCAGGAAGCCTTCGGCGGTCAGAGTCACCAGACTGGAGTGCAGCCCTTCTTTGTCCAGTTCCGCCTCGTCCAGATCGTCCAGGAATGTCAGCGCCTGCTGGTAGGCGCTCTCGATGGATTCCAGCAGCTCAGGGGGTTCAGCAGCCGCTCTCTTGCGCACCGCCGAGCGGTTCCAGCGATCGAGGTCGAAGTCCTCCGGCACGGTTTGTTGGCCGGCTACCAGTCGCTGCACCTGACCCAGGTTGCCGCGTTCTCCGTCGGCCAGGTGAGCGACAACATCCTTTACTGTCCAGGTCTGCTCGCCCTCCGAGTACACGGTGACCTGCATGTCTTCGGCGGTCAGCCCTTGGAGCACCGGCCAGGTGTCGGCGTGGCGCTGTTCCAAATGGGCTCGCAGCGCGGCTTTGCGTTCGCTCATGTACGGCTCCTCGTAATTTGGGCCTTCACAGCAGCGAGCCGGCGTCGACCCGCAGCGTGTGGCCGGTCAGATACTCGTTTGTCATTAGAAACACCACCGCGGCCGCCACATCCTCGGGCGGAACGGCGCGACCCAGAGGCAACCTTTGTACGATCTCCTGCCAGCGCTGATCGCTCATCGAGGGTGGCTTCAGCGTTGGACCGGGCACCACCGCGTTGACCCGAATCGCCGGCGCCAGCGAATAGGCGGCTACCTCGGTGAGCATCTCCACGCCAGCCTTGCTGATCGAATGCAGCGGGTACCGCCGCCAGGGCCGATGTCCGGCGGTGTCCGAGACATTGACGATCGCGCCTGCGCCACGTGCCTGCATGCGCCGCGCGGCTTCCTGCAGGCAGAAAAACGCCCCCTTCAAGTTTAACCCGACCGTGCTGCGCCAGTCAGCCTCGGTGATGTCGAGCAGCTCTGTCTGCTCCAGCACCGCGGCCGAATTCACCAAAACGTCCAGTCCGCCCAGGACTTGGTCTAGCTGCGCAAACAACGCGTGCACGCCCTCGGTACGCGACAGATCGGCCTGCGCCAGCTCGGCCCGACCCCCCTGGGCCCTCAGCAGTTGTGCGGTCTCTTGCGCGGCGGCCTCCGATCGGTGGTAGTGGATCAGCAGCTCGCAGCCTTCATCAGCCAGCCCTTGCGCGATTGCCTGGCCCAATCGGTGTCCGGCGCCGGTGACCAGCGCGATCTTACCCTCGAGCTTCATATGAATCCTCAGCTTGTGATGGAAGGGAACCCTATCTGCGAAGCAGGTTCGACACGAAGAACCACAGGTTGGCAGGACGCTCCGCCAGCCGGCGGACGAGGTAAGGATACCACTGGGTTCCAAAGGGCACGTATACCCTGACCGGGTAGCCGCGATCGACCAATGCCTGCTGTAGTTCGGAGCGGATTCCCTGCAGCAGCTGGAATTCCAGCGCGGATTTGGCCAGACCGATTTCGCGAGCATAATCCTCGGCAAAGGCGATACGCTGCTCGTCGTGGCTGGCCACCGCCGCCATCGGCGGCGTTCGTCCGTCTTTTGATACCGGTGTGCTCCCGTGCTTATGCGCGGCGGAGAGCAGGATTTCGGTCAGGCGGTCGAAGTTATGGTCGACCTCGGCTTTGTCTTGATAGGCCACATCTGGCGACTCAAGGTAGGCGCCCTTGACCAACCGGATGTGGATCGCCTGACCCGCCGCCGTCTCGACATCGCGTTGACTGCGATACAGCGCGGATTGGAAGACCAGGCCGACCTCCCGTAGTCCCTGACTGCGCAAGCTGTGGTGGATGCTGAGCGCCTGGTCCACCGTGGACGAGTGCTCCATGTCGATTCGCAGGAACACCTGCTGAACTGCCGCCTCACGTGCGATCGCCAGCATGTTCGCCTGACACAGCTCGAAGTCGATCGCCAGCCCGATCTGGGTGAGCTTGAGTGAAACGTTGGCCCGCAGGCCTTGGGACCGTACCGCGCGTACCAGTTCGATTAGATCGGCAGTGGCTTGGCGCGCGACTGAGGCATCCGTGACCTCTTCGCCGAGCTGCGCCAGCGTGGTGGTCAGTCCGCGCTCGGCTAGTTTATGGGCCACCTGAAGCGCCTCCGAGAGCGTTTCCCCGGCCACAAAGCGCCGAGCGGCGCGTCGGGCGAAGCCCCAGCGGGTGACCGTCGCTTGCGCCCAGGCTGCTTCGGAGAGGTAGAGTAGTAAAGGGCGAATCACCATGCTGATTCTAGCCTGCTTCCAAGCTGATATAATGCGCGTCGAGGCCTGACACTGCTCCCGATTGCCGGATCGGGGCGTGTCTCAACGCAAACCAGGCCAGGCTTGTTCCACGTGCCTGCGTAGCTCAATTTGGCAGAGCAGCGGACTCTTAATCCGTCGGTTGCAGGTTCGAGTCCTGCCGCAGGCACCTGCCGTGTATCGCGCTTACCGCTGGACGGCTCTGACCATCAGCATCGTCGGGATCATTGCCAACCTGATCGGGTTGGCCAGCATCCTGATCGCCGCCTGGCGCCTGCTTTTCGCCTGATTCCCACATCTTACAGATACCTTTCAATCCGCACCGGTTTGGCACTGTTCGTGCAATAATCGCCTTGCACCTTAACAGCGGGCAACCTCCGCTATAGGTGTTTCCACTCTCGCCTTGGTCGCCAGGAAACTGGCGACCGAGTGCGTTTAATGGGACCAGGGTTCTTTGTCGTGCAAAGAATGCATAGGGTACACTTCCTTCCAATGGCTGAGGCTGGAACAAAGAACGGCAAACGGGTCGTCTGCATCGAAGACGAGCCGGAGATGATCGACCTTGTGCGATTGATCCTGGGCCGGCGTGGATTCCACGTGACCGGGGCCAATGGTGGCCTGGAAGGCTTGGAGATCGTCGAGCGTGAGCGCCCCGATTTGGTGCTGCTGGACCTGATGATGCCGGATATGGACGGCTGGGAGGTCTATCAGCGCATCAAGTCAGATGAGAAGCTACGTGAGATTCCGGTTGTGGTAGTCACTGCCAAGGCGCAATCGATCGACAAGGTGCTGGGCCTGCATATCGCCAAGGTCGACGACTACATCACCAAGCCGTTTGGGCCCCAGGAGCTGCTGGAGAGCGTGGAGAAGATCCTCGGCCCGGTCGACCAGCCGGGATGAGCAGGGATCCGTAGATTGGCAAAGGCGCTGACGCGCAAAGAGCCAATCAGCAAACCCAACACAGGCGGAGCAGGGCGCTCCGCTTTTTTGATTCGAAACATCGATCAAACTTGAGCCAGCTTCCGATCATGGGCGAACCCCTGGCAGTGGCTGGGGCAAGCAGCCAGATAGGCCAAACCGGAGCGATTCTTCGGTGCACCCAACCTTTCCTGACCGGGCCGGCCCGCTATAATCGCGGCGTGCGAAGTGTCAAGCCTGCCCTGCTGATTGCGTTGGCTACGCTGGCGCTATTGCCATCCGTGGCGCTCGCCCAACCTCAGGGCCCGACCTACGTAGTGCAACCCGGCGACACGCTGTATGGCATTGCGCTGGTCTTCGGAACCACTGTCGAAGAGCTTACGGCGTACAACTCCATCGACGATGCGGCCAGCATCTTCCCCGGGCAGGAATTGGTGATCCCGGGCTACGAGGATGTCAACGGCAGACTGGTGTTCGAAAGCGTCGGGCTGGGTGAGTCGCTCGAAAGCCTGAGCCTGCGAACCGGGGTACCCCTTGGGTCGTTAGCGCGGCTGAACCGGGTGGTCAATCCGTCGCGGCTGCATGCCGGCCAAAGCTTCATCACCCCCGAGCAATCCGAGCAGCCGGCTGGCATGCCAACTTCGGCCCGCGCGGTGGTGCAGCCGGGTCAGTCGCTCACGGAGAGTGCCGCCGATCTGGGGGTCAATCCGTGGGTGCTTCGCCAGGTCAATCGAGTCGATTGGGCCGTTCCGGGAGACATGCTTTGGGCGCCGATCGGCGATGTGCCGACGACCGGGCTGCCGCCACAGCTCTCACAGCTCCTGCTTGATCCACTGCCAGCGGTTCAGGGTCACGCGCTTGCGATCGAGCTGCTGTCTGCACCGGATCTTCAGTTCGAACTCGGGCTTGGGCCGTGGCAGGTCGATCTGGTCGAAACCGCACCCGGCAGCTACTACGGGCTACAGGGGATCCATGCGCTGACCGAGGTCGGGCTGCTGGACGTCGTCATCACCGGCGCCGGGCAGCTGGAGTTCAGGCAGCCGATCGAAGTAGTGTCCGGAGGCTACGGGCAGGAAGCGCTGATCGTGCCGGCGGACACGCTGGATCCCGCCAACACCGCGCCGGAAGACGAGCGCGTTGCGCAGGTGGTCAGCCAGTTCACGCACGAGCGGCTGTGGCAAGGAGTGTTTGGGTTCCCGACCGATTACTACGAGACTTTTCCGTCCTTCTTCGGCACCCGTCGCAGCTACAACGGAAGCGAGTTCATCTACTACCACACCGGCCTCGACCTTTTTGGCAGCAGCAGCACACCGGTTTTCGCGCCGGCGGGCGGCCGAGTTGCACTTGCCGATGGGCTCACGGTGCGCGGCAATGCCACCTACATCGACCACGGCTGGGGGGTGTTCAGCGGATTCCTCCACCAGTCGCAGATTCTGGTGGGCGTGGGAGACCTGGTGGAGCAGGGA
>CAZJUE010000126.1:0-7911 GCA_964549025.1 uncultured Anaerolineaceae bacterium | reverse complement strand
GCCGGCGCCTTGGCGTTCCGCTGGCGGACGTCTACGGCGTCATCGACTTCTACTCGATGTTCTATATCGAGCCGACCGGCCGCCGGGTGGTACGGGTGTGTAATGATCCGCCTTGCGCCCAGGCCGGCGGCCACGAGCTGCTCGAGGCACTGTGCGATCACCTGCAGGTGCAGCCTGGTGCGGCCAGTGAGGACGGCGAGTGGACCGTCGAGCGTGCTCCCTGCCTGGGCCGCTGCGAGCACGCGCCGGCGCTCACCATCGGCGATGATGCGTTCGGTGCGGCCGACGCCCCGGCGCCGGAGAAGGTGCTGGCCGCCGAGCTGCCTGCGGCAAACAGTCGGGTGGGCGGGGAGCCGCGCATCTTGACTCGCAACTGCGGCAACGGGTCACCCACCAGCCTCAGCGACTACGAATCCAACGGCGGCTACGCCGCGCTGCGCCAGGCGCTGGAGGCAAATGATCCGGCGGGTGTGATTGAAGAGGTCACGGCTTCCGGACTGGTCGGCCGTGGAGGGGCGGCGTTTCCGACCGGGCTGAAGTGGAAGGGGGCGGCGGATGCGGAGGGCGCCCCGAAGTACGTGGTAAACAACGCCGATGAATCGGAGCCGGGTACCTTCAAGGACCGGGTACTGTTGGAAGACGACCCGCATGGCAGCCTGGAAGGGATGATCTTGGCCGGCTTCGCCATTGGAGCCTCGAAGGGCTACATCTACATCCGCGGCGAGTACGGCAGTGTAGCCGCCATCATGCGACGCGCGGTCGACGAAGCCGCGGCGGCAGGCTACCTGGGAACCGACATCCTCGGATCCGGCTTCGACTTCGAAGTCGAGATCCGCCTCGGCGCGGGCGCCTATATCTGCGGCGAGGAGACCGCCCTTTTTGAATCGATCGAGGGCAAGCGTGGCTTTCCGCGCATCAAGCCGCCTTATCCCACTACCCACGGCCTGTTCGGCAAGCCGACGGTGATCAACAACGTCGAGACGCTGGCCAGCGTGCCGCTGATCTTGCGGGAGGGGGCGGAAGCCTTTCGAGCCCACGGCACCGAGGAGTCAACGGGCACCAAACTGTTCTGTCTCTCCGGCGACGTGGCACAGCCCGGGCTGTACGAGGTGCCCTTCGGCATCACTTTGCGCCAGCTGCTCGAGCAGCACGCCGGCGGGGTGGACGGAGAATTGCAGGCCGTATTGCTTGGCGGCGCAGCTGGCGCTTTTGCCATCGAGTCCGATTTAGACGTGCGGCTGAGCTTCGAGGACCTGCGTACGGCCGGGCTGCCGCTCGGATCCGGCGTGGTGATGGTCTTCAATCAGCAGCGCGACCTGCGCCAGGTGCTGGCCGGCCTGGCGCATTTCTTTGCCGACGAATCCTGCGGCAAGTGCTATCCCTGCCAGCTCGGCACCCAGCGCCAGTATGAGCTGCTGGATGGCATGGCAAACGGCAGCACGCCGCCCGGCGCGGTGCAGACCCTCAGCGACGTGGGATGGACCATGACCGACGCCTCGCTTTGTGGTCTGGGCCAGACTGCCGCCACCGCCGTGTTGAGCGCCATGGAGCACTGGCCGGAGTTGTTTGGTGAGAACGGGAATGAATGATTGTTGCGTGAGGGGCCTGGATATGGCCCACGGATTGATGAAAATCGCTTGGCCTCATTCAGTACGCAGCATCGCAGCGGGCTGCATTTCGGAGCCCGGTAGGTGACTGAGCGGCAGCGCGGCGATGGCGCGGTCCCCCTCCGCTACTACGTCCACGACGGCGAGTGGCGCGAGACGGAACGTGAGGTCATCGAAGAGGGCCAGATCACGGTCTACGTCAACGGCCGCGAGCTGGTCTCGCTGATGTGCACGCCGCGCGACCCGCTGCAGCTGGCGCTCGGTTTTCTGGTCAACGAGCAGCTAATTACCGATTACCGGCAGGTGGAGATCGAGCACGTATGCGCCGCCGGCGACTGCGTCGATCTGTGGCTGTCGGTGCCGGTGTGGAACGCGCCCCGCCGTCGAGTGATTACCTCCGGCTGCGGCGGCGGCCTGACCTTTGCTGACCTGGCCGCGCACCAGGATCCGGTCGAAGCGGATCTACGCCTCGAGCCGTTTCAGCTAGGCGACTTGATGAGCGCCTTGCAGCAGCAGGATAGTCTGTACGCTCGGGCTCGCGGGGTGCACTCGTCGGCGTTGAGCGACGGTGAGCGACTGCTGGTGACCGCCGAGGACATCGGCCGGCACAACACGCTGGATCGGCTGCGCGGCGAGTGCCTGCGGCGCGGCATCGATCCGGCCGGGACGCTACTGCTGTCGACCGGACGCATCTCCTCGGAGATGATCAACAAGGCGGCCAAGATGGGCTGTCCGATCGTTGCTTCGCGCACCTCACCAACCAGTCTATCGGTCGGCCTGGCGCGGGAATGGAACATCACCTTATGCGGCTATGTGCGCCGGCGCAGCATGAACGTGTACGCCCATGCGGAGCGGCTTCAGGGCGTCGAGCCCGCCGCGCAAACTGATGTGGCGGGCGCGCTAGATGGCCAGTTCGTGGAGGTGAGCCCCCGGTGACCGACAGCTCAAGCTCCAACGGATCCGTTCAGCTCACCATCGACGACCAGCCGGTCACTGTTCCGGCCGGCACCACGATCTTGAAAGCCAGCGAGCAAGCCGAGCGCCCGCCGATTCCGACGATCTGCTACCACGACCACACCACCCCCTACGGCCTATGCCGGATGTGCGTGGTCGAAGTGGAAGGAAGCCGCCTGCTGCAGCCGGCCTGCGTGGCGGAGGTGCGCCAGGGCATGCAGGTGACCACGCGCAACCAGCGAGTGGACCGCAGCCGGCGTACTATTTTGGAACTGCTGGACTCAGCGGTCGATCTGAGCGAATCTCCTGAAATCCAGCATCAGCTCGAAGACTACCAGGCGAATTCAGCTCGATTCCCCAACGGGGCAAGGCGTGCCCCCTCGGTGATCGACGACAACCCGATGTTTATCCGTGACTACGCCCAGTGCGTGATGTGCTGGCGCTGTGTGCAGGTGTGCGCCGACGACGCCCAGTACACCTACGCCATCAACTTCAGCGGGCGCGGCTTCGAGAGCAGCATCGATACCTTCTTCGAGCAGAGCCTGCCGGAATCGACCTGTGTCTTTTGCGGCCAGTGCATCGGCGTGTGCCCGACCGGCGCGCTCAAACCCAAGCGTGAATGGTTGCTGGAGCAGGGGATGACGGCCGATGAGATCATGGGCCAGACCCGAATGCAGCGGCGGAGGCGCAAACGGGAGACTGACGAATGATCGCGCGCACAGCCATACCTGAACCGTCGGCTGGTTGCCCGCGAGGGAGCGAGCGATGATCCAAGCCGATCGAGTGGTGAGCACCGTTTGTCCATATTGCGGCGTTGGCTGCGGTCTGGAGCTGCACCTCAAAGACGACTTCATCTACAAAGTAACTTCCGATTTCAACAACATCGTCAATCAGGGCAACCTGTGCGTCAAAGGCCGCTTCGGTTACGACGTGATCTATCACAACAACCGGGTCACCACACCACTGCTGCGCAAGGAGCCTCAGCAGTCCGGCGAACGGACGCCGGCCTTCGACCGTGACCAGTGGCGGGAGGTTTCCTGGGACGAGGCGCTGGACTTCACCGCCGACCGGCTGGTCGAGATCTATCAGCAGCACGGTTCGGACGCCATGGGCGTGTACTGCTGCGCCAAGGCCACCAACGAGGACAACTACCTACTGCAGAAGCTGTTCCGAGCGTTGTTTCGCACCAACAACGTCGACCACTGCACCCGTCTGTGCCATGCTGGTTCGGTGGTGGCGCTGCAGATGGCGATCGGATCGGCGGCCATGAGCAACACCGCGGCCGAGGTCATCAAGAGCGACGTATTCATGGTCACCGGTTCCAACACCGCCGAATCGCATCCGATCATCGCCCTGCAGATGAAGGAAGCCGTCGAGAAGCACGGCGCCAAACTGATCGTGATCGATCCGCGGCGGGTGGAGATGGCCAATTGGGCCACCCTTTGGCTGCCGCAGATCCCCGGTACCGATGTGCCGGTGTTCGCCGCCATGGCGCACGTGATCATCGAGGAGAAGCTCTACAACCAGCAGTTTATCGACGAGCGGACCGAAGGCTTTGAAGAGTTCGCCAAGTCGATGGAGAAGTTCACCCCCGAGTTCGCCGAGTCGGTCTCCGGTGTCGACCGCAATCTGATCGTCGAGGCAGCCCGTCTGTACGCCAACGCCGAGCGCGGTGCCATTTACTGGGCGCTGGGCATTTCGGAAAGCGTACACGGGGTCGACAACGCGCTGGCGCTGGTGCACCTGGCGCTGCTGACCGGCCACGTTGGGCGGGAGGGCACCGGGCTGAACCCGCTGCGCGGCCAGAACAACGTGCAGGGCGCCTCGGACAGCGGCGCCATGCCCTGGCACTACCCCGGCTATATGGATGTGGACAACCCAGAATACGCGGAGTCGTGGGAGCAGGCCTGGAACGTTGAGTCCGGCGGCCTGAGCCAGAAATTGGGGCGCACCACCACCGAGATCTTGAACAGCGTGGGAGAGCCCGGTGGGACCCGCGCGTTGTACATCATGGGCGAGAACCCGATGATGTCGGAGCCGAACCTGAACGCAACCCGTCACCACATGGAGCAGCTCGAGTTCTTGGCGGTGCAGGACCTGTTCATCAACGAATCTGGCGCCTACGCCGACGTCGTTCTGCCGGCGGCTTCCTGGGCGGAGAAGGACGGCACCTTCACCAACACTGACCGTCGCGTGCAGCGTGTGCGCAAGGCATTGGAGCCGCGCGGCCAGGCGCGCAGCGATATCGACATCATTTGCGACCTGGCCAAGCGGATCGAACATCGATTGGGCCGCCCGCAGTCAGCCCACTGGGATTATCCGGATGCAGAGCAAGTGCTGATCGAGATGGGGAAGCAGGTGCCGGCCTACCGTGGCATTCGCTACGAACGCATCGACCAGGTCGGGCTGCAGACGCCGGTTCCTGATCTTGAGCATCCCGGCACGCCGTTCTTGTTCGCCGAGAGCTTCCCCGCCGGCCGCGGTAAGTTCCACTTGCTGGAGTACGTGCCGCCGGCCGAGCCGCCCGATGACGAATACCCCTTCGTGCTCACCACCGGCCGGCTGCTCGAGCACTGGCACGGCGGCACGATGACCCGGCACTCGCAGCTGGATGAGCTGTATCCCGAGGCGCTGGTGGAAGTCAATCGGGTAGACGCGGCTCGGGTGGGGGTAAAGAACGGTGACGTGGTCCGGGTCTCATCCCGGCGCGGCTCGATCGTTTTGCGGGCTCATGTCACCGAGAAGGCCAACATGGGGGTGGTATTCGTCCCCTGGCACTTTCACGAGGCGGCCGCCAACCTGCTGACGCTCGACGAACTGGATCCGCTGGCCAAGATTCCCGAATACAAGGCTTGCGCGGTGCGCATCGATCCGGCAGAAGAGTCCGAGCTGGTCAACCCGGAGGCGGTCACCCGCCGCGGGCGCTGGTAGCGCCCGAGCACGGAAGCGCACGCGGCAAGGGCCGATTGTGTTGCCACGGAAACGGCGTTCGGCCCGGCCCCGCGAGAGAGCGGCGCTGACAGCAATCGGCAATCGCCGGCTTAGCGTCCGGCAGCCCGCTCCCCCCGCAACGTCATACAAGTGCTGACCGCATGCGCCACCAGCAACCCCTCTTCGTTCAGCACATCGCACTCGACCAACCCGACGGTACGACCGCGCTGTACTACCCGGCCGACCGCTTGCAGCTTGGCCTGCCAGATGGGTTTGAGGAAATTGATCTTGAGCTCCAGCGTGGTGAAGCTCTCACCAGGCTCCAGGGTGCTGGCGTAGGCCATCCCCATAGCGGCGTCGGCCACGTCGCACAACACGCCTCCGTGCAGGGTTCCCATCGGATTGGTGTGCCGTTCGTCGGCCTCCAACAACATCGTAGCGGTTCCGCGCTCCATCGCCGTCAGGCGGAAACCGACCAGCTCTCCGATCGGCGGCGGAGGCAGCTCCCCCTGAATCATTTGTTGGCCGACCTCGAACCACGAGCGTGTGCCTGGGCCTTCTGTCATCCGATTTTTCTCCAATGTGAACTAGGCGGATGGCGAGCGACCCGCCTATCATAGACTGCCGACTATGGACTTCGCACCTCATTTAGAACCCTGGTGGCGCTTCGCAGCCGCGCTGCTGATCGGCGCGCTGATCGGCCTGGAGCGTGAATTCGTGCAGCAGCGATCGGGCGACGCCGATTTCGCTGGGATCCGCACGTTCTCCCTCTTTGCGCTGCTGGGGGCCGTCACCGCCTACCTCAGCCAAGAGTTCGGCATTCTGATCTTTGTGGCCGGCTACCTCGGATTGATGCTTTTGATCTGGGCCAGCCACCTGGGCGATCTGTTCCGGGGAGGGGCGGAGGGGATCACCACTGAGGTAGTGGCTCTGATCGCGCCGTTGCTGGGGGCGATGGTGATCTGGGGTCCGGCAGCGTTGGCCGGCGCATTGGGCGTGGTCACCGCCTTGATCCTGGCTTTGAAGCCCACGTTGCATGGCCTGGCGCGGCGCATGAGCCCGGCCGACCTGCGGGCCACCCTGGAATTCGCCCTGATCTCGGCGGTGGTGCTGCCGATCCTGCCGAACATGCGCTACGGGCCATTCGACGTGCTCAATCCGCGCGAGATCTGGTTGCTGGTGGTGCTGGTTTCGGCCATCAGCTTCTTCGGCTACCTGCTGATCAAACGGCTTGGACCAGAACGCGGCTTGGGGATCGTTGGCTTGCTGGGCGGCTTGGTGAGCAGCACCGCCGTCACGCTGAGTTTCTCGAGCCGATCCAAGGAAGAATCGCGCCTGGGGCCGGCTCTGGCGATCGGCATCGGCCTGGCGTCGACCGTGCTGTTTCCTCGGGTGATCGTCGAGGTGATCGCGGTGAACATCGAGCTGCTGCCCCTGGTGGTGGTCCCAATCGGCAGCATGCTGCTGGCTGGGCTGCTGGGTGCAGGGATCAGCTGGCGCCGCCAGCGAGAGCGTGGCTCATCTGGCGACCCAGGGGTGCTGCTGCGCAATCCGCTGAACCTGAGTTCGGCGATAGGCTTCGCGCTGCTATTCGCGGTGGTGCTGCTGGCGGTGCGGGCGGCCGAGGAATTCTTCGGCGATGCCGGCGTGTACCTGGCCAGTGCTTTGGCTGGCTTGGCCGACGTGGATGCCATCACCTTGAGCGCCAGCGACCTCTCGGCCAGGGGAGAGCTTGCACCTCAGGTCGCCGCCAGCTCAATCCTGCTGGCGGTGCTGGTCAATACTGCCTCCAAGGCCGCACTGGCGCTTGCGCTCGGCGGACCGGAAATGCGCCGACCGATCCTTCGAGTGTTCTCGCTGATCCTGCTGGTTGGGATCGCAAGCGGCCTGATCAGTGGGGCGCTGGCGCTGTAATCGCAATCCGCACTCCATTCCCCTTCCCAAGCCGGTCGACGCTGCTACCAGCAACTTGTCCGCAGGTATGATTGCCAGGCTTGGAGGGAGTAGTGCCGCCCAAACTGCTGAGACGGCGTCATCGGGGCAACCAGGTCACCGTCAGCTACGACATCGCCCGCTGCATTCATGCGGAGGAGTGCACCCGCGGTTTGCCGGCGGTGTTCAACCGCGAGCGGGCCAGCTGGATTGATCCGGATGGGGCACGCGCCGAGCTCACGGCGCAGGTGGTCTTCCGCCGCCAAACGGGCGCCCTGCGGGTGGAGAGTCCGAACGGCCCCGACCTCGAAGATACACCGCCGGCAAATCAGGTGCAGTTGGTACGCGACGGGCCGCTCTACCTGCGCGGCGACCTGCTGATCACCACCATCGACGGCGAGCCGCTGCACTCCGACACGCGGCTGGCGTTGTGCCGCTGCGGCGCCTCCACGGAGAAGCCGTTTTGCGACGACGCACACCTCGAATT